>NZ_JBHTTU010000005.1:131290-226553 GCF_042794375.1 Kitasatospora sp. NPDC056531 | reverse complement strand
TCCTCCCACTCCTACTTCCAGTCCCCCTCCGTTCCAAGCTCCGCCAGCCACTCTCTGCGACTCCACCCCTTCCCCCGACGGCCTCGCGGACCTCCGGGTGCGGGTCCTCGGCGAGGCCGTCCAACAGCTCGGCGACACCCGGGGTGGACCAGCCGTAGACGGCCCAGACCAGCTCTCTGCGCACGCCCGGGTCCGGGTGGTCGGCCAGCCGGGCGAGGAGGTCCACCGGACCCCGGCGGCGCAGGCCGAACCAGTGCAGGGCGGCCCGCAGCTCTGCCGGGTCGCCCGGCTCGCCCGCCGCCTCGATCCGGGCGAGCAGGACGGGCGCGGGCGGCGGCGGGCCGTCCAGCGGGTGCGGGTGACGTTCGCGCATCCGCCGGTCGCCGTACCCGCCGCGCAGGCGGCAGCCCGCGCAGGTGCAGGGGCGGGTGCCGTGGGCGCCCGGGAGGTAGCGCCAGCCCGCGACCTGCGGTACGGCGCGGATCCGGTGCACCTCACGGGCGCCGAGCGCGCGCGGTACGACCACCTCCCAGCCGCGCGGGTCCGCGAGCGCGCCGATCCTCGCGACCGCCTCGGCGGCCGAGAGCCACTTCTGGGCCTCCTTCGCACGGTCCCGGTAGTGCCCGACCAGCACCTGCTGGGTGTCGTCCAGCCGGACGTGCACCGCGACCAGCGACCCCTTCGGGCCGAACCGGGCCAGCTCGCGCAGCCACTGGTGGGTGAGGGTGTACGAGGGCAGCACCGGGAAGCAGTACACCCCGCGCACACCGCCCTGGCCCCGGCTGTCGGCCCGGATGCCGGCGCGGCGGATGCGCGGCGCGTTCGCCGCGGCGGTCAGGTGCACGAACATCGCCATGGAGCGGGATGCTAGCCGTCCCCAGGGGCGTGGATCGAGGGGTTATCGGGGCTGCGGCGGGTGCGTGCGGCGGCTGATCAGGGCGGCCAGGCCGTCCAGGATGCGCTCCAGGCCGAAGTCCAGGGCCTGGTCGTGCCCGCCCGGCTCGGCCATCGCGGCGGCCAGGGCGGGGTAGCGCTCGGCGTGCCGGTGCACCACGGTGCCGAGGGCGGCGAGGAGTTCGGCCTCGGGGGAACCGTTCGGGCCGGCGGCGCGGGCCTGTTCGGCGATGCCGCGCACGTGCCCGGCGAGCAGCACGGCGGCGTCCATCCGTTCGGCGCCGGTCAGCCCGTGGCCGTCGAGGGCGGCCACCACCCGTTCCAGCCAGGCGAGTTCCTTCGGACCCGGCACCCGGGGGCCGACGGTGGCGTCCAGCAGCCACGGGTGTCGGGTGAACGATGCGGCCAAGTGGTGGGCCCAGGCGGTGAGTTGCTCCCGCCAGTGGGCGCCCTCGGCGGGCGTCGGCGGCTCGTCGACGGCCGACTCGACCATCAGGGCGATGAGTTCAGCCTTGCCGGGGACGTAGCGGTAGAGCGACATCTTGGTGAAGTCGAGCAGTGCGGCCACCTTCTGCATGGAGACCGCGCCGAGCCCCTCCGCGTCCGCCACCTCGACCCCGGCGGCGGCGATCCGCTCCAGGCTGAGGGCCGGCTTGGGGCCCCGGGTCGGCTTGGCCGGCGGGCCCCAGAGCAGCCGCACCGTGTCGTTCGCCGCCTCGCCCATCGTCCGCTCCCGTTCTGGGGGTTGCCTGTCCGCGCCAACTGTGTCTACCGTACACAGCAATGAACAGTGTCCGCGAGACGCAGTTACTCGACTCGTGACTCCCGGACCTCGACCCTCGGACGGAGTGGTTTCCATGAGCGGCTTTGCGCACGATGCCCGGAGCGGTTCCCCGCGCGACACCCGGCGCGCCAAGGTGCTGATCTCGGGCGCGAGCATCGCCGGTCCGGCGCTGGCCCACTGGCTGAGCCGGTACGGCTTCGAGGTGACGGTGATCGAACTCGCCCCGGCGCTGCGCGGCGGCGGCCAGAACGTCGACTTCCGGGGCCGCACCCACCTGACCGTGCTGGAACGGATGGGCGTCCTGGAGGAACTGCGCGCGCTCGACACCGGTGGCAGTCCGATCACCTTCGTGAACCAGGACGGACGGCAACTGCTGCACCTGCCCGCCGAATTCGCCGGCGGCGAGCTGGAGGTCCCGCGCGGTGAACTGGCCCAGCTGCTCCACCGGCACAGCAGCGCCCGTGCCGAGTACCTCTTCGGGGACTCGATCACGGCCCTGGAGGAGACCGCGCACGGCGTCCGGGTCGCCTTCCGGCACGGCGCACCCCGCGAGTTCGACCTGGTGATCGGCGCCGACGGGCTGCACTCCAACGTCCGGCGGCTCGCCTTCGGCTCCGAGCGGCGGTTCGTCCGCCACCTCGGCTACTACGCGGCCACCTGGCAACTGCCCAACGACGGCGGCCTGCCGGTCGGCGGAGTCGGCCTCAACGTGCCCGGTCGGCTGATGTCCGTCGGGGCCGACCACCGCGACCCCGCCCGGGCGGGGGCCTTCTGCCTGTTCTCCTCGCCCGAGCTGCGCTACGAGCGCCACGATCTCGACCAGCAGAAGGCGCTGATCCGGGACGCCTTCGAGGGCCTCGGCTGGCGGGTGCCGCAGCTGCTGGCGGGCCTGGACGCCGCGCCCGAGCTGTACTTCGACTCGATCAGCCGCGCCGACGTGCCCAGCTGGTCCACCGGGCGGATCGCCCTGCTCGGTGACGCCGCCTGCGGCGCCACAATCGGCGGAATGGGCACCGGGACGGCGGTGGTGGCCGCGTACGTCCTGGCGGGCGAGCTGGCCCTGGCCGACGGCGACCACCGCGCCGCCTTCGGCCGGTACGAGCGGTTGCTGCGCGACTACGCCCAGGGCTGCCAGAAGGGCGGGGACCGCACCGGCCCGTTCCTGGCGCCGCGCACCGCGACCGGACTGCGGCTGCGCAACGCCGTGCTCAACCGGCGGTGGGCGTTGGACAAGATGCTGGAGCTGGGCAAGCAGGTGTCGAGCGTCGAACTGCCGGACTACGGGCAGGCGTTGGTCGGCCGGGTCGGCGCGACGGTCTGATCCGGCCACCGTTGTCGAGGAGTGCCTCGACCTGGACGGACGCCGCGCCCACCGCCCCTTCTGCCAACGGGCCCTCCCGGAGCCGTGCGTGCCGTCGTGGTGGACGGTCCGACGAGTCGACCATGTGATGGTTGCGCCGTCCGTGGCGCCGGCGAGCCCCGGGACCGCGAGCTCCCGCCCGTCGACTCCGTGTTCACGGCACAGAGTCCTTGGTCCCACTCGTTCAGCCCCTTGGCCCCTGGCGATCTAGGCCGTTCGGGGTCATGCTGCGGGTACCGGCCGGGACGATCCGTGCCCGGTCCGACCAGCACCGTTGGACGAGGTGAACCGGCGTGCGGCATGCCACCGTCGAATCTGTGATGACCAGCCCCGTGGTCCGGGTCGCGCCCGAGACCGGTTTCCGGGAGATCGTCGCGCTGCTGACCGACTACGACATCACCGGGGTGCCGGTGGTGGACCCGCAGGGGCGGCCGCTCGGCGTGGTCTCGGAGGCCGACCTGTTGCGCACCCTGGCCGCGCAGGAGGACCCGGGCAGTCTGCTGCCGGCGCCCGAGTCGGCGCCGGCGGGGCTGGGCGGCGAGATCACGGCGGCGGATCTGATGACGGCGCAGCCGGTCTGCACCACGCCCGACACCAGCGTGGTCGCGGCGGCCCGGCTGATGAGCCGGCACGGGCTGAAACGGCTGCCGGTGCTGGACGACGAGGGGCGGGTCCTCGGGATGGTGAGCCGCGGGGACCTGCTGCGGGTGTTCCTGCGCGAGGACCGGGTGATCCGGCGGGAGATCGTCGAGGAGGTGCTCGGCCGGATCGACGGGGTGAGCCCGGCGGAGGTCGGGGTGGAGGTTGACCAGGGCCGGGTGGTGCTCAGCGGCACCGTGCCGGAGGCCCACCTGGTGCCGGTCGTGCTGAACCTGTGCCGCTCGGTGGACGGGGTGGTCTCGGTGACCGACCGGCTCCGGGCCGGGGGTGCCACCGCGTCGGTCGGCTGACCTTCGGGCCGCGGGCCCGGCTGCCGCCCCGGACCTCGCCGGTCCGGTTCGCATACTGCGGAGCGTACCGGGTAACTCACTCCGTGTGCCCGACGGTTCGGACTGTCGGGGCACCGGAGCATTGGGGAGGCGGCCGTGACAGTCGTGTTCGACGCGGACTTCACTTCGACCAGGCAGTGGATCGCCGGGCGCACCAGCGCGTACCCCCGGATGGGGCCGACCAACCGGAGCGACCACAAACTCGACTACCTGAGTCGCCAGTACTGCCCCGGCGGGGTGTTCGCCGCCGTCCGGCGGCCCACCGGCGGGCTGTGGACCTGCAATCTGCTGACCACCGAGGGCAGTCCGGAGGGCTTCCAGGTCCGCACCGGGGACGTGCTGTCCGCGCAGGTCACGCTGCCCGTCGAGCTCGGCGCCTGGCCGGCGATCTGGACCTGGCGGGACGGCGGCAACGAGGTCGACGTGTTCGAGTACCACCCGGACAACCCGGACCTGTTGGAGATCTCCAACCACGTCCGCGGCGGGTTCCGGTACTGGCACGGCGGCGGCCTCGGGATCGAGCCGGGGGCGACCTTCGGCCTGCGGGTGGTGCTCGGCGCGCACTCGGTGGACTGGTACGTCAAGGAGGAGTTGGTCTACGCGGACCTGCACGGGGTGGGGGCCGGCTGGCACGCCTACCTGATCGTCAACCTGTCGGTGTCGGACGGGACTTACCACGAACGGCCGCCGGCCGACGGGCCGGACCGGCTCAGCTGGGTCTGCCGCAGCCTGCAGGTCGAGCGCTGAACCGGCGGCTTCGGACTTCGGCGTTCGTGACGTCGCGGTTCGTGAACGCGGTGGTTCAGGGTCTCGCGGTTCGGGGGCTCATGGTGCGAACGTCGCGGTGATCGGGCCGCCCGGGCCGGAGCGCTGGAACCAGACCGCCCGGCGGTGCGGGCCGATGTGCGCGGGGTCGGTCACGTACAGGTCGTCGCGCGGGGCCCGCTCGTTGCCCGGGGCGAGTGCCGCGTCCTCGGCCCGGTCGGCGATGGCGCGCAGCAGGGCGGCTGCGGTGGCCTCGGCGGCGGAGGGGGCGATGGCGAGGGCGGTGAGTTCGGTCCAGAGCGGGGTGGACACGTAGACGATCGGGGAGCGGCCGAGCGCCGGGTGGGGGGAGCCGTCGGTGTGGCGGCGGAGCATCCCGGCGGCGACGAGCTGCTCGGGGGAGCGGTGGTCGCCGGGCAGGTGGTGGCTCATGAGCGGCAACGCTACCCCGGTGATCGGGGGCGTGAGCGTAGGCACGTTTTCTCAGGCTTCCTTGACAGCGCTTTGACCGGTCGCGGGCGCACGATGGTGGTAAGGCGCTGACCACCTCGGACACTCCGCTCCTTCCGCGGAACCGCTCCCGGGCGCGACGGCACCTCCGGTGGTCCGGCACCTCGGACGGTAGGGCGTCGGTCGCCTCGGCGGGCCCGGTGGGGCCGGAGGAGGAGGTCTTGATGAGGCACTGGCATTTCCACGGGTACGGGCCCGGCCACGGAATCGGCGGTTGGGGCATCGCCGTGATGGTGATCGGCTCGCTGCTGGTCCTGGCGCTGCTGGTGCTCGTGGTCGTCGCCCTGCTCCGGTACCTCTCCCGCTCACGGCAGCCGGTTCCGCCCGGCCCCGCGGCCGCGGGCGTCGCCGGTCCGGGGCCGGGGGGGCCGCGCGGTTGGGCACAAGGCCCGACCCCGGAGCAGGTGCTCGCGGAGCGGTTCGCGCGGGGTGAGATCGACGCGGAGGAGTACCGGCACCGACTGGAGACGCTGCGTTCGGCGGACGGGCCGGGTGGCGGCTGACCCGGGGGGTGCGCACCGAGGCCCGCCGCACACCTGGTGCGGCGGGCCTCGGCGGTGTCTGCCGGGTGGGCGTAGGGCTCGCTCGGTGGACCTGGCTCGTACGGCCTGCGCGTCGTGCGCGGCGCGTTCGTCCAGCGAGGCCTGCTCGCCCTGCCGGACTTACTCGACGACGAGCTCGACCGGGATGTTGCCCCGGGTGGCGCGGGAGTAGGGGCAGACCTCGTGGGCCTGCTTGACCAGCAGCAGGCCGGTCTCGCCCGCGAGCGTGTCGGGCAGCTCGACGCGCAGCACCACGGAGAGGCCGAAGCCCGCGTCGTCCTTGCCGATCGACACCTCGGCGGTCACCGAGGCCTCGCTGGTGTCCACGCGGGCCTGGCGGCCGACCAGGCCGAGGGCGCTGGCGAAGCAGGCGGCGTAGCCGGCCGCGAACAGCTGCTCGGGGTTGGTGCCCTGGCCGCTGCCGCCGAGCGCGGGCGGCATCGCGAGAGCGAGGTCGAGCTGGCCGTCCGAGCTGACGGCGCGGCCCTCGCGACCGTTGGCGGTGGCTGCGGCGGTGTAGAGCGCGTCCATGGTGGTGTCCCTTCGTGTTGCTGCTCGTCTCGCGGGGTGCGGGTCGTGGATCGCCGTGCGCGGATCGTGCCGCTCGGGCGGCTGCCTGGCGGCCCGCTGTCTGCTCGACAAGTAGAGCACGCAATTCAATTGCGCACAACTCAATGGTGCGATTGTGATCGGTACCATGGGTCCATGACCACGCTCCCGGGCATGGCGGACGAGGAACTGCTCCGCCTCGACCAGCAGATCTGCTTCTCGCTCAATGCCGCCTCGCGCGCCTTCGGCGGTGTCTACCGGGTCCTGCTCCGGGACCTCGGGCTCACCTACCCGCAGTACCTGGTGATGCTGGTGCTCTGGGAGGACGGCCAACTGCCCGTCAAGCGGATCGGTGAGCGCCTGCGGCTCGACTCCGGCACGCTCTCCCCGCTGCTCAAGCGGCTGGAGGCGGCCGGGCTGGTGCGCCGCGAGCGCAGTCCGGAGGATGAGCGCTCGGTGACCGTCAGTCTCACGTCCGAGGGGTCCGCGCTGCGCGAGCGGGCCGGGCAGGTGCCGCGTCGGCTGCTCGCGGCGACCGGGCTGCCGGTCGAGGACCTGGCCGCGCTGCATGAGCTGCTGGAGCGGGTGACCGGCGCGCTGGACTCGGCGGTGGTGGAGCCCGCGCCGTAGGGCTGTCGTATCGGTGTGGGTGTCGGCGCCGGTTTCGGCGTCGGTGTCGCGGGGCCGTGGTGCGGGGTGGTCGGAGGGCTTGTCAAGCCGGGCTTCGACGGAGTGTGATCTGAGTCACGCTGCGGCCGTCGGGTGGCCTCCCGGGCACTCGAAAGGGCAGGTCAGCGGCACTGTTCGGAAGTGAACGGAAACGGTCGCCAATTGTCCGCCCGATCCGGTCAACAACCCGGGCCTCCCGGACGGTTACACCACGAGCCCCCAAGGGGCCGTCGGCGTGCCACCCGGTGGGCCGGCCAGCTGACCCAGGAAGAGGGGGCGCGTGTGAACACTCCCGGGCCGGGCGAGGAGCGGAGCCTGCGGGCGGACCCGCTCGACGACCTGCCGACCGACTTCGAGGCCTTCTTCACCCGCGAGAACTCCGGGTACCTCCGCTACGCCCGGCAGCGACTGCGTCACCGCGAGGACGCCCAGGACGCCGTGCAGAACGCCGGCACCACGCTCTACCGGAACTGGCGCAGGGCGCTGGCCAGTGAGGACCCGCAGGCCTTCGCCTTCAAGATCGTCAAGGACGCGGTGGTCGACGTCATGCGCGAGCGCCGCCGCACCGAGCGCAAACGGCTGCGGGTGATCGCCCAGCGCCGCCCCGACACCAGCCAGGACGAGCTGGAGGAGCTCGCCGAGCTGGACGCCCTGGACTGGGCCATGGAGGAGCTCGCGCGGGCCGCGCCGGTCCAGGCCGACGTGGTCCGGCTGCGCCAGGCGGGCCTGTCCTACCACGACATCGGCCGGGCGCTCGGCATCGCGCACACCACCGCCCGCACCTACTACAGCCTCGGGCGGCGCCACCTGGAGTACCTGCTGGAGCACCCGGACGACGGGCAGGCGACATGAGGATCACCGAGCTGCTGTGCGCACACGCCGCCGAGCTGGACCGGGAGTTCCGCGACCACGACCCGGCGGCCTTCACCCGTCGGCTGGCCGAACGGCTGGCCGCCGCCCGACGCTCCGCCCCGACCGTGCGCGAGCGCCCGGCCCGCCCGCCCGCAGCCGCCCGGCCGCCGCACGTCCCGGCTCCGGGGGAGCACCCCTGGGCCGGGGGGCGGTCCGAACTGCGGCGCGACCTACGGCGCGATCTGCGGTACCTGTGCGCGGGTGTGGCGGGAGCGGTGGAGCCGGCGGAGCTGGCCCTGGACCTCGAACTCGCCGAGAAGACGGCCCTGCGGACTCTCGGCTGCCTGCTCTACGGCATGGGCCGCACGGCGGACGGGGTCTTCTGGTGGCGGATCGCCGTCCAGTACGGCGACCAGCTGGCCGTCCACTGCCTGGCCGTGCACTACGCCGCCGAGGGCGAGCGGGGCGCCGCGGCGCGCTGGGCCGCCGAGGCCGAGGACCTCAGCGGCCCCGGGCGACTGCCGGAGCTGGCCCCGGAGGTCCGGCCGAGCGGCGCGGCCGAGCTGGCGCGGCGACTGGCGGAACGGTACGACGGGGAGATCCTGCTGACCTTACGGGACGCGGTGGCGGCGGGGGCGGGGGCCGGCGGCGACGCGGGCGCCGGCGGTGGGCGGCTGGGTGCGCGGACGGTGCGGGGGCGGGGAGTGGTGCGGATCCGGTGACGGCGCCGGGGCGCTGTCGGCGACCACGGCCCGGGCGGTGAGGTTTCGGGCGGTGAGGTTTCGGGCGGTGAGGTGCCGGGGCCGGCCGCTGGCGCGGATCGCGTTCAGGTGAGCCCGGAAAGGGCGTCGCCCAGGTAGGCGGCGCCGAGCACCACCGGAACGGCGGTCATGATCGCCGCGTTGTGCGCGGCCGTCCAGGCGCGCCACTCGCCGAGGGCGCGGATCGATCGGTCGTTGCCGCGCCGGTGGACGGTGAGTGGCAGCAGGGTGCCCAGCGAGCCCAGCAGCACCATCAGGGCGGCGGCCACGGCCTTCGCCCCGGTGCCGCCCGGACTGGCGGCGATCGAGGCGGCGCCGCCGACGGCGGGGATCAGGGTCTTCGGATGGGCCACCACCAGGGCCACGGCGAAGCCGGCGGACCGGGCGGCGGTGAACCGGTCGATCCCCAGGAGCCAGGTCGGCGGCGCGGTCACGTGCCCCGGTCTCGGGCGGTCGCGCCACTGCTTCGCGGCGAGGAAGAGGAGCAGGGCGCCGAGGGCCAGCTTCAGCCAGGACGACCAGGTCGGCCTGCCGCCGTCCGGGTCCAGCGCGCCGCCCACCGTCAGGACCACGGCCTCGACCGCTGCCAGAGCGAGCACCCAGCCGGCGGTGAAGGCGAGCCCGTTGGTCCGGCCGCGCGGCGAGGCGAGGATCAGGAGCACGGCGATCAACGGCAGCGGGCTGAGCGCGACCGCCACCGCCGAGGCCAGCATCGGGCCGATCGCCTCACCCATCCCAGGACCTGCCTTCCCGTCGCCGGGCGCCGTCCGCCATTCAGCTACCGCCGGCGGCGGCGCGCACGGCCGGTTAGGCCGTTCGGGTGAGGCGCGGCGGACGGAGCGGGGGACGGAGCGGGGCCGCCGCGTCGGTGTGGTGCGACGACCCCGCGCAGGACGCGTCCGTCGGTCGGGTCAGTGGCCTGACCCAACCGGAAGGATCAGTCGGTGCCGGACTCGATCGCCGCGTGGTCGAGTGCGGTGGACTCCGCCTCGTCGCCGGTGCCGGCGGCGATCGGCGCCGCGCCGCCCGGGGCGAGCTCGCCGATCAGGCCGCTCCACGGGGCCAGCTGGCCATGGCCCGCGTACTGCTCCAGCTTGCTGCGGGAGTCGGCGATGTCCAGGTTGCGCATGGTCAGCTGACCGATCCGGTCGTCCGGGACGAAGGCGGCGTCGACGCTGCGCTCCATCGACAGCTTCTCGGGGTGGTAGCTGAAGTTCGGGCCCTGGGTGTCGATCACCGAGTAGTCCTGGCCACGCCGCAGCCGCAGGGTCACGCTGCCGGTGACGGCCTGGCCGACCCACTTCTGCAGGCTGTCGCGCAGCATCAGCGCCTGCGGGTCGAACCAGCGGCCCTCGTACAACAGCCGGCCGAGCCGGCGGCCCTGGGCGTGGTAGGTGGCGAGGGTGTCCTCGTTGTGGATCGCGTTCAGGAGGCGCTCGTAGGCGGTGTGCAGCAGCGCCATGCCCGGGGCCTCGTAGATGCCGCGGCTCTTGGCCTCGATGATGCGGTTCTCGATCTGGTCCGACATGCCCAGACCGTGCCGCCCACCGATGAGGTTGGCCTCGTGCACCAGCTCGACGGCGGTGCCGAACTCACGGCCGTTGATCCGGACCGGACGGCCGAACTCGAAGTCGACGGTGACGTCCTCGGTCTGGATCTCCACGGCCGGGTCCCAGAAGGCGACGCCCATGATCGGGGCGACGATCTCCATCGAGGCGTCCAGGTACTCCAGCCGCTTGGCCTCGTGGGTGGCACCCCAGATGTTGGCGTCGGTGGAGTAGGCCTTCTCGGCGGAGTCCCGGTACGGCAGGTCGCGCTCGGCGAGCCACTCGGACATCTCCTTGCGGCCGCCGAGCTCGGTGACGAACGCCTGGTCCAGCCACGGCTTGTAGATCCGCAGGTTGGGGTTGGCGAGCAGACCGTAGCGGTAGAACCGCTCGATGTCGTTGCCCTTGTAGGTGGAGCCGTCGCCCCAGATGGACACCCCGTCCTCCTGCATGGCGCGCACCAGCAGGGTGCCGGTCACGGCGCGGCCGAGCGGGGTGGTGTTGAAGTAGGTCTGCCCGGCGGAGCGGATGTGGAAGGCGCCGCAGGCGAGGGCGGCCAGGCCCTCCTCGACCAGCGGGGCCCGGCAGTCGACCAGCCGGGCCTGCTCGGCGCCGTACGCGCGGCCACGGGCCGGGACGTCGGCGAGGTTCGGCTCGTCGTACTGGCCGATGTCGGCCGTGTAGGCGTACGGGACGGCGCCGTGCTCGCGCATCCACGCGACCGCGACGGAGGTGTCCAACCCACCGGAGAATGCGATGCCGATCCGTTCACCGACCGGCAGCTTGCTCAAGACCTTCGACATGCTTGCACCCTTGACCCACCCGCGCGGCGCGGGCTCCTGATTTAGCGACGTGTGAGGGAATTCGGCGTATTCGATCCGATGCCCGCACTCTGGCATAGGTTTGCAGAGTAGCGCAAGAGAATACGGAGGCGTGGGTCGGGGTGGCTGCTTGCCGCGCCGCTTCCCGTCGGCTGCTGATCTGGGCAACTTGGTTGAAGGGGGCGGTGGTTGAGGTGGGCTGGAGGTCGGAAAGGGTGCCGAGGGGTGGCTCGGGAGGTGGGGTGGATTTTTCTGGGGGAGTCGGGTCTCGGGGCCGTCGGGACCGGCCCGACGGTTCTGCGGGCGGTGCGGGGAGGGGTGTCCGGAGACGGAGGCGGGCCGGACTCCCGCGGGTGGGAGCCCGGCCCGTCGTGGTCGGGTCGGCGGGGAGGTCAGGGTTTGTGGCCGCTGCTGTGGGCGGGTTCGCGCTCGGGGTCTCCGCCGGGTCCGCTGTCGGGTGTTCGGAAGGCGCGGCCGCGAACCCAGGCCGTGCGGGAGGCGAGCACGCCGAGCCCGAGGGCGACCAGATGCCCGGCGTCGGCCAGTTGCTGGTTCAGCGCCCAGGCGGTGGCCAGCGCCAAGGCGAGGGCTGACAGGCCGTAGCGGCGCAGCGGACGCGGGCCGAGGGCGAGCAGACAGGCGGCGGTGGCGACCAGTCCGTAGCTGATCCCGACGTCCCGGGCCCGGGAGAGCGCGCCGGGGATCCGGGCGGTCACCATGACCCACATGGCACCCTCGGTGAGCAGGGTGGCACCCAGGTGTCCGAAGGCGAAGACGGCGCCCGCGCGGGCCGGGCCCCAGCGCCACTCGGCGAGGCCCAGGGCGACGGCGACGGCGGCGATGCCCGCCCAGGCCGGGACCCCGTCGACCACCAGGCCGCTGGTGAACATCGTCCACCACTTGCCCACCTCCATGTGGTGGACGTTGCTGCTGTTGTGCCGGACGAACCGGGCCCGCTCGGCGTGGCTCTGGGTGGCCAGCCAGGAGGCGGTGACGGTCAGCAGGATGACGTAGACCGTGGTGAGCCGCAGGCGGGCGGCGGCTCTGAGTGCCGGGTGTCGGGCGGTCGCGGTGTCGATCGGTCTCGTTGATCCGAGGCGGTCCCTCATCGTGCCTGGCGCCCTTGCTGTCTCGTTCCTCAGGTACCGGCAGCTCCGCGGGAGGCCGGAGGCCCAGCCTACGCCAGTCGGGGGTGGTGGCCGTGTCGATGGAAGGTCGGCCTGGGCGGGGGCCGGGAGGGCCGGTGCGGGCCGGTGCCGGATCACCCGAACGGGTCGCCGCAGCGGCGGGCGCTGGTGCGGACCGGCGAGGGTGGGGAGGGACCGTCGAGGAGGCGCCGATGTCCGGCAGCACCACCGAGGTGCCCCAGACGCACCGGCGGCGCTGGTGGGCTCGCGCGGCCCGTGCGGCGTGGTTCTACGTGCGGCGCGCGCCCGGCACCTACATCTGGCTGGCGATCCTGCTGGTCACCACCCAGGTGATCCGCCACGTCGACACCGCGACCGCCGACCGCATCCTGGAGCGGCGCTCGACCAACCTGCACCACCTTCGGGTCGCGCCGGTCCGGGTGCTGGCGACCAGCGCGCTGTGGATCGCGGGCGGCGGCTGGCTGAGCTACTTCGCGCTCTACAACATCTTCCACGTGCCCGCCGAACGCTGGCTCGGCACGTTGCGCTGGATCTCGGTGGCGATGCTGGCGCACGTCGGGGCGACGTACCTCAGCGAGGGCGTCCTCGGGTGGGCGATCCACCGCGGCCTCGCCGCGCCGAAGGCCGTCTACACGCTCGACTACGGCGTCAGCTACGCGCTCGCCGGGGTGATCGGGGTGCTCACCTATCTGATCGTGCGGCCCTGGCGGTACCTCTACCTGGCCGGGGTGCTCATCGTCTACGGCGTGGGTGAGTACCAGAGGCGGGACTACACCAGCATCGGGCACCTGAGCGCGGTGCTGATCGGGCTCGCCTGCTACCCGCTGACCCGCGACCGGCCGGGGGCCTTCGATCCGGTCGCCTCGGCGCGGGTGCTCCGGCGGCGGATCCGTAGGAAGTGAGTGGTCATCAGGGGTGGTCGGCCCCAGAGCATTCGGTGAATGCCAACTGTTGGAAACGGTAGGGCTCTTAACCGCTTCTTACCGTATGGATCTTCCCCGGGCCGGGCTGACCGGCCAGGCTTACCCCCTGTTTCGCCGGGGCCGCGCGACCGCGCGGCCGGCCACAGGGGAGGACCGCACTCGTGCCCACCAGGCAACGACGACGGCTGCTGCTGAGCGCCGTCACGCTCACCGCCGTCGGACTGACCACCACCCAGGCGCTCGCCGCGCCGTCCGAGCCGCCGACACCGCAGCCCTGGCAGGTGCGGCACCAGGCGGACATCGGAAAGCAGCATGCCCAGAAGGTCCAGGGCAAGAACGCCCTCTCGACCTTCAGCCCCAAGGCCGAGACGGAGGCCGGGGACGGCGGCGACGAGGCGGAGAACTCCGCCGAGGGCGTCGCCCAGTACACCGAGGCCCGCACCGCGCCCGGCGTGGTCGCGCCGGGCGCGTACGGTGCGGCCTGGTCGCAGCTGCAGTCCATGCCGCACACGGACGGGCACTGGGACCACGTCACTGACAAGCCGTACAACTCGGACGACCCGCGCTACCGCGACGTCAACTCCAACTCCAGCGGTGGCGCCGGGCTGGTGACCGGTCGGATCACCGGCATCGCGGCGGACAACGACGGTTACGTCTACGCCGGTGGCGCCAACGGCGGCGTGTTCCGCTCCCGGACGGGCGGCGGGAACTGGGAGCCGATCGCGGACAAGCTGCCGACGCTGTCGACGGGCACGCTGAACCTGGACGAGGGCGGGCGGCTCTGGTACGCCACGGGCGAGTCGAACACCGGCGCCACCTCGTACGTCGGCACCGGTGTCTACCTGCTGTCGGACCCTAAGCACGGCGAGTTCCAGCCCGGGAACCGGGTCGGTGGGGCCGAGCTGGAGTCCACGATCATCCACGCGCTCCGTTTCGGCGGCGGCAGGGTGTGGGCGGCGACCAGTCGGGGTGTGTGGAGCCACTCGACCACGGACCTGTCGGGGCCGTGGACGCTGGAGTTCGCGCCCAACCCCGAGTACCTGCCGGGTGGTGCGAAGGCGGGCGACCCGAGCGCGCCGTACAGGAACATCGCCAACGACATCGCGATCGACCCCAAGGACCCGTCCAAGGTGGTCCTGGCGGTCGGCTGGCGTGGCGGCGACACCTACAACGGCTTCTACAGCAAGGCAGCGGACGGCAGCTGGCAGCGGGTCTCGTCGCTCGGTGACCTGCCTACGGACGCGGCGAACGTCGGCAACGTGACCTTCGCGCGCTCGGCGGACGGTTCGCGCTACTACGCGATCGACCAGTCGCCGGACGTCATGGCGCACAACCCGGACACCGGCCTGAAGGGCATCTACGTCTCCAAGTCCGGTTCGCCGTCCGGTCCGTGGACGCTGATCGCGGACAAGGACAAGCTCAAGGGATCAGGCTCCGCCCTCCAGGACCCGGGCTACCAGCCCGGCATCCAGTCCTGGTACAACCAGTCCCTCCAGGTGGACCCGGCCAACCCGGACCACGTCTACGCGGGCCTGGAGGAGGTCTTCGAGACCACCGACGGCGGCGCCGAGTGGGCCACCGTGGGGCCGTACTGGAACAACGGCTTCCCGTGCTGGAGCATCGACCCGGCCAAGCAGACCGGTGACTGCTCGCCGACCCCCCACTCCGACCAGCACGCCGTCGCCTTCGGCAGCTACCAGGGCAAGGTCAACGTCTACGTCGGCAACGACGGCGGCATCTACAAGCGCCCGGGCAACGGGCAGTTGGACGCCTGGGGCCACGGCAAGGACTGGACGCCGCTCAACGACGGCACCATGGACACCCTGCAGTACTACTCGGTCGGCGTCGGCAAGGACCCGGCGGACCGCTCCGGCAAGGGCGTCATCGTCAGCGGAGGCCTGCAGGACAACGGCGAGTCGATCCTGCGCGCCCACGACAAGGTGATGGGCTCCAACTTCGGTGGCGACGGCGGCGACACCCTGGTCGACCCGAACAACGGCTGCAACATCGCCGAGGAGTACGTCTACCTCGACCTGTGGGTCACCCAGAACTGCGCGGTGAACGACGGCAGCTGGACGAAGGACCCGGGCAAGGCCACCTCCTTCGAGGTCGCCCCGCCGGACAAGGACACCAGCTCCGCACGCTTCATCGCGCCGATCACCAGCGACCCGAAGGACGTCAACACCTGGATCGCGGGCGGTCGGCACGTCTGGGTACAGCACAAGGGCTACGCGATCCGCAGCGGCAGTGAGTGGACCAGCGCGTACGACCTGGGCGCCGGCCACGTCGCCACGGCGGTCGCGACGGTCAACGGTACGGTGTACGCGGGCTGGTGCGGCCCCTGTAACAACCAGGGCTTCAGCCGCGGCATCGCCGTCGGCAAGACCGACGGCACCGGCTGGCACCAGCTGAACCTGCCGGTCGACGGCACCCTGCCGAACCGCTACATCTCCTCCTTCGCCGTGGACGAGAGCGACGCCCAGCACGTGTTCGTCGCGATCAACGGCTTCTCGCGGACCTGGACCGAGGGCCCCGGCGCGGGCAACGGCCACCTCTTCGAGACCCGTGACGGCGGCGCCACCTGGACCGACGTCTCGGCCAACCTGCCCGACGTCCCGGCTACTTCGGTCAAGATCCTGCCCAACGGCGGGCTGGCGCTGGGCACCGACCTCGCCGTCTTCTACCGCGCGCCGGGCAGGACCGACTTCTCGGTACTCGGCCGCAACCTGCCCACCAACTCGGTGCAGCAGCTCAAGACCGGCCCGGACGGCCGCCTCTACGCCGCCACCTTCGGGCGCGGCATCTGGTCGATCGACCCGCGCGAGCTGTACGAGGACAACGACAACCAGCACTGACCAGCCAGTGATCTGACCGGTGCCCGGCTTGCGCTCAACGAGCGGGCCGGGCACCTGCGTTGTGAGGGCCTCGCAGGCGGGTCGGGTCCTGTCGGCGGCTGCTCGCTCTCGCCGCCGCCATCCGACACGACTGGATCACCAACGCCGTGATCAAGCGCTCACCGATCGCGCACGACCATCGAGGGCATCGGACCCGTTCGTTTAGCGAGCCGAATACGCGGCCAGGAACACCCGCACACCCTCGTCCGCCAGCCGTTCGAGTTCGGCCGGGGTCTGGGTGTCGTCGTGGCCGAAGAACATGGCACGGTCCATGGGGGTGGCCAGGACGAGCCATGCGAAGTGGCCGGCGGCGAGCGCCGGATCGTCCAGCCGCAGCAGCCCGCGTGCCGCGAGGCGCTGGAAGCAGGCCGCCAGAGCGGCGATGGTCCGCTCGGGCGCGCGCCGGTAGTAGTCGGCCGCCACCTCGGGGAAGCGGTCGGCCTCCGCGATGAGCAGCCGACGCAGTTGCAGCCCTTCGGGCCGGATGACGGTGGTGATGTAGCGCCGGGCCAGTCCGGTCAGGTCCTGGTCGAGGTCATCGGTGTCTCGCAGTGCGTCGACGGCATCGACGAACAGGCCGACCTTGCTGCTGGCGTTGAGGATGATGGCGCCGAACAGCGTTTCCTTGTCCTTGAACTGCTTGTACACGGTCTGCTTGGACACCGCGGCCGTCGCGGCGATCTCGTCCATGCTGGTGCCCGGATACCCCTTGCGCAGGAACAACTCGGTGGCCGCCTCCATGATCGCCCTACGCTTGCGGGCCGTGCGACCGTCCTCCGGTGTTTGCATGTCTGCCTCCTTGATGCCCTCGAAGAGTACTGGACTGATCAGTACTCAGATGGGTACTGTACAGTCCAGTACTGGCGCTGAGGGGGGTCGACCCGAGCGCCATCAACGAGGGGGATTGGTCATGACGACCGCAGAACGAAAGATCACGGCAGGGCTGTTCGTGTCGCTGGACGGCGTGGCGGAATCACCGGAACAGTGGCACTTCCCTTACCTGAACGAGGAGATGGGCGAGGCCCTTGCCCAGATGCAGGCCGGAGCGGACACGCTGCTGATGGGGCGACTGACCTACGAGGCGTTCGCCGCGGTCTGGCCCGGGCAGACCGGCCCGATGGCGGACGCGCTCAACGGCATCCGCAAGCTGGTCGCCTCGACCACCCTGCACGAGGCCCACTGGAACAACACCACCGTCATCGACGGCGACGTCATCGCCTTCCTCAAGGACCTCAAGCAGCAGCCGGGCGGGAACATCAACCTCTCCGGAAGCATTTCCCTGACCCGAACCCTCCTGGAAGCGGGCCTCCTCGACGAACTGCGGCTCCTGGTGCACCCGCTCGTGCTGGGCACCGGCAAGCGCCTGTTCGCCGACGGCACGGGCCGGGTCCCCCTGCGGCTCACGGCCTCGGCCACCTTCTCGACCGGCGTGCTGGACCTGACCTACCAGCCCGCCTGACCCGCCCACGGGGCCCCGGACCCCAGCCACCGATCATCGAACAAGAGGAAGCACATGTCGTTTCAGGCGTACCTGGACACCATCGAGACCAAGACGGGTCTGACCCCCCGCGCCTTCATCGCGCTGGCGCAGGAGCGCGGCTTCGACGCCCCGTCCACCAAGGCGGGAACCATCCTCACGTGGCTCAAGGAGGAATACGGCCTGGGGCGCGGCCACGGCATGGCGCTGGTGCACGTCATGAAGCACGGCCCTCGCATCGACGCGAAGCACGTCGGCACGACCGGCTCGCACCGCGACGACTCCGACACCCTCTGGCTCGACGGCAAGGCGACGCGTCCCTCCTGAGGCACCGCGCGGCGGCACGGGTGACGGCGACGCAGGTCGTTCGGCGCCCGCGCGCCCACCACCCCACCCATTGCGCCCACCTCCTGGAGAACCCGGCATGACCTGGACCGAGCACATCGTGGTACGCGAGGGCGTCCGCGTCTCCTGCCGCGACTGGGGTGGATCGGGCCCCCCGGTCGTCCTGCTGCACGGACTGGCCGGCCACGCGGGCGAATGGGACACCCTCGCCCGGAACCTGAGCCGCCGCCACCGGGTCGTCGCCGTCGACCAGCGCGGCCACGGCGCAAGCGAGCGCCGGCCGGGTGATGTCTCCCGCGCCGCGTACGTCGCCGACGCCGTCGCCGTCGTCGAACGTCTCGACCTGCACCGGCCGGTCCTGGTGGGGCAGTCGCTGGGCGGCCACACCGCCATGCTCACCGCCGCCGCGCACCCCGACCTGCTGGGCGGGCTCGTCCTCGTCGAGGCGGGACCGGGCGGCCCCAACCCGAACGTGCGTGCCGAGATCGGCGCAGCGCTCGACGCGTGGCCGACGCCGTTCCCCTCGCGCGGGGCCGCCGTCGAGTTCTTCGGCGGCGGTGCTGTCGGTGAGGGCTGGGCAGCCGGGCTGGAAGAGCGAGACGGCGGCTGGCGGCCGCGCTTCGACCGTGACGTGATGGTCGAAGCGCTGACGGAGAATGCCCGGCGTTCCTTCTGGGACGAGTGGACGAGCATCGCCTGCCCGACGCTGGTCATCCTGGGTCAATCGGGCATCATCCCCCCGCACGAGACGGAGGCCATGCTCCAACGGCACCCCGGGGCGGTGGCCTTGAGCGTCCCGGGAGCGGGGCACGACGTCCACCTGGAACACCCCGAGGTCCTCTGCCGGGTGCTCCAGGAATTCCTTGAACAGGTCGCCGCGCACCGAGGGACGCTCTGGCCGTAGCAGGGCGGCCCGATCGGGCCCGCCCCACCACAGGAGGGCGTCAAGCCAGGGTGTGCTCCAGCCAGTCGAGCATGACGCCGTTGCGCACCTGCGGTGCCATCGGGGCGCAGTGGTCGCCGGCGCCCTGGGCCGTGGTGAGGACGGTGTGCTGTTTGGGACAGCGGAGGAGGTCGTGGAGCAGGGTGTCCTGGCCGGGGATGAGGGCCTCGTCCTCGTAGCCGAGAACCAGGGTGGGGCAAGCCACCAGGTGGGCCACGTCGTCGCAGCGGAACCGGCGGATGGTGTGGGCGAGTTGCCAGAGGTCCTGGGGCGCCCGGCCGGCGCGGGCGTCGCGGAGGAACCGGGGGCCGAAGATCTCGGCGCGTTTGGCGAGCAGTGGGGTGGCGGGGCCGAGGTCCGGGAGGACGGTCCGCTGCCAGTGGCGGTTGACGGTCTCGCGGTCGGGGCCGTCGGCGAGACGGCGCCAGATCTCGGGCCAGGCGAGCCAGTTGTCCATGGCGCCGGGGTCGGCGACCACGGCGGCGAGGCGGGGTTCGAAGGCGGCGGCCCGGATGGCGAGGATGCCGCTCATGCTCCAGCCGGTCATGGCGATCCGGTCGGGGTCGACCAGCGGCGAGCGGAGGAGGTGGTCGATGACGGGTCGGATGACGTGTTCCCAGTCGGGGCGGAACGGGATGCCGTGCTCGAACAACAGGCTGCCCTGGCCGGGGCCTTCCAGGATCAGGGCGTTCCAGCCGCGTTCGACTGCCGCGCGGGCTCCGAAGGCGTAGAGGTCGATGCTCTGGGCGTCACTGCCGTTGACCAGGATGAGGGTGGGGCGGCGCCGGGGGCGGCCCGGGGGAGTGAGGAGGTAGGCCGGGCAGTCCGAGGTCCCCGTACGGGATGCGCAGTCGCTGCACGGGCGGGTCGAGGAGTTCGCCGGCGCGGTGCCAGCAGGCCTGCATCTCGGCGAAGACGGCCGGCTCGTCGGCGGGCCGGGCGCTGCCGAGGACGGAGAACAGCGCCAGGGAGAGGTACTTGGCGGCGCGCAGGTAGCTGTCGCGGGCGGTCGTCGAGTGGCCGGAACGCAGGGCGGACTCGGCGGCGGCAGCGGTGCGGCGGCCGAGGGCGAGGAACTCCCCGTGGTAGGTCCGGCCGGACAGGCCGGCCCGGGTGATGCGGTCGACGGCGGCCAGGACTTCGCCGGCCTCGGCGAGGCGGTAGGCGGTGGCGCCCAGGGCCGCGCGGGTCTGGAGGTCGAGGTTGGGTTCGGGCAGGAGCAGCAAGCGGTCGGCGGTGGTGGTCACGGAAGGCTCCGTTCCGGTCAGGCCCGCAGGCCGTGGCGTTTGGTGTACGCGAGGTGGAAGAGGAACAGAGGTACGGCGATGACCGGCCAGCAGGCGTGCATGGCCGCCGGGGCGGCGTCGACGGGCAGCAGGTAGGCGAAGGCGAGTTGGGCTAGGGCGTTGAGCAGGCTGGCCGCGCCCCACGCCGTGGTGAGGACCCGCAGGCCGTGGCGGAAAGCGGCGTCCCGGTCCCAGCGGCCCGTCCAGGCGCGCAGCCCGTCCTCACCTGCCTTGAGCTGGACGAACGAGCGGAAGATGACCATCAGGGCCGGGCGCCCGTAGCCGACCGAGGCGAGCAGCCAGACGCCGATCAGTCCGCCGAGCATGCCTGTCCAGGCTTCGCGGATCAGCAGGGTGCGCGGGTCTCCGGTGAGCACGGAGAGGACCAGCCCGAGCCCGATCATGCTGAGGATCAGCAGGGCGAGGAAGTCGACCCGGCGGGTGCGGACCAGCCGGACGACGACGGTGGCCGCCGGTATCGCGGCCGACCAGAGCAGGGCCCACCACTGGTCCACGCCGGCGAGACGCAGCCCGTAGTAGAGGCCGAGCGGCAGGAGGAGGTCGAGCAGCAGCGGTAAGAAGGCCCTGCTCCGGCGGGGAGCGGCATGGACGGTCATGACGCGGCCTCGTTCCTGGTCGCGAGGTCGAACAGCGTGACCAGCTCGCGTCCGTAGGCGCGCGGGTCGAAGTCGCCCCCGACGGCGAGCCGGTTGGCGGCCGCGTCGATCGAGGCGCGGATCGCGGTGGCCATCGCCACGGCGTCGAACGAGCGGAAGGCGCCGCTGTGCTGGCCGTCCCGCAGGTGCTGCACCAGCAGGGCGACGGGGGTGTCGAAGCCGGCCGTGCTGACCAGCGGGGTGCCGTCCTCGCGGCGGGCATTGGCGAGGACGTCCACCAGCGCGCGCATCTCGACCGGGTGGTCGGCCATGAACTCCAGGTTGGCCTCGATGTAGGCGGCCAGCATCGCGCCCGGTTCGCGGTGGGCTCGGATGCGTGGCTGCATGAAGACCCGCACCTGCTCCTGGACGGTGTCGACGAGGGCCTGGAAGAGGTCCTCCTTGTCGTCGAAGTGGTACGAGATCAGTCGCACGCTGGAGAGCTTGGCCCGCTTGGCGATCTGCGCGAACGAGGCGCGGGCGTAGCCGAGTTCGGCGACGGTTCCGATCGCGGCGGCGACGATCTGGACGCGTCGGGCGTCGGTGGTGAAGCTCCGGCCGCCTGCCGGAGGGGCGTCGGCGGCGCCTGCGCCCTGAGGATTTACTCGCATGAGTAAAAAGTAACACGAGGCGGCAAATCGGCGGGCGAAAAAGGGCCCCGCCGCGTCCGGCTACGGACCTGCGGCGGGGCGGAGCGCCAATGGTGCCACCGGTGTCAGGGGTGTCAGGAGTGCAAGGGTGCCCTGGCGATCAGGACGGGCTGGAAGAAGCCGGTGTCGGCCGGCTGCGCCCAACCGATCCCGGCGAGGCCCGCCTCGGCGGCGAAGCCGCTCAACTGCTCCTGGGTGAGCGCCCAGTAGGTGGAGCGACGGACCGCGACCTGCCACTGGCCGGCCTCGTCCGGCAGCAGCCGGAACAGTTCCAGGTCGTACCGCTCGCCGTCCTCGTGCCACTGCCAGAGCTGGAAGATGACCGACCGCCACCCGTCCCGCTCGGCGGTCTGCGGCGTGGTGGAGGTCGGCCGGGCGCGGCGCAGCTCGTCGTACGGCCGGGTGGTGACCAGCAGCAGCCCGCCCGGGCGCAGGACCCGGCGCATCTCGCCCAGCGCGGCGCGGATCTCCCCGGCCGTCAGCAGGTGCGGCAGCGCGTTGTCGGCGCAGACCACGACGTCGAACCGTCCATCCGGGAAGGGCAGTTCGCGCATGTCCGCGGCCGCCGTGGGCAGCTGGAGCCCGCGCGCGGCGGCCTCGGCGGTGGCCCGGGCGGCGGAGACCGGGCTGAGGTCGGTGCCGGTGACCCGGTGACCGAGCCCGGCCAGGCCGATCGCCTGGGTGCCGATGCCGCAGGCGCAGTCCAGCACCTCGGCGGGGCGGTCGCCGAGCCGCTCGCGGATCAGGACGTCCAGTGCGGTGCCCTGGCGGGCGAGCGAGGCGTTCCAGTCGGCGTAGAGCAGGTGGTAGTCGTCGGCGAAATCGTCGTAGAAGCGACTGAGGGGGGATCGGGTCATGGCGTCGGGTCCTCCACGGGCGGGTTCATGGCTGGTCCTCCGATGGGCCGGCGCACCCGGGCAGGCTTCGGACAGCGCGGGCACGGCACGGTGGCGGCTATCCTCGCCCAGGCGTACCGGCGCGGAGTACCGGTTTTCGGATCGCAGACGGGGGGCTGAACCGTGGAACCGGTGCCGGACGGGGACCAGTTGGACGGGCTGCGCCCGCTGCTGGAGGCGGCGGACGGGATCCTGGGCTACGAGCCGAATTCGCCCGAGCACGGCTTCGCGGACCGGTGCTGGGTCCTGCACACCCTGCGGGTGGACGGCCGACGGGTGCGCTGGGCCGAGGCCCTGGCCGGAGCCGGGCGGCGGCTCGCCGACTGGCCGTTCACCCTGTCGTACCTGACGGTCGACAGGGAGCGCGTCCCCCTCGCGGGTGAGGTGGAGTACCCGGAGCTCGGTGCGCCGGACCGGGACTGCCTGGCGCGGCTGGTGGAGGTGCTGGCCCGGCACAGCGCCGACGGGCCGGGGACGGCCTGCTGCTTCGCCTCGGCCGCGATCGAGGCCGTGGGGGAACCGGTGGCGGCCCACCGCGGTCGACTGGACGGGGCGCCGGCCCACCACGACGCCCGCCCGCAGGGACGTCAGTTCCCCGCGCACTGGTGGCCCGCGGACCGCTCCTGGTTCGTCCTCACCAACTGGGACCTCAGTGCCACCGAGGTCTTCGGCCCGTCCGCGCTGATCGCCGACCTGCTCGCCGACGCCGAACTGGAGGCCGTCCGCCACCCGGGCATCGCGCAGACGCCGGACGGCGTGGCCCGGTGGCCGGAGTGATCGAGCTGCCGGAGGGCTCCTGGTGGGACTGGGACGTGTACTCCTGGCGCCCGGGCGAGCTGCGCCTGGCCGCCGACCACGACCTCTCCTACCACCACAACCTGGAGCTGGTCTTCGCTGACCCGCTGTACGTCCGCTGCCCGGGGTCCTTCCAGGACCCGGTGTTCCGTGCGCCCACGCCCGAGGAGCGGCGGTCGGTCGAGCGGCAGTGCGGCGAGGAGCCGGGCGTGCTGGTGGCCTTCGAGGCGGACGGCGGCGGCCCGGAGCCGGTGAGCGCGCTGATCGCGGCCGGAAGCGTGGAGGTGCGGGTCGGGACCGTGCTGCGGTACGCGCCGGACGGCGGGGCGAAATGAGCTCGCCGGGCGGAGGAGACACCGGGATGATGCGGGGACGCGTACCTTCGACGAGCTGATCGCCGAGGCCGGGGCGGTCGTGGCCGCCCGTGCGGCGGACGGCACCATCGAGGCGATCGGGAGCACCCGGCACCGCTTCGCCGTGGGCGTACAGGGGCACCCGGAGATGGGTTTCGACTCGGCGGTGATGCACGCGCTGGTGGCCGTCGCGAGGTCCGCCGCGAACGCCCGTCCGGACGGTGCCTCCGAGCGACCCGCGTGCACGGGACGAAGCCCTCGAGCCGTCGCATCGACTCCGGTGTCTTGACACCGCCGCGTCGTAACGTCCAGGATCGCCCCGTGAACCTGTCAGACAGCCAGACAGGTGGTGTGATCCCGCGGCGCGTCAGCGCGATGGAAGCGGTGTTCGGCCACCTGCGCAGCGCCATCGAGCGCGGTGAGTACGCCGTAGGGGACAAGCTTCCGTCGGAGGCTGAGCTGTGCCGGACCCTGGAGGTCAGCCGGCCCGTGCTGCGGGAGGCGCTCCGGGCCCTCCAGGCCATGGGCCTGACCGTCTCCAAGACCGGCAAGGGCACCTTCGTCGTGGCGAACACGGTCGAGGACCCCACCTTCGGTGACTACGCCGCCAGCGACCTGCTTGAGGTGCGCCGGCACGTCGAGATCCCGGTCGCCGGATACGCGGCGCTGCGCCGCACTCCGGAGGACCTGGACCACCTGGCCCACCTGCTCGATCGGATGGAGCGGGAGACCGACACCACCGCGTGGGTCGCGCTGGACACCGTCTTCCACCTGGCGGTGGCCGAGGCTTCCCGCAATCCGGTCTTCCGCCGGGTCATCGAGGAGATCCGTGACGCGCTGGCGCGTCAGTCGACCTTCCTCAACGAGCTGGGCGGTCGGCGCGAGCAGTCCAACTGCGAACACCGGGCGATCGTCGAGGCGCTGATCGACGGTTCCGAGCACGACGCGGTGGCGGCCATGTCGCACCACCTGCACCGTGTCGAGACGACCCTCACCGACATCGTGCGCCCCGGGCGTGCGGAGTCCCCGACGGAAGGCAGACCCGAGGCGTGAGCGAGCAGTTCCTCAAGGACGAGAAACTCCCCACGACCCGTCACGTCGATGCCGGAGACACCGGCTACAGCAAGTCCCTGAAACCCCGGCACGTCAACATGATCGCCATCGGCGGCGCGATCGGGACCGGGCTCTTCCTCGGCGCGGGCGGACGCCTCGCCGACGCCGGGCCCTCCCTGTTCGTCGCGTACGCCGTCTGCGGCGTCTTCGCGTTCCTCGTCGTGCGAGCGCTCGGCGAACTCGTCCTGTACCGCCCGTCCTCCGGCGCCTTCGTGTCCTACGCCCGGGAATTCCTGGGGGAGAAGGGCGCCTACACCGCAGGCTGGATGTACTTCCTCAACTGGGCGACCACCGGCATCGCCGACATCACCGCCGTCGCCACGTACACCCATTACTGGCACCTGTTCTCCGACGTCCCGCAGTGGGTGATCGCGCTCATAGCCCTGGCCGTGGTGCTGACCGTGAACCTCATCTCGGTGCGGATCTTCGGTGAACTGGAGTTCTGGTTCGCGATCGTCAAGGTCAGCGCGCTGGTGGTCTTCATGGGCATCGGGATCTTCCTGCTGGTCACCCGGCATCCGGTGGACGGCGCCGTACCGGGCCCGTCGCTGATCACCGACAACGGCGGCATCTTCCCCAACGGCCTGCTGCCGATGCTGTTGATCATCCAGGGGGTGGTGTTCGCCTACGCCTCCGTCGAACTGGTCGGTGTCACGGCCGGGGAGACCGAGAACCCCGAGAAGATCATGCCGAAGGCGATCAACTCGATCATGTGGCGCGTGGGCCTCTTCTACGTCGGCTCGGTCGTCCTGCTCTCGATGCTGCTGCCGTGGAACAGGTACAGCGCCGGCCAGAGCCCGTTCGTGACCGTGCTCTCCCACGTCGGGGTCCCGGCGGCGGGCAGCGTGATGAACCTGGTCGTGCTGACCGCGGCCATGTCCTCGCTCAACTCCGGCCTCTACTCGACCGGGCGGATCCTGCGCTCGATGGCGGTCAACGGTTCCGCTCCGCGCTTCACCGCGCGGATGAGCCGCAGCCAGGTGCCCTACGGCGGCATCCTGCTCACCAGCGGCATGTGCGTCCTCGGTGTCGGCCTCAACTTCGTGGTCCCCGCCGACGCGTTCGAGATCGTGCTCAACCTCGCGGCGATCGGCATCATCGCCACCTGGGGCATGATCATGGTCTGCCATCTCCTGTTCTGGCGGAAGACCACGGCCGGCGAACTGACCCGCCCCGGCTACCGCCTGCCCGGCTCCCCGTGGACCGAGCTCGTGACGCTCGCCTTCCTCGCGTCGGTGCTGGTCCTCATGTACGCCGACGGCGGTGCCGCGCGCACCACCGTGCTGTGCGTGCCACTGATCGCCGCAGCGCTGGTCGCCGGCTGGTACGCGATCCGCGGACGCCTCGCACGCGCCGCGACCACGAGCGACGAGCACTCCTGATCGATCGTCAAGATCTCAATGGCTCACGGGACTTCGCGAGCCAGGCCGCCACCCGTAGCAACCCACCATCGAACGAGGCAGTGATGCGCAGCAGTTTCCTCGCGGATGCGCCCCCGATCCGTGAGCCCCTCCATTCACCCGTCGCCCACGTCACCCGGGGCGGCGTGGTCGAGGGGATCCACTACGGCTCCGTCGTCGTCCTCGGCGGCGGCGGCGAAGTTCGGTTCCGCACCGGCGACATCGAGGCGGCCTGCTACCCGCGGTCCGCTCTCAAGCCCGTCCAGGCCGTCGCCATGGTGAGGGCCGGGCTGCCGCTCGACGGCGACCTGCTGTCCCTCGCGATGGGGAGCCACTCCGGCGAGGAACGCCACCTCGCCGGCACCCGGCGGATCCTCGAACTGGCCGGGGTCGCCGAGGAAGATCTGTGCAACGTCCCGGACCTGCCGTACGGCCCGGCCGTCCGGGACGCCTGGGTGCGCGGGGGCCGCCCGCCCTCCCGGCTCGCCCAGAACTGCTCCGGCAAGCACGCCGCGATGCTGTACCTCTGCACGCTCAACGGCTGGCCCCTGCAGACCTACCTCGACCCGGCCCATCCGCTCCAGACGGCGATCGCCGAGGTCGTCGAGGAGCTCACCGGCCAGCGCACCGCGAACGTCACCGTCGACGGCTGCGGCTCCCCGCTGTTCGCGGTGTCCCTGCACGGCCTCGCCCGCGCCGCCGCCCGTATCGCCACGGCGGCGCCGGGCACGGCCGAGCGCCGGGTGGCGGACGCGCTGCGCGACCATCCGGAGATGGCCTCCGGCGCGGGCCGGGACGTGGCCGAGCTGATGCGCGCGGTTCCCGGGCTGCTCGCCAAGGACGGCTTCGAAGGCGTCCAGATCGCCGCGCTGCCGGACGGCCGGGCCGTCGCCGTGAAGATCGCCGACGGGGCGGACCGGGCGCGCATCCCGGTGGCGGCCGCCGCCCTGGCGCGGGCGGGAGTCGACCCGCGGCTGCTCACCGGGTTCGCCGGGGAGCCGATGACCGGCGGAGGCCGGCCCGTCGGCGGCGTCCGGCCGGTGGCGGCGCTGGACCCGACCGCCGTGCTCACCTCCGCCTGACCGGAACCCTGACCACCTGCCCCGGAAGAGGACCCACACACCCATGGCCGCCGTCACCCGCAGCGAACACGACCCGCTCGGAACCGCGACGTCCCTGCCGACGCCTACTGGGGCGTCCACACCCTGCGCGCCACCGAGAACTTCCCCGTCACGGGCACGCCCATCTCCGCCTACCCGCACCTGATCGACGCCCTCGCCGCCGTGAAGGAGGCCGCCGCCCTCGCCAACGAGGAACTCGGCCTGCTGGAGCCCGCGAAGGCCGCCGCGATCGTCGCCGCCTGCCGCGAGATGCCGGCGCCGCCCTGGATGACGTCGACGACGAATCCTCGGTCGGCCGTCCACCTGGCGGTCGGTCACTCCTCCAGGGCCGCCGCCATGCGGTCGAGGTCGGTGAGCAGCGCCGCCACGCGCTCGGGCGGGATCGTCGCCGTCATGTGTCGCTCGACGGCGTAGACGGCGTCCTGGACGGCGTTCAGGCGTGCCCGGCCCTCCTCGGTGAGGTGGGCCGGGCGGGCCCGGCCGTGGTCGGCGGTGGCCGGGCGGGTGATCAGCCCCGCCTCCTGCAGGCCCTGCAGCACGACGTTGCCGGACTGGCGGGTGACGAAGGTCGCGCGCGCGAGGTCGGCGTTGGACATGCCGGGGTTCAGGGCCAGGAGTTCGAGGGTGGCGTACTGCGGAACGGTCAGCTCGTGCTCGCGCAGAACCCCGTCCATGGCGCTGCGCAGGGCGGCCTGGGCGCGCTTGAGCGCGTACCCCACGTGTCGGGTGACGTCTTTCGCGTGGTGCGGCGGCTCGGCCTGCGGCTTCTCCATCATGTCAGCATTTTGACACGCCCAGCCGAGGGGTCCTAGTCTCCGCTATGTCAAAGTCCTGACATTAGAGATCGAGGAGACCCCCATGCCCGCCACCATCGACGGCCCCGACTTCGTCGCCCTGCAGGTCCGCGACGTGGACGCCGCAGCCGCCTTCTGCGAACAGCACCTGGGGCTGCGCCGGGCGGCGGTCTCGCCGCCGCACGCGGTCGTGTTCGACACCAAGCCGACTCCGTTCGCCGTCCGCGAGCTCCTCCCGGGCATCGACCTCACCGACTCCGCACGTCCCGGCCTGGGCGTGGTGCTCTGGTTCCGGACCCCGGACGCCCACCAGCTCCGTGACCAGCTCGCCGCTGCCGGAGTCAGGATCCTGACCCCCATGGCGGACAGCCCGTTCGGGCCGATGTTCTCCTTCGAGGGCCCCGAGGGCTACACCCTCACCGCACACGGGGGCTGACCCGTGACCGCCGTCTCCCTCACCCCCACCGGGCCCTTCTCGCTCGCCGCCGCCATCCGGTTCCTGGAGGGCTTCACCCCCGCGAGCCACCCCCGCGCCACCGACGGGAGCCTCCGCCTCGCCCTCCCCGCGGACGACGGCACCTCCGTCATCGCGGCCGCGGTCCGACAGGAGGCGAGGGCAGACGGCACCCCGGGCACGGTCCGCGCCGAACTCACGGGGCGCCCCTTGCCCCGGCCCGGGCGGTGACCGACGGACCTGCGGCCGGCCCGGTCGCCGCCGCCCAACTCGCCCGCAGCCGACCGGTGCGGCGGATGCGGTCGACGGTGAGGTCCGAGCCCTTCGCGCGCCGGGCAGATCGGGGCCGATGCTGCAACGGAGTGGATCAGTGCCCGGCGACGCTCGACCGGACCTTGCGGCGGGCGTCGTCGGCGTCGTCTGCGAGCAGCGCCAGCTCGGCGAGTTCGCGGCACTCCGCAAGGGTGTGGGCGGCCAGAGCCGCGCGCACCTCGGGGAGCGAGGCGGGTGCGGCCGACAGGCTGGTGATCCCGAGGCCGACCAGCACCAGGGCGAGTTCCGGGTCGGCAGCGGCCTCACCGCACACGCCGATCGGACGGCCGTGCTCGGCCGCGGACCGGGCGGCGGCGGCGACCAGCGAGAGCAGGGCCGGCTGCCAGGGGTCGAGCAGTTCGGCGAGGGAGCCGAGCGTCCGGTCGGCCGCGAAGGCGTACTGGGCCAGGTCGTTGGTGCCGATGCTGAAGAAGTCGCAGGACTCGGCCAGCCGGTCGGTCCGCAGCGCGGCTGCCGGGACCTCGATCATCGCGCCGGCCATCGGCAGGCCGTGCGCGCGGACCCGGGCGGCGAACTCGGCGGCCTCACGCGGGATCGACACCATCGGGGCCATGACCCAGACCTGCGCGGTGCTGCCGTCGGCGGCCGCGGCGATCGCGGCGAGCTGGGTCTCCAGGAGCTGCGGATCGCGGGCGGCGGTCCGCAAGCCTCGGATGCCCAGCGCCGGGTTCTCCTCGTCGGCGGAGGTGGCGAAGGGCAGCGGCTTGTCGGCGCCCGCGTCGAGTGTGCGGACGACCACCCGGTGGCCGGCGAAGGCCGCGAAGACCTGCTGGTAGGCGGCGGTCTGCTCGGCGAGGCCCGGTGCCTCGGCGCGGTCCAGGAAGAGGAACTCGGTGCGGAACAGGCCCACCCCCTCGGCATCGGCGGCGGCCGCGCCGGCCAGCTCGTGCGGCGCACCGAGGTTGACCAGCAGCGAGACCGGATGGCCGTCCGCCGTCCGGCCCGGCCCCTGGAACCCGGCCAGCAGCTCGCGGCGTCGGCGATCGCGCGCGGCGGCCCGCGCGATCGCTTCCGGACTCGGGTCGGGCTCGACCACGCCGTCCGCGCCGTGCACCAGGACCTGTCGGCCGTCCTCCAGCTCCATGGCGCCGGTGCAGCCGACCACGGCGGGCACGCCGAGCGCCTTGGCGAGGATGGCCGTGTGGCTGGTCGGACCGCCGCGGACGGTGACGAGGGCCAATACCCGCTCGGGGTCGAGCAGTGCGGTGTCGGCCGGCGCCAGGTCGTCGGCGACCAGGACGTACGGGTGCCCGGGGTCGGGCGGGCCGGGCACGGGCAGGCCCAGCAGGTGGGCCACCGCGCGGTCGCGCAGGTCGTCCAGGTCGGCGGCGCGTTCGGCGAAGTACCCGCCGGCGGCCGCCAGCGCGTCACGGAAGCCGTCGAAGGAGGCGGCCAGCGCGTGGGCGCCGTCGGTGCCCTGTTCGGCGAGCTCGGCGGCCCGGTCGGCGAGGACCGGGTCAGCGGCCATCATGGCCTGGGCCGTGAGTACTTCGGAGCCGGTGCCACTCGCACGGGCGGCGCGCTCCTCCAGGTCGGCGACGACCGCACCGAGGGCGGCGCGGACCGCGGCCGCCTCGGCCGCTGGGTCGGCGACCGTCCTCGGTGCCGGCAGTGACGGTACGGGTGCCATCCGGGCGATCGGTCCTGCCGCGCTGCCGGTGCCGACACCGATCCCGCGCATCGGACCGGTCATGCCGCTGCGTCGAGGTCGGTGGCGAGCAGCTCGGCGAGCGCCTTGAGTGCGTCCTCGGCCCCCTCGCCGGAGGCGGTGAGCTCCAGGATCTCGCCGCGGCCGGCAGCCAGGGCGAGGACGGACAGCAGGCTGCGGGCGTCGACCGGCGCCTGGCCCGGGCGGCCGACGGTGACCTTGACCGGCTGCCGGGCGGAAGCCTGGACGAACAGTGACGCCGGGCGGGCGTGCAGACCGCTGCTGGAGCCGACGGTGACCTGGATCGAGTGCATGGGAGTCCTTGGGGAGAGGGAGGAGAGGATCGCCGACCCGGGTGGGAGCCGGGTCGGCGGAAGGGTGGGGCACGGTGGCCGGCGCGGAGGGTGAAGCGCGGGCCACCGTGGTCGGTGCCTGGTCCTCGCGGTACGGGGGCAGTCGCGGGGACCAGGCGGTCTGTGGTTTCACGCCCGTTGGCGCGTTGTTTCGGTTGGTTCTACGCCCGGTTGCGCAGAGATGTCAACACATTCGGGCACATTTTGCGGAGTGGACAAGAGGCGGAACGACCTCTTGCTTTTCTGTCCGAAGCGCGTATGGTCGGGCTTCACCAGGCGTAAACGGACATGAAACGGACCCAATCCCACATGTATGCACCGGAGCGGCAGCAACAGATCCTCCGCCTCGCCCAGGAGCAGGGCAGGGTGGACGTGCCGACGCTGGCTGAGGACTTCGGCGTCACGCAGGAGACCATCCGGCGTGACCTGAGCACCTTGGACCGGGCCGGCCTGCTGCACCGGGTGCACGGCGGGGCGCTTCCCGTCGGCGCACTGCACCTGGAACCCGGCCTGGCCGAACGCGACTCCACGGCCGCGGCCGAGAAGGAGCGCATCGCCAAGGCGGCCTTGGCCCTGCTGCCCAGCGAGGGCAGCGTGATCCTCGACGCCGGGACGACCGTCTCCCGGTTGGCCGGCCTACTGCCTCTGGACTGCGCCCTCACCGTCGTCACCAACGCCCTCCCGGTCGCGGCCCGGCTGGCCGACCACCCCGCGCTCGCCCTGCACCTCGTCGGCGGGCGGCTGCGCCACCGCACCCAGGCCGCCGTCGACGCCTGGGCGCTGCGCGACCTGGCGGACATCCACGCGGACGTCGCGGTGGTCGCCACCAACGGCTTCTCCGTAGAGGGCGGACTGTCGACGCCGGACCTCGCCGAGGCGGCCGTCAAGAGGGCCATGCTCGCCGGGGCACGCCGAGTGGTCCTGGTGGCCGACTCCTCCAAGTGCGGCGCCCGCCATTTCGCCCGGTTCGGCTCGCTGGACCAGGTCGACGTGCTGGTCACGGACACTGGACTGACCGACGAGCAGACCGCAGAGATCGAGAACCACGGACCGGAAGTCATCCGCGCATGATCGTCACCATCACCCCCAACCCCAGCCTCGACCGCACCTACGAACTGGGAACGCTCACACCGGGCGAGGTCAACCGAGCCGTGCACGACCGGCTCGATCCCGGCGGCAAGGGCGTCAACGTCTCCCGCGCGCTCACCGCCGCGGGCCACCGCACCACGGCCGTCCTGCCGCTGGGCGGCCTCTCCGGCGGGCTGCTCTCCGATCTCCTGTGCCGCCAGGGCATCGACGTCGCGGCGGTCGCCATCGCGGGCGACACCCGGATCAACGTCTCGATCGCCGAGGACGGCGGCAGCCTCACGAAGATCAACGCGGTGGGCCCCGAGCTCAGCGCGGCCGAGTCGGCCGCGCTGCTGGCTCTCGTCCGCGACACCCAGAAGATCGGGCAGGGCACCGGGAACGGCGTCGACTGGCTGGCCTGCTGCGGCAGCCTGCCGCGCGGCCTGGAGCCCGAGTGGTACGCCGAGTTGGTCGCGCAGGTGCACTCGGGCGGCGCCCGGATCGCCCTGGACACCTCCGGACCCGCACTGCTCGCCGCGCTCTCGGCCCGTCCCGACGTGCTCAAGCCCAACCGGGGGGAACTCGCCGAGGCCGTGGGCCGCCCGGTCGCCACCGTCGGCGACGCCGTGGACGCGGCCGGGGAACTGCGCAAGCGCGGCGCCCAGCAGGTCCTCGCCAGCCTCGGAGCGGACGGGATGCTGCTGATCGCCGAGGAGGGCAGCTGGTACGGCAGCGCACCGGTCGCCGCCGTCCGCAGCGACGTGGGAGCGGGCGACGCCTCACTCGCGGGCTTCCTCGGAGCCGGTGGCACCGGCCCCGGGGCACTCGCGGCGGCCCTGGCGCACGGCGCCGCCGCCGTGCAACTGCCGGGGAGCGTCATGCCGACCCCGGCCGATCTGGACCCGGCCGCCGTGGTCGTGACGGCGGACATCCCGCTCGAACGCCCGCTTCGCGGTTGAGAACCGCCTCCTGTCGGAGGCACCCCGCCCGACCGTGTGGGACGGAAGGGCGGCCATTTCCCGGGGGCAAGGGAACACTGTCAGGCACCAGTTGAAGGATCGACACGATGAGCGACACCAGCGGACTGATCACACCCGCACTCGTTGATCTCCACCTCGCCCCCGCGGACAAGAGCGAGGCTCTCCGCTCCCTCGCCCAGCGGCTGGTAGCCGAGGGCCGGGTCACCGACCTCGACGGCTTCCTCGCCGACGTCGCCGCCCGCGAGGCCCAGGCCCCGACCGGGATGGGGGACGGGATCGGTATCCCGCACTGCAGATCACCCCATGTCACGCAGCCGAGCCTGGCCTTCGGCCGCAGCGCCAGGGGTGTGGACTTCGACGCCCCGGACGGGCGGCCTGCCGACCTGATCTTCATGATCGCGGCGCCGGCCGGTGCGGACGACACCCACCTGCAGATCCTCGCCGCGCTGGCCCGCCGACTGATGGACCCCGCGTTCACCGGGGCCCTGCGCGATGCCGAGAGCCCGAGCGCTGTCGCGGCCCTGGTCAACGGGGAGGAGGCGCCGGCCGGCGCTCCGGAGCCCGCCGCCGACGCCGGTCTGCGGCTGGTCGCGGTGACCTCCTGCCCGACCGGCATCGCCCACACCTACATGGCCGCCAAGGCCCTGGAACTGGCCGCCGCCCGGGCGGGTGCGCGGATCCAGGTCGAGACCCAGGGCTCGGCCGGGACGACGGTGCTGGCCCCCGAGGTGATCGCGGCGGCCGACGCGGTGATCTTCGCCCATGACGTCGAGGTCCGGGACCGCGCCCGCTTCGCCGGCAAGCCGACCGTGGACGTGGGTGTGAAGGCCGCCGTGAACCGCGCCGACGACCTGATCGCCCAGGCCGCCAGGCTGGTCACCGAGGCCGGCAGCGGAGCGCGTGCCGCCGCCCCGGCCGCCGCACCGAGCGCACCAGCCGGCGAGCACTGGGCCCAGCGGCTGCGCAAGTACCTGATGACGGGCGTCAGTTACATGATCCCGTTCGTCGCGGCCGGCGGCCTGCTGATCGCCCTCGCCTTCGCGATCGGCGGGTACCAGATCGCCTCCGCCCCGTCCGTGCTGGGCCACTTCGACTGGACCTCCTCGCACAGCTGGGCGGCGATGCTGTTCCAGACCGGCAAGACCTCCTTCGGCTTCCTGGTCCCGATCCTCTCCGGGTACATCGCCTGGGCGATCGCGGACCGGGCGGCACTTGCCGCCGGAATCGCAGGCGGCGCCGTCTCGGTGGCGGTCGGCGCGGGCTTCCTCGGCGGCATCGTGTCGGGCGTGGCCGCAGGCTTCCTGGTGCTGTGGATGATCCGCTGGAACGTGCCACGCGCGATCAGGGGCATCATGCCGGTGGTGGTGATCCCGCTGCTGTCGGTGGCGGCGGTCGGCTTCCTGATGTTCGTGGTGGTCGGCTCGCCGATCGCCTCGGCGATGAACGGCCTGACCGACTGGCTGAACGGCCTCTCCGGTTCCAACGCGATCCTGCTCGGCCTGCTGCTCGGCGCGATGATGGCCTTCGACATGGGCGGTCCGCTCAACAAGGTCGCGTACACCTTCGCGGCCGGTGCGCTCACCGCCGCGGGTACCACCCCGGACGCCGGCAGTCTCAAGGTGATGGCCGCCGTGATGGCCGCCGGTATGACCCCGCCGCTGGGCATGGCCCTGGCGACCGTCGTCCGGCGTGGGCTGTTCACCTCCGAGGAGCGGGAGAACGGCAAGGCCGCCTGGGTGCTCGGCGCGTCGTTCATCACCGAAGGTGCGATCCCGTTCGCGGCGGCCGACCCGCTGAGGGTCATCCCGGCGAACATCGTCGGCAGCATGACCGCCGGCGGCCTGGTGATGGCCTTCGGCTCCACCCTGCGTGCCCCGCACGGTGGGATCTGGGTGCTCCCGCTGATCGGCAGTCCGTTCCTTTACCTGACCGCGGTCGCGGCGGGCACGGTGGTCACCACGGCGGTGGTGGTCCTGCTCAAGGGGCTGCGGAAGCCCGCCGCCCAGGCGGTCTCAAACCTCGCCCGGACGGAGCCGGTCGGCGCCTGACCCGAAGGCCTCCAAGCCGGAATCCGAGTCGGTCCAGGGCGCCCGCTCGTTCGAGCGGGCGCCCTGGTCGCGTCCGCGGGGGAGGATCGCGCACGGCCTCCGGCCGCGGTTCCGGCTCCGGCCCGGAAGGATTGCGGGCCCGGTACGCGAACCGGGGGGTGCCGCGAGGGCCGGCCGACTTCTCGGAGGGCCGGCCCTCACCTTGTCGGGGCGAAGCCTCCCCAGACGGACGCGGTGCCGCCCGCCGACTGGGCGTCGACGCGGTAGCTGTCGTTCGCGGAACTGCGAACGCCGGTGGCGTGGTTGTACTGGCCGGCGAACTCGTGCTGCCCGGCGGGCACGGTACGGCCCGGCTTGAGCATCCAGCGGTAGACCAGCACACCGCCGGACTCCTGGACGGTGACGGTGAAGTCGTCGGCCGGCAGGGTCCGCCAGTTGCCGGCGTCCCGTACGTCGCCGGTCTGGGCGATGCGCAGTTCCACCGTGAGCGAGGTGAGTGGCTGGGTGGTCTTCAGGGCGAGGTCGCTCTGTGCCCAGTAGGCGTTGCTGTGCGAGTCGATCGATCCCTCCGACCACAGCGGCCCGTTCTGGGCCCGGCTGCCGGAGGACGGGCTCGGGTGCGGACTGGCCGGGGTGGTGGCTGCGGTCGGTGCCGGAGCGGTGGCGGTTGGGGGAGCCGACCGCGTCGGCGTCGGAGTGGCAGTCGGGGAGGGGGCGCCCGGAGCGGTGGTGACGGTGTCCGACGGCGGCGGGGTCCGGATGATGCCGGCGACGGCGAGGCCGCCGGTCGCCAGGATGCCGGCGGTGGCGAGGCCGGCGAGGGCGGCCTTGGGCCACGACCTCGTGAACGACGGTGTGCGGTGACGGACGGGAGGGCCGGCCGCGCCGCGTTCGACGAGGGCCAGGATCCGTGCGCGGTCGGGCTGGTGGGTCTCGGCGGCCTCGCGCAGTCGCCAGGCGATGTCCTCGTTCACCGATTCCTCCTTCCTGTCGCCAGTTCGCCGACCGCTCGTGCGCCGAGTGCGCGTTCCAGCTCGGCCATCCCCTTCGAGGTCTGGCTCTTCACCGTACCGACCGATATGCCCAGCGCCACGGCGGTGTCCTTCTCCGACAGGTCGAACGCGTGGCGCAGCACCACGCACGCCCGCTTGCGGAACGGCAGCCGGGCGAGCGCCGTTCGGACGTCCAGCACGGCAGCTACGTCCGGGCCGTCCGCTTCCTGCGGGGCGCGGGACCAGAACAGCAGGACCCGGCGTCGCTCGCGGATTGCGCTGCGGATCCGGGCCCGGGCCATGTTGGCGACCACCCCGCGCGCGTAGGCGAGGGGGTGGTCGGCCGCGCGGAGCCGGTCCCAGCGTTGCCACAGGGCGATCAGGGCGTCCGCGGCGAGGTCGTCGGCCGCGTCCGTCTCGCCGGTCAGGAGATGGGCGAGACGGGCGAGTTCGGCGTAGTGGCGTTCGAAGAAGTCGTGGAACTCCGCGGACGCGTCATCGAGGAGCATTTCCCCCGGTCGCCCTCTCCCTGCAATGTGAGCGTTAACAACCGGCATGAGCCTAGCAGTGCCCGTCTCCGGGAGAGGGCGGTGGGCGCCCCGGCGGGGGACCACCGCCGGCCGACGGGCGAGTGGCGCGGTCAATGCCGGGCGAACTGGACTCGGGTCGGCTGGGCGACGTCCGGCTGCAACGCGACGCCGTCGACGGTGAGTTGCTCGCCGTAGATGTCGGTGACCCTGATCGGTCCGCCGCACCCGCTCCCGTCGGGGGAGAGGAAGTAGTTGTAGTCGGTGCGGGACAACTGCCGCCAGCCGCCGCCGGTGCGGACCTCCAACGCCGCTACCGGGTTCCGATGGCCGATCACCTGGATCCCGCACCACCACTGGGTGGACCCGGTCTTGTACCGGATCGACATGGTGTCCGGCGCGACGGGGCTCAGCAGCGACCAGGTGATCGGTAGGCGGCCCACCGACAGGTCGGCGAGCTTGGCGAAGGCCTCGTGGCTGAGGTCGAGCTGCCCGGGTGCGCAGGGCAGCGGGCACTCGTTGACGATCCGCACCGTGATGCTCGCCCCGTTGGTCGCGCGGACGAGCACGAACGCTCCGCATGCCTTGGACGACTCGTAGTCGGTGTGGTTCATCGCCGCGATCATGAGGTCGCCGGACGGGCCGAACGAGCAGGCGCCGTTGCCGTCGGCGGCGTCGTAGGAGGTTGCGACGCCCTGGTAGTTCGTCCCGGGCTTGATCCGCCCGGCCAGGGACGCCGGGGCCGGCGCGGTGCGGGCACCGCCGGTGGTGGCCGACGGCGACGGGGTGGCCGTGGTGACTGGGGCGGCCGACGGCCGCGGCGTGAGAGTGGCCGACGGCGACGGGGTGCCCGTGGCCGAGGGCGGGGGGCTGGTGACCGACGGCGGTGCCGCCGAGGGCGTGGGCTCGGCCGGGACGCCGGTGCCGGGCGGCGTGCTCGGCTCGGTGGCCACGACGGAGGCGGCAGCCGGCTCTGTGGCACCGGCGTCGCCCCCGCTCCCCGGGAGGAGCGCGAAGGCCAGGCATACCAGTAGACCGACCGCCACCAGCGCCAGCGGTATGCCCATGACCAGCCCACGCCTGCGGTTCGACTGCGGGGCGGCGTGCTTCGTTGGCCTCATTCCGGTCCATTCGGTAGATCGACTCGACGTTGCACTGCCCAGTGGGCGCCGGAGACGGAAAGGTTGCCGCTCCGGCGCAGGTTCTTTCGGCCGGCCCGGGGACGGGCGACGCGTATCCGCCGCCCGCTCCGGGCCGGGCCTGTCAGGACGCGTCGCCGTACACCACGCCGCGGCCAGGTCCACGAAAGAGGGGAACCCCAGCCGACGCACGGCTGGGGTTCCTCGAAGCGGTGAGTGTCGGTCAGCAGGTGGAGCCGCCCGTGCCGTAGACCTTTCGTCTACGCGCCGGCAGGCCGCACCCGATCGCGATCACCGTTGATCAGGCGGGTCAGCGCTGGAGGGTGAGGAGGCCGGGCCGCCAGGGCAGTTGGTCGTATGGGCCGCTGGCGGTGGGGGACTTGCCCTGGTAGAGGAACTGGAGGTTGCAGGGGTCGATGGTCATGGTCTGGTCGGGGTTGTTGCGGACCAGGTCGCCGTGGCTGATGTCGTTGGTCCAGGTGGCGCCGCTGTTGGCCTTGCCCGCGACGGGGTTGCTCTCGCTGGCGGCCTGCGGGGTCCACGAGCCGTTGAGGCTGCGGATAGGTGTCGTCCTCAAGCGGGCTGCCCCGGCCTTCCGAGGAGGCCGGGGCGAGCGGTCGGCGGTGAGGTCAGAGGGCGGGGAACGTGGGGAAGGCGCAGGTGGGGGCCGCGCCTGGGCCGTTGGTGGTGGTCAGGGTGACGTCGGGGCCGGACGGGTGGAGGTTGGTGTCGGTGGCGGTGATGCGGGCGTTGGCGGCGGTCGCCGTGGTGACGTCGAGTTTGAGGTGTGCCAGGGCCAGTTCGAGCGGGTGGGCCTTGTCCAGTCCGACCAGGGTGGACCTCGCGCCGCTGGGGGAGTGGGTGGCGGTGACGCCGTCGACGGTGATGCCGGTGAACCAGGGGGTGTTGGAGCCGTTGCCGGCGGAGTAGTGGGTGTCGAAGACGAGCGGGGCGCGGACGGCGTCGAGGCAGGTGTTCAGGTAGGTGACGTCGGTGACCTTGCCGCCGTTGGCGGGGGAGCTCTTGATGCGGATGCCGGTGCTGGAGCCGCTGGCGTTGCCGAGGGCGTCGGTGCCGGTGAGGGTGTTGTCGCGGAAGAGGACGTTGGTCACGCCGCTGCTGGTCTCGCTGCCGATGGAGATGCCGTGGGTGCCGTAGAAGTGGTTGTTCGTCACGGTGATGTTGCTGCTGGGCCTGTTGCCGGCCTTGACGGCGATGCCGTCGTCGCCGTCCATGATGGAGGAGTCGGTGATGGTGACGTTGGTGGCGCCGGCCGGGTCGATGCCGTCGGTGTTGCGGGCGGTGGCGGGGGTCTTGATCCGTACGCCCCAGGCGGTGAAGCCGTTGCCGCTGTTGTAGACGACGTGGAAGTTGGGGGAGTTGAGCAGGTCGACGTGGTAGAGGGTGAAGTTGTCGGAGTTGTCGGCCTGGATCAGGCGGGGGTTGTTCTGGTTGGAGCCGGTCTGCTGCGCGTCGGTGGCGAGTTGCCACCAGCTGGTGGTGGTACCGAGGATGGTCTGGTCGCCGCGGCCGTCGATGCGGCCCTGGCTGCCGTCGGCGGCGCGGACGGCCTCGATGCCGGCATCGGCTCCGGCGACGCTGATCAGCGGCTTGCAGCCGCCGCTGGAGGAGGCGAGGGTGCCGCAGGTCGGCTTGCCGCTGATCTGGTAGTCGGCGGGGTTGCGCGAGCCGTACAGGGTGACGCTGCTGTCGAGCAGCAGGACCTCGCCCTGATGGATGGTCAGCGGTCCGGTGAGGAAGGCGTTGTGGCTGGCGTCGGTGGCCTGCAGACGGATGGCGACGGTGTTGTGTCCGGTCTGGGTACAGGTGTCGAGGGCGTGCTGGATGCGGATCGTGTCCGGCGGGGTGGTCTCGCTCGCCTGGTCGGTGCTTCGGGTGGGCACGGTCCGGGTGGCGGGGACGGCGGCGCAGACGGTGCTGGGCGGTGCGGGTTCGGTGACGTGGCGGGTGTCGCCGGTCGCTGTTCCGGCGGGCACGGTCGAGCCGGAGCTGGTCGAGGTCGCCCGGTCGACCGGGTTCCAGCCGTCGGTGCCTGCGAGGTACGCGGTGGCGGTGTATTCGTCGGCCTGGGCCGCCGGCAGCTGTGGGCTGTCAGTGGTCGTGGCGGCGCCCGGTCCGGTGTTGCCGTACGAGGCGAGGCGTGCCGAGCGCCAGGAGAAGCCGCTCATGTCGGTCCACGGGGTGGTGCTCTTGATCGCGGCGGGGAGCGCCGTGTTGCGGATGACGACCTGGGCCACGGCGGAGGCGGTGGGGTGCCAGGGCCGGCCGAGGTAGTAGGTGCCGTCCTTCGCGGTGGAGCGGACGGTGCTGTCGGTGATCAGGAGGCCGTACTTGTGCGCGGCTTCCGTGTTGGTGGCGGTGAGGAAGCCGTTGAGGCCGTCGGCGGGGGCGCCGTCGTCGTCGGCCTGGATGGTGGCATGGTCGAGGACGGCGGTGGCGTTGCCGAAGATCATGTCGACGTCACCCTCGACGAAGTCGTCGGTGAAGTACTGGCGGGTCTGCGCGGTGGCGTCGGGTGACCAGGCGAGCAGGGTGTCCTGGTGGCCGATGATGCGGTCGTTGCGGAAGACCTGCCGGTCGCCCTCGGCCGCCACGGCGACGGCCTGGGTCTCGGTGCCGGGGCGTGCAGCGGCCCGGTCGAAGGAGTTCACCACCGTCAGGTTCTCGACGGTCAGGCCGGCGGCGGCGAAGGTGGCCGTGGCGCTGCCCTCGGTGCCGAGTCGGCCGCCGCCGGACTTGGCGGTGCCGGCGGAGTTGCCATAGGCGATGACGACATCGGCGGGGTTGCCGGTGGCGCCCGCGATGGTCAGACCGTCCTTGCCGACCGGCACCCGTACCACCTCGTGGTACGTGCCCTTGGCGATCCGGATCCGGTCGCCGGGTCGCGCGCCGTCCACCGCCGCCTGCACGGTGCGGTACCGACCGCTGCCGTCAGCGGCCACCGTCAGCGTGCGGGCCTTCGCGGGCAGGGCGGCCTGGGCGATCAGGGGAACGGCAGCGCCCGTGACGGCGAGGACTCCGGCGGTGGCGAGCACGCGGCGGGTCGCCGTGCGCCGGCGGTGCGTGCCTCGGTCGAGATCTGGCAATGGTCTGTCCTTCTGGAGCGGCGGCCTGCGGACGGCAGGCCGGGTCGTCCATCAGTTGCCGCCGGGAGACGGAAGGTTGCCGCGCGGGCGCGTGTTTCTTGCAGCCGGTCGCGGCACCCCCGGGTGCCCGTCTCACCGCGGGGAGGAGAAGTGGCCCCCGACCGCGAGGGCGCCGTCGGAGTCCGAGGCGTCTGCACGGTAGGTGTCGTCCTTCGGATCCCGCAGGCCGGCGGCGTGGTTGTACTGGCCCGCGAAGACGTGCTGCCCCGGCGGCACCGTGCAGCCGGGCTTGAGCGTCCAGCGGTAGACCAGCGCACCGCCCTGCTCCTGCGTTGTGACGGTAAAACAGTTGGCGGGCAGGGTCTGCCAGTAGCCGGTGTTCTGCACCCCGCCGGTCTGGGCGATCCGCAGTTCGACGGTGAGCGTGGCGAGCGGCTGCGTGGTCTTGAGTGTGAGGTTGCTCTGCGCCCAGTAGATCGTGCTGTGCGGGTCGACGGAGCCGTCCGATGACAGCGGTCCCTGCTGGACCTGGGTGCCGCCGGACGGTGCCGGGCTCGGGCTGCCTGTCGGCACGGTCGGGGCCGGGCTGCCGGTGGAGGGGACCGATGGTGTCGAACTCGCAGTCGCGGCTGATGCGGGAGCGGTCGCGGCGTCGGGCGGCGGCGGGGTCCGGACCACGGGGGCGACGGCGAGGCCAACGGCCAGGATGCCGGCTGTGGCGAGGGACGTGAGAGCCGCCTTCGGCCAGGATCGCCTCACCCAAGGGCCGCGGCGGCGGGTCGAGACGGGTGTCATACCGCGTTCCAACCGGGCCCGGATCCGGGCGCGGTCGGGTTGATGGGCCTCGGCGGCATCGCGCAGCAGCCCGGCGACCTCCTCGTTCAACGATTCCTCCTGTCGGCCACCAGTTCTCCGGCCACGCGTGTGCCCAGCATCCGTTCCAGCTCGGCGATACCCTTCGAGGTCTGGCTCCTCACCGTAGCGACCGACACTCCGAGAGCCAGCGCCGTGTCCCGCTCCGACAGGTCGAAGGCGTACCGCAGCACCACACACGCCCGCTTGCGGAACGGCAACCGGTCCAACGCCGCCCGCACGTCCACCACAGCAGCCACGTCCGGACCGTCGACCCGCTTCGAACGATGGGACCAGAACAGCGCCACCCGCCGCCTTCCACGCACCGAACTGCGGATCCGCGCCCGCGCCAGGTTGGCCACGACGCCCCGCGCGTACGCGAGCGGCTGCTCCGCTGCGCGCAGCCGGTCCCATCGCCGCCGCAAGGCGAGCAGTGCATCGGCTGCCAGGTCGTCGGCCGCATCCGGCTCGCCCGTCAGGAGATAGGCGAGACGGGCCAGTTCGGCGTAATGGCGTTCGAAGAACCCATGGAAGTCCGCGGACGCATCATCGAAGAGCATGTCCGTCGGCGGCCTCTCAGTGCGTGTTGGCGCTCACATCCGAAAGCGGGAGAGCGGCAGCGTACCAATCGGTAGCCGGGCGCGGTCGACCAGGTGCCCCTGTCCGCGCACGTCATGGTCGCGGCTTCCGCCGTGTGCGATGGAAGCGTCGACGCCACAGGCGCCGACTCCTGAGTCCGATGGTGAACCAGGGGCCGAGCCAGGTGGAGCTCATGCCGTCGGCGCTGATACGGGCCCGCGCCGTGTCCGCGGGGCGGCGTGCTTCGTCGGCCTCATTCCCGTCCATTCGGTAGATCGACTCGACGTTGCGCTGCCCAGTGGGCGCCGGAGACGGAAAGGTCGCCGGTCGGGCGCAGGTTCTTCCGGCCGGCCGGGGGACGGGCGACGCGTATCCGCCGCCCGCTCCGGGCCGGGCCTGTCAGGACGGGTCGCCGCACACCACGCCGCGGCCGTAGACCTTGTGGCTGCCGTGATTCTCCAGCTCGTAGTAGCCGTCCCCCGCCAGCCGCAGCCACCACTGCTGGCTCACGGCACCGGCTGCGGGGTTCATCTGCCGGGCCCAGGCGCCGTCGGACGTGTCCGCACCGGGCACGTCCAGCGCCTTGTCACTGCGGACGGACACCAGCGTGTAGTAGGCGTCGGGATCCACCGACGCGGCATTCGAGTCGGCCTGTACGAACAGCAGGTAGGGGCCGAGCACACCGGGCACGCCCAGGGCCAGGCCCAGCGTGGTCCAGCGCCGACGGTGGCGCCCACGGGGACGCCGCGCACCACTGGCCGGGCGGACGCGTCGGCCGCGGCCGTCTGCCGTTGGATCCGTCTCGTTCATGGGGGGCTACTCCTTGCTTCGGCCCGCCGCCGCGCACCCGCCCGGATCGGCGGAGCGCGGTGGCAGACGGCGGTGGGATCGAACGACCCGTGAGCGGCTTCCGCCTTGCGGTCACCCGTCAGTTGCCGCCGTCGCGGAAGAGGTTGCCGCCCGGCCGAAAAGATCGTCTCCTGCGTCGCCGTCGCCGGCCTGTTCGGCGCCTTGACGTCGTCCCGCAAGATCCTCTTCGTGCAGATCGTGCCCGCCCTCGTCGTGCTCGCCTTGGTGCTTCCGGCCCAGTGAGTCCGACAGGGCCGGAAACGCATGTCGCCCTCGGCCGTCCGATGGAGGACGGCCGAGGGCGAGGGCATCCGGGGCGGTTCCGGCGTCAGGAACCGGCCCGGCGTTTGTTGTAGACGTCGAAGCCCACCGCCGCGAGCAGCACCAGGCCCTTGATCACCTGCTGGTAGTCGGTGCCGACGCCGACCAGCGACATGCCGTTGTTCAGCACGCCGAGTACCAGGCCACCGATGATCGCGCCCATGACGGTGCCGACGCCGCCGCTGGCGGAGGCGCCGCCGATGAAGGCGGCGGCGATCGCCTCCAGCTCGAAGTTGATTCCGGCCTGCGGGGTGCCGGCGTTGAGCCGCGCCGCGAAGACCAGCCCGGCCAGCGCCGCGAGGAGGCCCATGTTGGTGAAGGCGAGGAAGACGACCCGCTTGCTCTTCACCCCGGACAGCTTGGCCGCCGCCTCGTTGCCGCCGATGGCGTAGGTGTGCCGGCCGATGATCGAGTTGCGCATCAGGTAGCCGAAGCCGACCAGCAGGGCGCCGAGGATCAGCAGGACGATCGGCACGCCGTGGTAGCTGGCCAGCAGCAAGGTGAACACGAGCACGGCCGCCGTGATCACGGCGAGCTTGGCCAGGAACAGTCCGAGCGGGAGCACCTCCAGCCCGTACGAGGCGGTCTGCCGCCGGCCGCGCAGCTCCTGGAGGACCGCGACGGCCAGCACCGCGAGGCCGAGCAGCAGGGTGAGGTTGTGGTAGTTGGTGTGCGGGCCGACCTCGGGGAGGAAGCCGCTGCTGATGCTCTGGAAGCCCTTGGGGAACGGCGCCACCGACTGGCCCTGCAGCAGGATCTGGGTGCCGCCGCGGAACAGCAGCATGCCCGCCAGGGTGACGATGAAGGACGGGATCCCGAGGTAGGCGATCCAGAAGCCCTGCCAGGCGCCGGCGAGGGCGCCGATCACCAGCGCGACCAGCATCGCCACGGGCCACGGCAGGTGGTGCTCGACCATCATCACCGCGGCGGCGGCCCCGACGAAGGCGGCCAGTGAACCGACCGAGAGGTCGATGTGCCCGGCGATGATGACGATCATCATCCCGATCGCCAGGATGAGGATGTAGCCGTTCTGCTGGATCAGGTTGGTGATGTTGAGCGGCTGGAGCAGGATGCCGTCCGTCCAGATCTGGAACAGCAGCACGATCAGCGCGAGTGCGACCAGCATGCCGTACTGGCGCACGTTGCCGCGCAGCGCGCGGGCCAGTACGGAGCCGACGGACGGGCTCGGGTCGGGCTCAGGGCCGTTCTGGGCGGAGTCCGGGATGATCTCGGTCTGGGCCATGCCTCACACCTGCTCGTTGCTGGATGCGGCGCTCATGGTCATGAGCCGCATGAGGGATTCCTGGGTGGCGTCGGCGCGGGCGACCTCGCCGGTGATCCGGCCTTCGGCCATGGTGTAGATCCGGTCGCACAGGCCCAGGAGTTCGGGGAGTTCGGACGAGATGACGAGCACGGCCTTGCCCTGGGCCGCCAGCTCGGCGATGACGGTGTAGATCTCCGCCTTGGCGCCGATGTCGATGCCCCGGGTGGGCTCGTCGAGGATCAGCACCTCCGGCTCGGCGAAGATCCACTTGCTGAGGACGACCTTCTGCTGGTTGCCGCCGCTGAGCGTGCCGGTCCGGGTGAACACCGTCGGGGCCTTGATGTTCATGGTCTGCCGGAACGATTCGGCGACCTTGCTCTCCTCGTGCCGGTCGACCCGGCCGTACCGGGCGACCTTGCCGAGCGCGCTCAGCGAGATGTTCCGGCTGATGTCGTCGATCAGGTTGAGGCCGAAGTGCTTGCGGTCCTCGGTGACGTACGCGATGCCGTGCCCGATGGCCTCCGGCACCGTCCGGGTGCGGATCTCCCGGCCGTGCAGCAGCACCCGCCCGCCGCTCCAGCGCCCGTACGAGCGGCCGAAGACGCTCATCGCGAGTTCTGTGCGGCCGGCGCCCATCAGGCCGGCGACGCCGACGATCTCGCCGCGCCGCACGTTCAGGGAGGCGCCGTCCACCACGGTGCGCTGCTGGTCGATCGGGTGCCGGACGGTCCAGTCCTCGATCTCGAAGGCGACCTCGCCGATGTCGGGGGTGCGGTCGGGGTAGCGGTGCTCCAGGTCCCGGCCGACCATGCCGCGGATGATCCGGTCCTCGGAGATGCCCTCCGGGCCGATCGCGATGGTCTCGATGGTCTGCCCGTCGCGCAGGATGGTGACGGCGTCGGCGACCCGGGCGATCTCGTTCAGCTTGTGCGAGATGATGATGCAGGAGATGCCCTGCGCCTTGAGTTCCAGGATCAGGTCGAGGAGCTTGCGGCTGTCTTCGTCGTTCAGCGCTGCGGTCGGCTCGTCCAGGATGAGCAGCTTGACCTTCTTGGCCAGCGCCTTGGCGATCTCGACCAGCTGCTGCTTGCCCACACCGAGGTCGGCGATCCGGGTGTGCGGGCTCTCCTCCAGGCCGACCTGCCGGAGCAGCTCGGCGGCGTGGGTGAGTGTCCGGTGCCAGCTGATGATGCCCCGGGTGGCGTGCTCGTTGCCCAGGAAGACGTTCTCGGCGATGGACAGGTACGGCACCAGGGCGAGTTCCTGGTGGATGATGACGATGCCGCGCTGCTCACTGGCCCGGATGTCCTTGAACCGGCAGGGCTCGCCCTCGAAGAGGATCTCGCCCTCGTAACCGCCGTGCGGGTAGACCCCGCTGAGCACCTTCATCAGGGTGGACTTGCCGGCGCCGTTCTCCCCGCAGATGGCGTGCACCTCGCCGGCGGCCACGGTCAGGTTGACCTCGGAGAGCGCCTTGACACCGGGGAACGACTTGCTGATCGACCGCATTTCGAGAACGGGTCCAGCCATGGTTGTGCGTCCGTATCGTTCGGGGCGGTGCGGTGGGGATCCATCGGGCGCCCGGGGGGAGCCCGGGCGCCCGCCGCACCGCCGGTTCGGCATGGGGCCCGTCTAGCGGGCCCCACGGGCTACTTGAGCTGGTCCGCGGTGTACTGGCCGCTGTCGACCAGGACCTTCTGGTAGTTGTCCTTGTCGACGCTGACCGGCTGGAGCAGCTCGGCCGGAACGACCTTCGCGCCGTTGTTGTACTGGGTGGTGTCGTTGACCTCGGGCTTCCCGCCGGTCAGCAGCGCGTCGCCCATCTGGACGGCGACCTTGGCGAGTTGCCGGGTGTCCTTGTAGACGGTCTGGGTCTGCTCGCCCGCGATGATCGACTTCACCGAGGCCAGCTCGGCGTCCTGGCCCGTGACGATGGGCAGGGACTTGGCGGTGCCGTAGCCGACGCCCTTGAGCGAGGAGAGGATGCCGATCGAGATGCCGTCGTACGGGGAGAGTACGGCGTCGACGTGGGTGGCGGTGTAGGCCTTGCTCAGCAGGTTGTCCATCCGGGACTGGGCGAGACCGCCGTCCCAGCGCAGCGTGGCGACCTGGTTGAAGTCGGTCTGGCCGCTCTGCACGACCAGCTTCTTCTGGTCGATGTACGGCTTGAGGACGCTCATCGCGCCGTTGAAGAAGAAGGTCGCGTTGTTGTCGTCCGGCGAGCCGGCGAACAGCTCGATGTTGAACGGCCCCTTGCCGTCCTTGAGGCCGAGCTTGTCGGCGATGTATCCGCCCTGGAGGACACCGACCTTGTAGTTGTCGAAGGTCGCGTAGTAGTCGACGTTCTGGGTGCCCCGGATCAGCCGGTCGTACGAGATGACCGGAATGTGGGCATCGGCGGCCTTCTGCAGCACGTTGGTGAGGGAGGAACCGTCGATGGCGGCGATCACCAGCAGCTTGGCGCCCTTGGTGATCATGTTCTCCACCTGGGAGACCTGGTTCTCCACCACGTTGTCGCCGTACTGCAGGTCGGTCTTGTAGCCCTTGGCCTGGAAGTCCTTGACCATGTTGTTGCCGTCGTCGATCCAGCGGGCCGACGACTTGGTCGGCATCGCGATGCCGATGAGTCCGCCCTTGGCGTCGCCCTTGGCCGCCCCGTCGCCGACTCCGTTGGAGCTCTGGCCGCAGGCCGCCAACGAGAGCGTCAGGCCCACCGCGACGAGGCCCGCTGAAAGCTTCCGCACAGTTCCTCCAGTGATGATGTTCCGCGACCGGCACAGTGCGCCCCTGGCTGGGCGACTGGGAGCGGTCGAGCGGGGCCGGCCGGAGCGGTCCCTCGCGCTGTGGAACGTCGGGGTGGCAGTAGCTCTGGCCTGGTGTGACATGAAGTGTTAACGCTAACAAGAGCGGCGTCAAGGGCCCCGGGATCACCGTTGGATCGCGATGTCCCGTCGGCCGGTCCGGCCGGGCGTGCCGCACCGGAAGGGGAGGCTCTGCCGGAGTTCGCAGGGTGACAATTCGGCGAATGATTGGTGAACGACAGGTTCTGGTGCGGGCGGTGGAGCCGGGGTGCTGCCCCTGTGCCACGGCATGCTCCCCGCCGTGGGTGTCGTGTCGTCCGCCTCCCGCCGGCGGTCGGGAGACGGGCACCTGTCGGTCCGGGGATCAGCCGGTGGCCGGGGTCGGGCCGCAGGCCCGGAGGATCGGGTTGACGGCCTGGACGGCGGGACGTGCCGGTGCCGAGGGGCGGGCTCAGGACCGCCTCGCCACGTGCCTGGCGCGCAGGCGGTCGGCCGTGATGGCCAGGCCCAGGACGCAACCGAGCACGATGTTGGTGTAGTCGGAGTTGACTTGGAGGGTGGTCAGCCCGTTGTTGATCAGCTCCAGCAGGACGGCACCGGCGACGATCCCCAGGACGCGCCCCTGCCCTCCGGTCAGGCTGACCCCGCCGATGACCGCGGCCGCGATCGCCGAGAGCTCCCAGCCGACGCCGACGCCGCTGGCGGAGCCGACCCCCATCCGGCCCAGCACGAGCATTCCCGCGAAGGCCGACACCAGCGAGGAGGTCACGTACATCGACACCGCCCGCCGGTCACCGCGGATGCCGGCCAGCCTGGCCGCCTCGGGATTGCCGCCGACCGCGTAGACCTGCCGCCCGGCGTAGGTCCGCTCCAGGAAGAACCATGCGGCGACGGCGACCACCGCGAACAGCACCAGCGGCACCGGGACTTGGGCCAGGTAGCTCTGGCCGACGTCGCCGAAGAACGGGGAGATGCCGACGATCGAGGTGCCGGAGGTGATCGCCAGGGTCACGCCCTGCGCCACGGTGTAGGTGACCAGCGTGACGACGAACGGCGGCATCCGCAGCCGGGTGACGGCCAGTCCGTGGACCAGGCCGACCAGTCCGGCGACGGCCAACGTGGCCAGGACGGCCAGACCCGCGGGCAGGCCGGCCCGGACGTTGAACCAGGACATCAGGATCACGCTGGTGCCCAGCAGGGCGCCCACCGACAGGTCGATGCCGCCGGTCAGGATGACCAGCGACTCGCCGATCGCGATCAGCCCGTACTGGGCCAGGTCGGCACCCATGCCCTGGAGGTTGACCGCGCTAGCGAAGGTGTCCCGGGCCAGCGCGAGCGCCGCGAACACGGCGACGCAGGCGAGGACGACACCCACCTCCGGGGTGTCGACCAGCACGCGCAACCGGCTCCGCGCCGGTGCCGCCGTGGACTCGCGGGCGGGAGCGGTCTCGGTGGTCATACGGGTCCCTCCGTGCTCGCCGACGGCTCCGGCCGGCTGGTGGCTGCTGTCATGATCCGTTCCTTGCCGAAGTGCTCGCGCGGCAGGTCGGCGACGATCCGTCCGCGGGCCATCACGAGGATCCGGTGGCAGATCCACAGCAGTTCCTCCAGTTCGGACGAGGCGGCCAGGACGGCGAGCCCGTCCGCGGCGGCCCGGTCGATGAGCCGGTAGATCTCGGCCTTGGCGCCCACGTCGACGCCGCGGGTGGGCTCGTCGAGCAGCAGCACGGCGGGGGCGGCGTGCAGCCAGCGCCCGAACACCACCTTCTGCTGGTTGCCGCCGGACAGGTCGCCGATCGGCTGCTCCTGGCTGTGCAGCCGTACGCCCAGGGCGTCGAGGATCCGTTGTGAGCGTGCACGGTCGCCCCGGGGTGTGAGCACCCCGTGCCGGGAGTCGCGCCGCAGGGTGGCCAGGGTCGCGTTCCACCGCACCGGGTGCGACAGCAGCAGGGACTGCTCCTTGCGGTCCTCCGGCACCAGGCCGATGCCTGCGGCGACCGCGTCGGCGGGGTGGCGAGGGCGGAAGCGGCGCCCGCCCAGCTCGACCTCGCCGCCGGTGCGCGGCTGCGCGCCCATCAGGGTGTGCAGCAGCCGGCTGCGGCCCGAACCCATCAGGCCCGCCACGCCGACGATCTCACCGGCCCGCAGGTCCAGGTCGACCGGGCCGAGGCCGTCCGCGGTCAGCCCCCGGGCGGTCAGGACGGTGCGGGCCGCGGCCGGGACGGGGCGTACGGCGACGTCGCGGGCGAGTTCGCCGCCGACCATCTCGCGGATCATCCGCGCCTCGGTGGCCTCGTCCGGGCCGAGGTCCGCGACCAGGCGGCCGCCGCGCAGCACCACCACCCGGTCGGCGATCTCCCGCACCTCGTCCAGCCGGTGGCCGATGAACAGCACCGCGCCGCCGTCCGCGGCGTGGCGCCGGGCGAGGGCGAGGACCTTCCCGGCTTCGACCGGCCCGAGTGAGGAGGTCGGCTCGTCCAGGATCAGGACCAGCGGCCGGTTTCCCCAGGCCTTGGCGATCTCGATCATCTGCCGCAGCGGGACCGGCAGTTGCTCCACCGGTCGGTCGACGTCGACGCCCTCGACGCCGATGTCCGCCAGCAGTTCGCGGGCCTCGCGCCGGGTGCCGGAGCGGTCGAACAGGGCCCGGCGCAGCCTCCCCGCGCCGCTGGTGGCCCGGGTGCGCCGGCCGAGCAGCAGGTTCTCGGCCACGCTCAGCCGACCCACCAGCGGGAACTCCTGCGCCACCAGGCTGACGCCGAGCGCCTTCGCGTGGTCGGGCCGCCCCGGTTGAAGGAGGCGGTCCCCGACCAGGACCTCCCCGGCGGTGGGGGAGACGGTGCCGGACAGCACGCCCATCAAAGTCGACTTGCCGGCGCCGTTCTCCCCTACCACACAGGTGATCTGGCCCCTGATCAGATCGAGCTCCGGGATGTCCAGCACCGCGACCGGCCCGTATGCCTTTCGCACCCCGCGCAGGGCCGCGGCCGGCTGTCCGGCCGCGGGGGCGACTGCCCCGGTCATCCGGTGATGCCGAGCTGGGTCTGCTTGGCCCGGAAGCCGGCGAGGTTGTCCGGGGTCACGACGCCCACGCCGGAGCTCAGGGTGCTGCCGTCGGACTCCAGGAACGGCTTCACGATGGCCATCGTGGCGTCCTTGCCGAGTACCTTGAGCGCGGCCAGCAGGTAGGCGCCGGTGTAGCCCTGCTGGTAGGGCGACTGGACGACAGTCGCCTGGATGACGCCCTGCTGGATGAACGTGAGGGTCTGGGCATCGCTGTCGTCCGAGACCACCTTGACCTTTCCGGTCTTGCCCGCGGCCTGCACCGCCTGCGCGGCCGACGGGCCGTCGTAGGAGTAGACGCCGTACAGGCCGGTCACGCCCGGGTCGGTCTGGATGGCGGTCTGCGCGTTGGTGAGGGCCTTGGCCGCGTCCATGTTGTCGGCGAGCTTGTTGGACAGCTTGATGTCGGTGCCCTTGAGTGCGTCCTCGAAGCCCTGGATGCGCTCGACGGCGTTGGAGGCGGTCAGCGAGCCGACCAGCACCACGACCTTGCCCCGGCCGCCCAGCGCGGCCTTCATCGCCTCGCCCGCCCGCTTGCCGGCCTGGTAGTTGGGCGTGCCGAGGTAGAGCGCCGCGCCGTCCTCGGCGGGCAGCGGCGAGTCGATCGCCAGGACCGGGATGCCGGCCGAACCGGCGGACTGGATCGGCGACTTGACGGCCGTCGGGTCGATCGCGGAGAGCGAGAAGGCGGAGATGTCCTGACCGCGCAGGGTCTGGAGGATGGACAGCTGCTGGTCCAGTCGGCCGTTCGCCGGGGCCTGGAAGGTGCCCTTGACCCCGAGGTCGGCGAGACCCTTGATGAAACCGGCCTTCCCGGCGTTCCAGTAGTCCACGGAGACGTTGACCACCATGGCCAGGTCCAGCTGGGAGAGGTCCTTGCCCTGGAGCGCGGTCTTGAGCGCGGCGTCGAGGCGGGTCAGGTTGTCGTCGTTGAACGTGATGTCGCCCTGGATCGCGGGCGCGGCGGCCGAGGAGCCGCCGGTGGGGGTGCCGGAGTCACCGGCGCCCTGCTTGCTGCAGCCGACGGCCAGTGCCATGACGACGATCGCGGCGGACGCGACGTGTGCGGCTCTGGAGCGCCGGCGGAAGGGTGCGCGCATGTGGTGGTTCCTCTCGATCGCGCCGGTGGGTGGGGGAGCAGGTGAAAGGCGCGGCGAACCGGCACCTGTGCTCAGTTGCGCCGGTGTGGAGTGTGAGCGTTCACATCGCCTAGCGTCAACCTCCTTGCAGCGATGGAGGGATGACGGGCCGACGGCCATCCGGGCCCGATCGGCGCTTTCCTCGGTGTGATGTGTCAAAAGCCTTGACGGGACACGGTCGGTGCGGGCACTGTCGCCGATCCAGGAACCTCCACCTCCCGCCCCCGGGCCGACGTCTGTCGCCGCGGGCCGGATTGTTAGCGCTCACTTCACCTTGGCCGCGCTCAAACGATGAGCAGGGAGGCGCCATGAGTGACAACAACAGGACGACCCGTGGACGCGGCGCGCTGCGCTGCCTCGCCCGGGCCGGGGCGGCACTGGCCGTCCTGGTCGGCGCCACCGCGACGAGCGGCGTGGCCCAGGCCGCAACCCAAGGGCCGTGCGACCTCTACGCCGCCGGCGGCACACCCTGCGTGGCCGCGCACAGCACCACCCGCGCGCTCTACGCCGGGTACGGCGGGCCGCTGTACCAGGTCCGACGCGCGTCGGACCAGGCGCCGCGGAACATCGGGGTGCTGAGCACCGGCGGCTACGCCGATGCCGCCGCACAGGACGCCTTCTGCGCCGGCACCAGCTGCGTGATCACCGTGATCTACGACCAGAGCGGGCGGGGCAACCACCTCACCCAGGCACCCGGGGGCGGCGCCGCGTCCGGCCCGGACAACCTCGCGGACGCGACCCTGGCGCCCACCACGCTGAACGGCCACCGGGCCTACGGCGTGTACGTCGCGCCGGGCACCGGCTACCGCAACAACCACACCTCGGGTGTCGCGACCGGTGACCAGCCCGAGGGGATGTACGCGATCCTCGACGGCACCCACTACAACGGCGGCTGCTGCTTCGACTACGGCAACGCCGAGACGAGCAGCACCGACACCGGCAACGGCCACATGGAGGCGATCTACTTCGGCAACATCAAGGTCTGGGGCTACGGCACCGGGCCCGGCCCCTGGGTGATGGCCGACCTGGAGAACGGCCTGTTCTCCGGGGCCAACGCGGGCTACAACGCCAACGACCCGACGGTGAACCACCGCTACCTGACGGCCATGGTCAAGGGCGCGCCGAACCAGTGGGCTATCCGCGCCGGCGACGCCCAGTCCGGCGGGCTGTCGACGTTCCACTCCGGGCCGCGCCCGAACGTGTCCGGCTACAACCCGATGCACAAGGAGGGCGCGATCATCCTCGGCATCGGCGGTGACAACAGCAACGGCGCCCGCGGCACCTTCTACGAGGGCGTGATGACCTCCGGCTACCCGTCGGAGGCCACCGAGAACGCCGTCCAGGCCAACATAGTCGCCGCCGGATACGCCAACTCCCCGGCGGCCGCCACGGGGGCGCTGCGAGGCGCCGGTTCGGGCAAGTGCCTGGACGTCCCCAACGCCTCCACCACGCCCGGGCTGCAGGCGCAGATCTACAGCTGCTCCGGAGGGGCGAACCAGACCTGGACCCGCACCGCCGACGGACAGCTCACGGTGAACATCTCCGGCAGCACGCTGTGCCTGGACGCGTACGGCGGCGGGACGGCCGACGGCACCAAGGTGGTGACCTGGCCCTGCAACGGCGGTGCCAACCAGAAGTGGCAGTTCAACTCCGACGGCAGCGTCACCGGCGCCCCGTCCGGCCGCTGCCTGGACGTCGCCGGGGCGCTCACCGCCGACGCCACACCCGTCCAGCTGTGGAGCTGCTGGGGCGGCGACAACCAGAAGTGGACCCTCGGGTAGTGCGCACCCCGGCCGGGGGCGCGCGGCCCTTGCCGGCTCGGTGGGAATCCGGCGGGCACAGTCCGAACCACCCCCTAGGCTGCCGGGACGGCCATGAACGACGAAGCAGGACGGCGTCCGTCGGAGCCGCGGATCCCGTCGACGCGGGTGGCCGACCGGGGGAGAGGCTGGTACCGGGGCGACTGCCACGTGCATTCGGCCGTCTCGAACGGCGGGGAGCTGACCCCGGAGCAGCTGCTGGCCGGTGCCCGCGCGGCGGGGCTCGACTTCCTCGCCGTCACCGAGCACAACTCGGCGCACCCGCACAGCAACTGGGGACGGCGCGCGGACGGCGATCCGCTGGTGATCCCGGGCCAGGAGGTGACCACGCGGGACGGGCACTGGCTCGCCCTGGGGCTCCGGCCGGGGCAGGTGGTCGACTGGTGCTACGGCGCCGGCGACGGCGTGATCGACCGGCATCTGGCGGAGGTCCGCCGAGGCGGCGGCCTGTGCGTGGCGGCGCACCCGTTCGCGCCGTACGACTCGGGCTCCTTCCGGTACCCGTACCGGGGGTTCGACCTGGTCGAGGTGTGGAACGGGCCCTGGCGTTCCGCGCTGCCGTGGCAGGCGGACAACGAGGCGGCGCTGGCGCAGTGGGGTCGTAGCCTGGCGCCGGACGTCCGGCGGGAGCGGTGGCGGCCGGCGATCGGCAACAGCGACACCCACCTCGCGGGCCAGATCGGCATCCCGCACACCGTGGCCCTGTCGGACGGACTGCGCGCCGAGGCGGTCCTCGCAGGGCTCCGCGCCGGCCGCAGCTGGCTCGCCGCGACGAACGCCGTCGAGTTGTTGTTCACGCTCACCTGTGCTGGTCGGACGGCCGGGATCGGTGAAGCGCTGACGATCGGCGACGCGCCGGGCGTCGTCGCACGGGTTGACATACGGGGCGTGCCCTCCGGCACGGTCAGTCTCCACACCGGGAGGGGCCGGGTGTGCGATGCCGCGCTGCCCGATACCGGCGCGGACACCGTCGAGTGGTGGGTCGGTGCGGCGGAGGCGGTGGAATCGGTCTTCGTTCGCGCAGAGGTCCGCGATGCCGAAGGCGGCATAGCAGCGCTCACCAACCCGGTCCTCCTGGCCTGAACGCGCTGTGTGTCGGGCCGCTCACCGAGCGCGGCCACCTGTGCCGGCAGCGGGACGGCGATCCGGGCAATCACCTCCACGGAAGAGGCGTGAGCGTTAACTTGGGGATATTGGCACATGTCAGCGGCCTGTAGGGCTGGTATGAAGAGAAGCCGCCTGTTGAACCGAGGGTGACGGATTGGCCCGGACCTGGTCGCGTACTGTGGTCCACAGCCGAGGAGGGGACTGCGAGTGGGAACCGATAGCGCCGGGACGGAACAGCGCCAGCCCGTGATGGCGGACGTGGCGAAACTGGCGGGCGTTTCCCACCAGACGGTGTCCCGGGTGCTCAACGGCGCCCCGCACGTCCGGCCCGACACCCGGGACCGGGTGCTGGCCGCCATACGGGAACTGGACTACCGGCCCAACTCCGCCGCCCGCGCCCTGGTCACCCGCCGGTCGCAGACCCTCGGGGTGGTCAGCTTCGACTCGACCCTCTACGGCCCCGCCTCGATGCTGGACGGCATCGAGCGGGCCGCGCGCAGCGCCGGGTACTTCGTGAGCGTGACCAGTCTGCGCTCCCTGGACGGACGTTCGGTTCAGGAGGCCGTCGACCGGCTGCGCGACCAGGGGGTGGAAGGCGTCGTGGTGATCGCGCCGCAGACCTCCGCCGTCAGCGCAGTGGCCCGGCTCTCCAGTTCCGTGCCGCTCGTCGCGGTCGGTTCGGGCAGCCAGGCGCGGGTGCCCATGGTGTCGGTGGGCAATCGCTACGGCGCCGGAGAGGCCACCGGGCACCTGCTCGACCTGGGCCACCGAACCGTGCACCACCTGGCAGGGCCGGCCAACTGGCTGGAGAGCCAGGACCGGGAGGAGGGGTGGCGCCTCACGCTGCGGGCGGCCGGAGCCCCCGTGCCGGAGGTGGAGCGGGGCGACTGGAGCGCCCGCTCGGGCTATCAGGCGGGGCTGCGGATCGCCCGACTGCGCGACGTCACCGCCGTCTTCTGCGCCAACGACCACATGGCCCTCGGCTTGCTGCGCGCCCTGCACGAGGCCGGTCGGTCGGTCCCGGAGGAGATCAGTGTGATCGGCTTCGACGATATTCCGGAGGCCGCCTACTTCACCCCGCCGCTGACGACGGTGCGGCAGGACTTCGGTGAGCTCGGCAGACGGGCCCTGGAACTGCTCGTCGGGGAGCTGGAGGGTGCCGCAGCCTCCCCGGCCCAGGTGCAGATCTCCCCGGAGATGGTGCTGCGGCGCAGCGTGGGACCGGCCATCCGGCGTTGAGCCGGTGGCCGGTCGGCAGTAACCCCCGAACACCCAGCCGGTTCCCCGGGTTCGGCCCGCGAACCCCCCTTGACATGCTGTTTGTTAGCGCTAACAATCTCCGTGAGCGTTAACAAAGCGCTCCTCCCCACTCCGCCGGTCGGGCCACCGCATCCCGCTTCCGTGTGTCCGGCCGACGGCTATGCGTTCCGTCCTCCAGAGGGAGAGGCAGCGGAACGAACCCTGTCGCCGGTGCGGTCCGCCCTGCCCCGGTCGAGGACCGCACCGGCGACAGACGACAACGCAGGCCTCCCGTACGAAGGATGAGGACGTGACCGTGACCCCTGCCGCCCACGACGCCGACCGGTACGACCGGTACGACCGGTACGTCGTCGGCGTCGACTTCGGCACCCTGTCCGGCCGCGCGGTGGTGGTCAGGGTGCGGGACGGCGAGGAGGTGGGCACCGCCGTCCACGACTACCCGCATGCTGTCATCGAGCGCGAGCTGCCCGGCACCGGCCGGCCGCTCCCGCCCGACTGGGCGCTGCAGCACCCGGCGGACTGGCGCGAGGTGCTGCGCACCGCCGTCCCGGCCGCGCTCGCTGAGGCCGGCGTCGACCCCGCCCAGGTCATCGGCATCGCCACCGACTTCACCGCCTGCACCGTCCTGCCGGTGCTCGCCGACGGCACCCCGCTGGCCGAGACGCCCGAATGGGCCTCCCACCCGCACGCCTGGCCCAAGCTCTGGAAGCACCACGCCGCGCAGCCCCAGGCGGACCGGATCAACGAGCTGGCCCACGCCCGCGGCGAGAAGTGGATCTCCCGGTACGGCGGCCGGATCTCGGCCGAGTGGCAGTACGCCAAGGCGCTGCAGGTGCTGGAGGAGGACCCGGCCGTCTACGGCGCCTGCGAGCGCTGGATCGAGGCCGCCGACTGGATCGTCTGGCAGCTCACCGGCGCCGAGAGCCGCAATACCTGTACGGCCGGCTACAAGGGCATCCACCAGGACGGCGGCTACCCGAGCGAGGACTACCTCGCCGCGCTCCACCCGGACTTCGCCGACTTCGCCCGCACCCGTCTGGAGCACCCGCTCTCCCCGCTGGGCACCCGGGTCGGCGCGCTCACCGCCCAGGCCGCGGAGTGGACCGGCCTGCCGGCCGGCACCGCCGTGGCCGCCGGCAACGTCGACGCCCACGTGGCCGCCCCGGCCGCCCGGGCCGTCGACAACGGCCAACTCCTCGCCATCATGGGCACCTCCACCTGCCACGTGGTCAACGGCGCCACCCTCGCCGACGTCCCCGGCATCTGCGGCGTGGTCGAGGACGGCATCGTCACCGGCTCCTACGGCTACGAGGCCGGCCAGAGCGCCGTCGGCGACATCTTCGCCTGGTGGCTGCGCCAGGGCGTGCCCGCCGACTACCTGGCCGAGGCCGAGGCGAACGGCGAGGACCTGCACCGGCTGCTCACCCGCAAGGCCGCCGCTGGGCCCGTGGGCGGGCACGGCCTGGTGGCGCTCGACTGGATGAACGGCAACCGCTCCACCCTGGTCGACCACCACCTCTCCGGCGTGATCGTCGGGCTCACCCTGGCCACCCGCCCCGAGGAGATCTACCGGGCCCTGCTGGAGGCCACCGCCTTCGGCACCCGCGTCATCGTCGAGGCCCTGGAGCAGGGCGGCGTCCCGGTCACCGAGTTCATCGTCACCGGCGGCCTCAAGAAGAACGCCCTGCTGATGCAGATCTACGCCGACGTGCTGCGCCGCCCGGTCTCGGTCGCCGACTCGGAGCAGGGCCCGGCGCTCGGCTCGGCGATCCACGCGGCCGTCGCCGCCGGAGCGTACCCGGACGTACGGACCGCGGCCGCCGCCATGGGTCGGGTGCAGAAGGGCGCCTACCAGCCCGACCCGGCCGCCGCCGACACCTACGACCGGCTCTTCGCCGAATACCGAGCCCTGCACGACCACTTCGGCCTCGGCGCCGACAAGCTGCTGCACCGCCTGCGCGACATCCGGAACGCCGCCCTCACCACACCGAGCGAGGCCCTGTGAACGCGACCATCGACCTCATCCGCCGCCAGGTCAGCGACCTCCACCGCGAACTGGTCCGCTACAACCTGGTGGTCTGGACCGCCGGCAACGTCTCGGCCCGCGTCCCCGGCGAGGACCTGCTGGTCATCAAGCCCAGCGGCGTCTCCTACGACGAGCTGTCGCCCGAGAACATGATCCTCTGCGATCTGGACGGCAAGGTCGTCGAGGGCGAGCACGCGCCCTCCTCCGACACCGCCGCGCACGCCTACGTCTACCGCCACATGCCCGAGGTCGGCGGGGTGGTCCACACCCACTCCACCTACGCCTGCGCCTGGGCGGCCCGCGGCGAGGCCGTCCCCTGCGTCCTCACCGCGATGGCCGACGAGTTCGGCGCGGAGATCCCGGTCGGCCCGTTCGCCCTGATCGGCGACGACTCGATCGGCCGCGGCATCGTGGACACCCTCAAGGGCCACCGCTCACCCGCCGTCCTGATGCAGAACCACGGCGTCTTCACCATCGGCAAGGACGCCAAGGCAGCAGTCAAGGCCGCCGTGATGTGCGAGGACGTGGCCCGCACCGTCCACCTCTCCCGCCAGCTCGGCGAGCCCCTGCCGATCGCCCAGGCGGACATCGACAGCCTCAACCACCGCTACCAGAACGTCTACGGCCAGCCCCAGGCCCGGTAAGGAGCCACCCCTTGAACAAGCCACTGGAAGGATGCCAGGTCTGGTTCCTGACCGGCAGCCAAGGGCTCTACGGCGAGGAGACGCTGCGCCAGGTCGCAGCGCAGTCCCAACGGATCGCTGAGGCCCTGAACCGCGACCCGGCCATGCCGGTCGAGGTGGTCTGGAAGCCCGTCCTCACCGACGCGAGCGCCATCCGCCGGGTCTGCCTGGAGGCCAACTCCGCGGACGACTGCATCGGCCTGATCACCTGGATGCACACCTTCTCCCCGGCGAAGATGTGGATCGCGGGACTCGACGCCCTGCAGAAGCCACTGCTCCACCTGCACACCCAGGCCAATGTCGAACTGCCCTGGCACTCCATCGACATGGACTTCATGAACCTGAACCAGGCCGCCCACGGCGACCGCGAGTTCGGCTACATCCAGTCCCGCCTCGGGGTCGCGCGCAAGACCGTCGCCGGACACGTCACCGACCCGGCAGTGGCCGCCAGGATCGCCACCTGGGCCCGCGCCGCTGCCGGCCGCGCCGAGCTGCGCGGCCTCAAGCTCGCCCGCTTCGGCGACAACATGCGCGACGTCGCCGTCACCGAAGGGGACAAGGTCGAGGCCCAGCTCCGCTTCGGGGTCTCCGTCAACACCTACGGCGTCAACGACCTCGTCGCCGCCGTGGACGCGACGGACGAGAGCGACGTCACCGCGCTGGCCAAGGAGTACGAGGACAGCTACCGCCTCGCGCCCGAGCTGCGGACCGGCGGGGAGCGCCACGAGTCGCTGCGCTACGCGGCCCGCATCGAGCTCGGCCTGCGCGGCTTCCTGGAGCAGGGCGGCTTCAAGGCCTTCACCACCAACTTCGAAGATCTCGGCGGGCTGCGCCAGCTGCCCGGCCTTGCGGTGCAGCGGCTGATGGCCGACGGCTACGGCTTCGGCGGCGAGGGCGACTGGAAGACCGCCACCCTGCTGCGCACCCTCAAGGTGACGTCCAGCGGACTGGCCGGCGGCACCTCCTTCATGGAGGACTACACCTACCACCTGGAGTTCGGCCGCGAGCTGATCCTCGGCGCGCACATGCTGGAGGTCTGCCCGAGCATCGCGGCCGGCACCCCCTCCTGTGAGATCCACCCGCTGTCCATCGGCGGGCGGGAGGACCCGGTCCGCCTGGTCTTCGACGCCGAGCCGGGCCCGGCGGTCGTGGTCGGACTCGCGGACCTCGGCGACCGGTTCCGGTTGGTCGCCAACGAGGTGGACGTGGTCGCGCCGCCGGCGCCGCTGCCCCACCTGCCCGTCGCCCGTGCGGTCTGGAAGCCGCGTCCGGACCTCCACACCTCCACCGAGGCCTGGCTGACGGCCGGCGCGCCGCACCACACCGTGCTCTCCGGCGCGGTCGGCACCGAGGAGCTCGAGGACCTCGCCGAGATGCTCGCCGTGGAACTGCTGGTGATCGACGACGACACGAACATCCGCCGGTTCACCAAGGAGCTGCGCTGGAACCAGGCCTACCACCGCCTGGCCCAGGGATTCTGAGCCCCGTGGCCACGACCGACGACGCCCGCCGGCCCGGCGGGCGTCGCCCGTTCCCCCACGGGCCCCGCAAGGAACGGAGCAACACCGTGCCGAAAGACGCACTCGTGTCCCGGGGCGAACTGACGGTCTCCCAGGAGGTCGCCGCGACACTGCCGGACGGGCGGCCCGTCATCCGCTGGACCATCGGCTCGCCGGAGGGCGTGACGGTGGAGGTGCTCAGCCTGGGCGCCCGCCTGCAGGCCCTGCACGCGCCGGACCGGGACGGGCGGCGGGCGAACGTCGTCCTCGGCTGCGACCGCGTCGAGGACCTGCTCGGGGAGGCCGCGTACTTCGGTGCGACGGTCGGCCGCTACGCCAACCGGATCGCCGACGGCGTCCTGCCGCTCGACGGCACGACGCACCGGCTCACCACCCAGCCGGGCGGCCATACCCTGCACGGTGGGACGGACGGCTTCGCCACCCGGCTCTGGGACGGCGTGCCGGTCCGGGAGGGCCGACGGGCCGGAGTGCGCCTGCGCCTGCACAGCCCCGACGGCGACCAGGGGTTCCCGGGAGCGCTCACCGTCGAGGTGACGTACCTGCTCGATCCGGCCGGTGAGCTGTGGATCGGCTACCGGGCGGCCACGGACGCCCCGACGGTGGTCAACCTGACCAACCACACGTACTTCAACCTGGCCGGTGAGGGCAGCGGAACGGTGCTCTACCACCTGCTGCGGGTCGAGGCCCCCGGCTACCTCCCGGTGGATGCCGAGCTGATCCCGATCGGACCGGTCGCGCGCGCCCTGGGCACGCCCTTCGACCTGCGCGAGGCCCGGCTGATCGGGGACCGCGTCGTCGACGGGGACCCGCAGATCCGCCGGGCCGGAGCGGGCTTCGACCACAACTGGGTGCTGGACGGGAACGGGTTCCGGCGTGCCGCCGTCCTGAGCCACCCGGCCAGTGGTCGGCGGGTCGAGTGCCTGACGACGGAACCGGGGCTGCAGGTCTACACCGGCAACCACTTCGACGGCACGCTGATCGGCCGTTCCGGCCGCCCGTACGAGGCGTACGCGGGCATCGCGCTGGAGACGCAGCACTTTCCGAACTCGCCGAACCGCCCCGAGTACCCCTCCACCGTCCTGCGCCCGGGGGAGGAGTTCCGCTCGATGACGGTGTACTGCTTCTCGGCCGATTGACTTCCGCTCCGCTCCCTAACGGGCGGGGATTCCTACCACGGTCGGCTGACCGTCTCGGTGGGTTCCTGCTTCTTCGCACGAGCAGAAGTACCGTCCGGCGGCGTCCTTGACCACCGTGACCGTGGACGGCACCGACGGCAGCTGCCGGGACCACTTCACCCGCACCTCACCGACCTTCGGCAATGACAGGTCGCCGCCGGTGGTGATCGACCAGCGGGCATTGCCGGTGAACCGGATTGCCCGGCGGTGGTCCTTGCGCGACTTGAAGCGCGGCGCGCCCATGTGAGGCCGTTTGCCCTTGAGTCCGTCGAAGAAGTTCCGGTACGCGGTGTCCAGGTCCCGCAAGGACTGTTGCAGCACCACTGCGGACACCTCACCGAGCCAGGAACGGGCCTCGGTCTTCTTCGCCTCCGTCAGGGCCTTCGACAGCACCCCGGACGGAACGAGCGGCAGCCCCGCCGCACGGGCTGCCTCACGGGTCCGCAAGGCATCGTTGTACACCACCCGAGCACACCCGAACGCGCGGGCCAGCGTGGAACGCTGAGGCCCGTTCGGGTAGAGGCGGAAGGAGTACCGGAGCTGCACGATGATCAACCTATAGGGTGGGGCTGACAACAGCGCGTCAGGGAGCGAACCCTACAGGTCACGGCAGGGGTCAGAAACGCTTCACCATCGGGCTGAAGCCCCGTGCACTGCGATTGGATCCGGTAGCGGATTCTCCGCCGAGCGGTGAACGGGGGCGGTGGGCCGGACGGGGCCCGCCTCCCCTTTCGCGTCGCTTCTCAGCCTGCGACGAAGACCCGCACGTCCCAGGCGCCGAGGGAGACCGACCCGCCGGAAGGCACCGAGGCGCCGCCCAGCACGTTGGTCAGGTGCACCGGGGCCTGGGCCCGGGCGGGCTGCCAGCTCCAGTTGTGCACCACGTGGACGCGGCGTCCGTCCGGGGCCGTCCCGGTGGTCGCGGTGACGGACGCGGGCAGGTCGCGCCAGCCACTGGCGGGGGCGGGGGCCAGCCAGGCGGCCAGCGCCCGGGCCAGGTCGCGTCCGGGCACCGTGCCGACGCAGGTCACCCGGCCGGCACCGTGGGCGCGGGTGGTGACGGCGGACCAGCGGCCGAAGTGCGGGTGGTCGTACCCGGCCAGCACGGTGGCATCGGTGGCGGTGAGGCCTTCCACCCAGCGCGTCGCGGTCGTGCCCGCCGGAAGCGCCAGCGGACTGCCGGGTACGGTGCGCAGCGGCAGGTCCGAGGGCAGGTTGCTGAATTCGTCGTACCAGACGCCCGCGGCGGCCGTCAGGCGCGGCGGGGCGGTCTCGTGGCGGGCCCGGGCCTCGTGGTCGGCGTAGCCGGTGCGGGGGCCGAGCACGAGGTGGCCTCCGGCCTCGGCGTAGGCCGCGAGCCAGTCGAGCAGGGAGTCCTCGGCGAGGTAGAGCCCGGGGACGACCAGCACTGGGTGGCGTCGCGCGGCCTCGTCGGGTGCCGGACCGTCGCTCCCCCAGCCTTCGGCCGGGGGGACCCCCATGCCCCGGGCGTCGTGCAGCTGGCGGGCGTGCAGGATCCGCACCTGGCGGCCGGCCTCGAACGCGCCGCGGTAGAAGGGGTCGAAGAGGCGGTGGTAGGAGGCCGGATCCGGATCGCCGCCCGGCTTCGCCAGCGGCGGGTACTTCTGCATCAGCCACTTGCTGGGCATCGAGTAGACCATCGCGATGTCGGCATCGGGTTCGATCCCGGCGACCAGCGGCCCCGCGGTCTCGAACTCGGCTCCGAGCCTGGCGAGTTCGGCGTAGACCCGGCCGGGTTTGCCGCTGTGCGGCAGGATCCCGCCCCAGTACGTCTCGGCGCCGAAGTGCAGGGTGTGCCAGTGCCAGTACTCGATCATCCGCGCGCCGCGCGAGACGAGCGCCCAGGCGGCCTGCCGCCACTGGCCGTCGAAGGCCGGCCGGTTCTCCGAAGTGCCGCTGATGGCCTGGGCGTTGGTCTCGGTGACGAGGAACGGCTCCTGGCGGGAGGAGAAGATCCGGTCGGCGCTCTGGTACAGCGCCCACACGCCCGTGGTCCTCCACCACTGCTCGTGGTCGTCGGGGGTGGGATCGGGCAGTGCGAGGGCGTCCTGCATCTCGTAGTACGGGTTCCCCGCGGTGACGTCCAGGGCGTCGGTGATCTCGTCGTCCTCCATCGCGGGGTGGTTGTAGGCGAGGCAGGTGGTGACGAACTGGTCGGGGCGGGCGTACTCGCGGGTGATCCCGGCCTGCCAGGCGATGAACTCGTTGGTCTGGCGGGCCTGGAACGCCCGCCAGGCGACGTCGTACTGCGGCTGCTGGTTGTTGTCGGGCTGCCACAGGTCGGCCCAGGTGGAGAGCCGGTGCGACCAGTAGACCAGGCCCCATTCCCGGTTGAGGGTCTCCACGTCGCCGTAGGTGTGGCGCAGGTGGTCGACGAACCGCTGGAAGACGCCGTGGTTGTGCGGCAGGCGCAGGCCGGGCTCGTTGTCGACCTGGAAGCCGATGACGCCCGGGTGCGCGGCGTGGCGGTCGAGGATCGCCCGGGTGACGCGTTCGGCGTGGTAGCGGAAGGCCGGGTGGGAGAAGTCGGCCTCCTGGCGGCCGCCCCAGCACGTGCGCCGACCCGTCGCCCGGTCGCCGGCGATCTCCGGGTACTGCCGGGCCAGCCACGGCGGCACGGCGTAGGTGGGGGTGCCGAGGACGACCGCGATGCCGCGCTCGTGGGCGCCGTCGAGGACGGGGGTCAGCCAGTCCAGCTCGAACCTTCCGTTCTCCGGCTCCCAGGTGGACCAGACGGACTCGCCGACCCGGATGACGGTGAACCTCGCCTCGGCCATCAGGTCGAGGTCTTCCTTGAGCCGCTCGTACGGCTGGTACTCGTGGTAGTAGGCGGCGCCGAACAGCACGCGCGGGGGCAGCGGGAACATGGGTGCACCTCGGAACGTGACGGAGCCCCGGCCGCCTGGAGCGGCGGCCGGGGCGGGGAGGACTCGGGTCAGGAGGCGGTGCCCGTCACCGTGGTGCCGGACTTGGTCACCTTGTAGCTGACGGTGGCGCCGCTCCAGAAGTGGAAGGTGAGCGTCGCCTGGGTGCCGTCCTTGAGCGCGTTGAGGAAGTCCGGCTTGAGGTCCAGGGCGTTGCCCGCGTAGTCCGGCGCGAAGGCCGAGTTGAACGCCTGGAACGCCGTCCAGCTCGCCGAGCCGGCGTTGGTGCCGTCGGCGTACTTGGCCTCCATGGTCGCCAGTTGGTCACCGTTGAACTGTGTGGGGATGTTGAGCGCGGTGGTGGTCCCGGTCGCGGCGGACACCACCGGCTTGTCGAAGGAGATCACGTGGAGCTGCCAGGGCTCCCCCTGCGAGTACCGGACCTGGAGGGTCGAGTTCACCCCGTAGGCGCGGTCGCCGGCCAGCCGGGTGAGTGCGTCGGAGGTGAGCGTCAGCTGGTCGCCGTTCAGCGTGTAGTCGAGGTAGGGGATCAGCGGCATGTCGCCCTGCCACAGGCCCGCGAACCACTGCCCGTTGCGGTTGAGTGTGATGGTCTGCGCCGGGATCGGGCCGGACTTCGGCACGAAGAGGTTGTCGGTGGAGGCCGTCCCCGAGCGGGTGGTCCAGGACGTCTTGATCAGGGCCATCAGGTCGGGCTCGCGCCACTGCAGGGTGGTGCGGTTCAGGTAGTTGGCGTCGTCCCAGAGGGCGCTGGTGACGCCGTTGAGCCGGGCGTGGTAGTTCAGGTCCTCGTAGTACTTCAGCATCTCGCCGTGCTCGACGGTGCCGGAGTTGGGCTCGCTGAGCAGTCCGTACTCGCCCAGGTAGACCGGTATGCCCTTGCTGACGAACTCGCTCTTCATCAGGGCGAAGGTGTCGGCCAGGTACTTCTGGTTCTGGGCGTCGTAGGTGGTGCCGCCCGCGATGTTCACGCTGAACGGGTAGTAGCCGTAGTAGTGCACGGTGGCCACCAGGTTGTGGTCGTGCAGCGAGGCGATCTCCGCGTTCAGGTCGTCCATGAGGGGCTGGGACGGGGTGCAGCCCTGGGTGGGCAGCACGAGCAGGCGGTCCGCGTTCTTGCCGCCGGACTTGCGGACGATGGAGTGGAACGAGGTGTTGAGCTCGTTCATGTACTGGGTCTTCTGGGCGTCGGTCGCGTTGTTGATGACCGGCTCGTTGACGCTCTCCATGAGCAGCTTGCGCGGCTCGTCCTTGAACGTGGCGGCGATCTGCTGCCAGGTGGAGTTGAACCGGGCCATCACCTTGTCGTGATCGGTGGCGATGTCGGCGATCCACTTCCACGAGTCGTGGTGCACGTTGATCTCGACGTAGAGGCCGTCGGCCAGGGCCAGGTCGACCACCTGCTTGACGCGCTTCATGTACGCCGCGTCGATGGTGTACGGGGCGGTGTCGGACTGGTGGGAGTACCAGGTGACGGGGATGCGGACGCTGCGGAAGCCCTCCTTCACCAGGTGGTCGAACAGGGCCTTGGTGGTCAGCGGGTTGCCCCAGGAGGTCTCGTCGGGGATCGCGTCCAGGGTGTTGCCGAGGTTCCAGCTGGGCTGCATCGCGGCCACGGCGTCCGTCGCGTTGTGCGGGACCTTGTCCGCTGCCGCCTGGGACTGGGCCGGGTCGGCGGGCGCGGCCATGGCGGTGCCGCAGGTGAGGCTGCCGGCGGTGACCAGTGCCACTACGAGGCCGGCCGTCCGGGTGAGCCGGCGGCTGCGCGGGCGAGCAGACTGCTGAGTGTCGTTCACGGGTTGTCCCTTTCGCGCGAACAAGTGGGGGGATTCCTGACTGATGGTCATGAGGTCTGGTGGGGCTCGTAGTCGAACCGGTCGAAATGGACGGTGCCGGCCGCGGCGTACATGCCGATGACCCGGCCGGTGAAGCCGCCGGCCACCTCGGTGGACAGGTACCGGCCGTCGAGCGCGGCGAGCGTGGTGAAGGTGCCGTCCGCGTCCTCGACGCCGAAGGAGAGGGTGTCCGGACCGCTGCGCGCGTCGCGCGGGGGCGTCGGGGCGATGTCGACGCCGAGCACCACCACGCCGGCGGGCACCGCCTGGGAGGCGACCTCGGTGCGCACCGAGCCGATCCGGGCGAACACGGTCACCTGGCCGGCGGCCGCCTCGATCTCGTAGTGGTGCTCCTCGTCCAGCCGGACGGCCAGGCCGCCGCGGCCCTCGACGGGGTCGATCAGGGTGCGGGACCGGCAGGCCAGGTGCTGCTGGCGGCGGCCGACGAACACCGCGTCGGGCTCGTCCAGGGCGGCGCCGGCGGCGCGCAGGGTCAGCCAGCCGGACCGCTCCTTCGTGGTGCACAGCTGCTCGGGGCGCTCGCGCACCGAGATCCACTGGGGGTGCAGCTCGGCCTGGTCGAAGTCGTCCCGAGCCGGCACGGCGGAAGCAGGGTGCAAGGGCCAGGCGGGGGTGGCCAGTTCGGTGGTGAGCGGGCCGACGACCGGCCAGTCGTCCACCCATTCGACCGGGGCGAGGAAGGTCTCCCGGCCGAGCACGTGCCAGCCGGGCGTGCCGCCGCGCGGCCGGACACCGAGCAGCACCATCCACCAGGAGCCGTCGGGGGCCTGGACGAGGTCCGCGTGGCCGGTGTTCTGGATCGGCTGGTCGGTGCTGCGGTGGGTGAGGACCGGGTTGTCCGGGCACGGCTCGAACGGGCCGGTGGGCGAGGTGCCGCGGGCGATGGACACGCCGTGGCCGCGCTCGGTGCCGCCCTCGGCGATGAGTAGGTACCAGTAGTCGCCGATCCGGTAGAGGTGCGGTGCCTCGGGGGCCTTACCGCCGGTGCCGGACCAGATCCGCTGCGGCTCGCCGAAGGTCTCGCCGGTCGTCGGGTCGAGGCGCACCTGGGAGACTCCGGCGACGGTGCACCAGCAGGTGCCGTCCTCGTCCCAGGTGAGGTCCGGGTCGATGCCGGGCACTCCGGGCGCCGGAACCGGGTCGGACCAGGGGCCGGCCGGGTCGGTGGCGGTGAAGAGCACGTTGCCGCCGCCGCCGACGATGGTGACGATCAGCCAGAAGCGGCCGTCGTGGTGGCGCAGGGTCGGCGCGTAGATCCCGGCGGAGGAGGGCACCTCGGGCGCCAGGTGCAGTTGGCTCGGCCGGTCCAGGGCGTTGCCGATCTGGGTCCAGTTCACCAGGTCGCGGCTATGGAAGACGGGGATGCCGGGGAAGTACTCGAAGCTGGAGCAGACGAGGTAGTAGTCGTCGCCCACGCGGCAGACGCTCGGGTCGGGGTGGAAGCCGGGGATCACCGGGTTGGGCACGGTGCCGGCGGGCTGGGGCTGGTCTGGCACGTGGTCGGTTCCTGATTCGTGAGGAGGTGGTTCGCGTTGGGGGTGGTGCCCCGGACCCTGGGGAGCCCGGGGCACCACCGGTTCCGGGGTCAGCCGATCGCGCAGGCCGCGCCGTTGAACCAGAAGGCGGACGGATCGGCGTCACTGCTCGACCAGGTGGCCTTGAAGCCCCACTGGACGCTTCCGCCCTGCGGTACGGCGGCGTTGAACGAGGCGTTCCCGGCGTTGACGCTCGGGCCGCTCTGTGACACCGAGGCGTTCCAGCTGCTGGTGATGCTGGTGTCACCGCCGAAGTTGAAGCCGAGGTCCCAGCCGTTGACCTGGCCGAGGCCGTTGTTGACGACGGTGACGGTGCCGATCACGCCGCCCGGCCACTCGTTCTTGCTGTAGACGACCCGGCAGGGGGCGTTGGTCGGGTGCATCTGCACGACCGTGATGCCGTAGGCCGGCACGGTCTGGGTGGTCGTGCTGCCGGACTGGGCCGTGCTGATCGAGTTGCCGTTCTTGAGGTAGGAGTGGACGGTCGGGGTGTCGGCGGAGGGGGTGAACCCGGTGTACGAGAGGTTCACCGTGGCCGCGTTGTTCGGGTCCTTGTTGATCAGCATGACGTCCACGTCCCCATTGGTGCGGCGGACGGCGTGCGCGGAGAGCAGCGAGGACGAGCTGGCGGCCTTGACCAGGGTGTCGCCCGGCGCTCCGAGCTTGCTGATCATCTGGGTGCCGTAGTAGGCGGGGAAGGGGGTGTTGAGGGGCGGCTCGCAGCTGGCGCCGCTGGAGACCATGCCGTAGTCGTTGTACTCGGTGGCGCCCTCGACGGTGCTCAGGTTGGTGCAGTCGACGCCGTTGTGCAGGGCCCACCAGTCGATGTTGAACGCGCCGTTCTCCATCCAGGTGAGGTACGTGTCCGGCGCGAACAGCCCGTTCGGGGAGGTGTCCCGGTAGGTGGTGGTGTTCGCCTCGGTCACCGCGATGCCGACGTTGGGGGCCTTGGACCCGGCGTACTGGTTGATCAGCGAGCGCACGGTGCCGGCGATGTTCGGGATCAGGGCCTGCGGCTTGGTGAGCAGGTCGGCCGGGCTGGTGCCGGCGGGGTAGGTGTGAACGATCACAAAGTCGACCTTCGAGCCGGCGATCGACAGGACCGTGTGGTTCCAGTCCATGGTGTCGCCCGGGCCGACGACGCCGTCCGGCCAGCCACCGGGGGTGGTGAGCACGGCGCCGATCTTGATGCTCGGGTCGACCGCCTTCATCGAATCGACGTACTGGACCAGGTTGGTCGCGTAGGTCGTGGCGCTCTTGCTGCTGTGGGTGTCGTACTCCCAGCCGTTGCCGTTGCTGTACTCCCCGTTGCCGTAGACCTCGTTGCCGACCTCCCAGTACTTGATGCCGTAGCCCTTGGTGACGTTGGCGTACCGGACCCAGTCGGCGGCCTCCTGGGGGGTGCCGGAGCCGTAGTTGGCGGTGATGATCGGCTGGGCTCCGGCTGCGCGCACGGTGCTCATGAAGGCGTCGAAGCCGGTGTTCGGGGCGACGTACGCACCGCCGGAGGCGGTGCCGGTCTGCCAGTGGTAGACGTCGGAGTGGCTGCCGCCGGGGTAGCGGACGGCGCCGATGCCGGCGGTGCTGAGCAGGCCGGGGGTGGCGGAGTCGTTCATGGTGGCGTCGAAGACCGCGGTGTTGATGCCGACACCGGTGTCGGGGATGGTGGCGAGCTGCAGGGCGGCGTCCACGGACACCGACACGGAGCTCGCGGCTTGGGCGGGCGGCGCGGCGACGGCGATCGCGCCGGTGACCGCGAGCGACAGGGCTGCCGCAGCGGCTATGACGCGTTCACGACATACTTGGGCTTGGCGGTTCAAGGTGCGTCCCTCCAGGGTGGTGGGGGTGCGTGGTGTTCGGATGTGGGGAAACGAACTCTCGCGATCTGGACGGCGGGCCCGGTGCGGCTGCGTAGGGTCGGGCCCGGACGCGAAGCGTGTTCCGTTCGGATGCGGACCGGCGCGATGAGGAGCGCGCGGTCACGCGTCGCATCGTCAACTCCCTTCGGAAGGACTCCTGGTGAGGCTCAGCAGGACGGCGGACGGTGCCGCCGGCAGGCTCAGGGTGAGTTCGGCGGTGTCCGGGTGCCAGGTAGCGGCAGCCTGGCTGGAGGCCGGGTAGAGCACCTCGGTGCGGACGTCGGCGCCGAGCAGGTGCGGCAGGTCGAGCTCTTGGACGGCGTCCGCTCCGTGGCGGCGCCAGGCGGTGACGTAGGTGGTGGTCGGGGTGTGCAGCGCCAGGGCGATCCACGGGTCCTCCCACGAGGGGAGCCCCAGCGGCCAGGCTGGCAGTGCCTGCGGCAGGTCGGCGCGGATGGACTTGTACACGGCCACCGCCTCGTGGACCAAGTCGCGTTCGCGCGGCCCGAGTTCGGTGAGCCGGCCGGAGAGGTGGACACGGCCGAGGAGCGCGTTGGCCATGGTCAGGGCGACCTCGTCGGGGGTGTCCCCGGACTGCGGGTACGCCCACACGGCGCCCTGCTCGGGTGTGACGGCGGTGGGGGCCGCCGCCGCGATGGGCGGGTAGAGCAGCAGGTCCTGCTGGTCGCTGGTGGACTGCAGCTGGAGCCGGGAGAGCAGCGCGTGGTCCATCCGCATGCCGCCGGAGGCGCAGTTCTCGATCACCAGGTCCGGGTACCGGTCCAGGACGCCGTCCAGCCAGTCGAGTTGGGCCCGGTTGTGGCCCAGCAGTCCGGCGGCCGGGGCCTCGCCGGGGTGGCCGCTGGTGCCGGAGCCCGGGTCGGTGTTGTGGTCGAGCTTGAGGTAGCCGACGCCCCACTCGCGGACCAGGCGGTCCACCACGCCGTCCAGGTGGGCGCGGGCAGCGGGGTGGCGCAGGTCCAGGTGGTATCGGCCGCCGCCCTCCTCCACGCGCCGCCCGTCGCGGCGGAAGAACGCCTCCTCCGGCAGGGACCCGGCGATCGGGCTGGCGACCCCGACCGCCTCCGGCTCCAGCCACAGGCCGGGGACCATGCCGCGCTCCCGGATCCGGTGCAGGACCTCGTGGATCCCGCTCGGCCCGGGGAAACGGGAGGCGGACGGCTCCCAGGCCCCGACGGTCTCCCACCAGTTCTCGCTCTCGTCGGCGTACCAGCCGGCGTCGATGACGAAGTACTCCGTGCCGGCCTCGGCCGCGGCGTCGACCAGGGGCAGTAGCTTGTCGGTGGAGGGGTCGCCCATCAGGCAGTTCATGTAGTCGTTGAAGATGACGGGCAGGCGGTGGTGGTCGGCGTGCGGGCGCCGGGTGGCCCGGCGGTACCGGGTGAGGGCGGCGAACGCGCCGTCCGGACCTCCGTCCGGCGCGAGCGCGAGCGCCACGGGAACTGTGCGGAACTCGGCACCGGGCTCCAGCGGGTGGCGCCAGCCGTGGTCGGCGTCCTCGGGGCCGTACAGCGCCGCGTACGCCGTGTCGTCGCGCACCCCGCACTCCCAGCGCCAGCCGCCGCCGTTGTGCTCGATCTGCCACAGCCAGGTACGGCCGGACGCCCGGTCCGTCAGGCCGCCCATCGGCAGGTGGCCGCAGCTGGACCACACGCCCTGTCCGGCCACGACGTGGCTGCTGCGGCCGGCGCGGTAGGGGGAGCGGCCGCTGCGGTCGGGTGAGGACGCCCGCAACGGCCTGCGCTGCCACCGGCATTCGGCGAACCAGTCGTTCTCCACCCACAGCAGGTCGGCGGTCTCCAGGGCCGCCGGGTCGCTCCCGGTGAGGCAGCCGGTCACGAGCGAGCCGACCGATTCCAGGTGCAGCGTCGCCGCCCCTTCGTTGCGCAGCACCACCTCGCTGCGCAGCACCGGCAGGCCGTCCGGCGAGCGGTAGACCGCCTCGGCGGTCAGGCCGGTGTCCGGGTCGTGCAGCTCGACGGTGAGCACGTGCCAGTCGCCGTCCCGGGTCGAGCGGTGGGAGCGGTGGCGCAGCCGCGAGCCGAGCGCGGTGTCGACGAGGTGCCGGCCGGACCAGTGGCGGCCGAGGTCGGCGGTCGTCACCTCCACCAGCGGCAGCGGCGCTCCCGGGCGCGGGGTGGTGGCACCTTCGCCGGGCGCGCCGATGCGCGTCAGGCGGGGGGTGCCGTGCTCGCCCAGGCCGATCTCCAGCTCCAGGGTGTGGTGCCCCCAGCGGATGGTCTCGTGCGGGTCGCTCATGGTGGCCTTCCTCGGTGGGACGGGCGAGACTTGGTGAGCGTTCACAAATTAGTGAGCGTTCACAACGCGCGCAGGGCGGCGCAGCCGCCGGCGGGCACCTGGCTCAGGGTGGCGTCCGTGAGCAGGTCGTGGGCCGGCTGCGGCAGCGGTACGGCCTCGTCGCGGTGGTTGAGCAGCAGGTGCCAGCGGCGGCCGTCCGGCGCGTGGCGGGTGACGGCCTCGACGCCGGACGGCAGGCCCGGCAGCTCCGGAGCGGCGCCCGCCTCCGCGAGCAGTCGGCCGACCAGGGCGGCGTAGCCGGCGTCGTCGAGGCGGGTGGAGAGGTACCAGCCGTGGCCGGAGCCGAAGTCGTGGCGGGTGAGCGCCGGGCTGCCGGCCAGCATGCCGTGGGTGTAAGCGGCGAGCGCCTCGGCGCCCTCGGTGTGCAGGGACTCGCTCCAGACGGTGGCCGTCGAGCCGTCGGAGAGCGCGACCTGCTCGTCCTGCCGCAGCGGGCGGTACTCCTCGACCCGGATGCCCAGCGCCTCGCGCAGCGGTGAGGCCGGGTAGCCGCCGAGCCGGGAGTGGAGGCGTTCGTCGACCATGCCGCTGAAGTGCTGGACGAGCAGGGTGCCGCCGTCGGCGACGTAGCGGCGCAGGTTCTCGGCGCCCGCGTCGGTGAGCAGGAACAGCGCGGGGGCGATGACCAGCCGGTAGCGGCTGAGGTCGTGCTCGGGGTGGGCGAAGTCGACCGTCCGGCCGGCGTCCCAGAGCGCCCGGTGGGCGCGGCGCAGCGGGGTGATGTAGTCGAGTTCGGAGGAGGGGAGCCCGTCGACGTTCATCGCCCACCAGGCGTCCGAGTCGTGCAGGACGGCGACCTCGGCCCGGACGGTGGAGCCGGCGATCTCGCCGAGCCGGGCGAAGGCCTCTCCGGCCGCCGTGACCTCGCGGAAGGTGCGGCTGTCCGGCCCGGCGTGGGGGACCATCGACGAGTGCCACTGCTCGGCGCCGGCCCGGGACTGGCGCCACTGGAAGAACAGCGCGCCCTCCGAGCCGCGGGCGATGTGGGCGAGCGAGTGGCGCAGGATGTCCCCCGGCTCCTTGGCGAGGACGCGGCCGCCGGCGTAGACGGTGTTGGTGCCCTGTTCCATCAGCAGCCAGGGGGCGCCGCCGGCGAGGGAGCGGGCCCGGTCCGCGTCGAACGCGGCGTGGGCGGCGGCGTCGATGCCGGGTGCGGTGGGGTAGTGGTTGACGGAGACCAGGTCGACCTCGCGGCCGAAGGCCCACAGGTCCAGGTTCTGGTAGCCGGGCAGCATGAGGTTGGTGGTCACCGGGCGGTCGCTGTGGGCGCGGATCGCTTCGCGCTGCTCGCGGTAGGCTGCGAGGGTCTCGTCGGACCAGAAGCGGCTGTAGTCCAGGGCCTGGCCGGGGTTGCGGTGCCACTGGCTCTGGCGGGGCGGCAGGATCTGCTCCCACGAGGTGTAGCGCTGGCTCCAGAAGGCCGTTCCCCAGGCCTCGTTGAGGGCGTCGAGGGAGCCGTGGCGGGCGCGCAGCCAGACCCGGAAGGCAGCCGCGGCATGGTCGCAGTGGCAGAGGCTGACGTACTCGTTGTGCACGTGCCACAGGGCGAGCGCCGGGTGGTCGCCGTAGCGTTCGGCGAGGGCCTCGGCGATGCGGCGGGCGGCCAGACGGTAGGCGGGGGCGGCGACGCAGTAGGTGTCCCGGCTGCCGTGGGTCAGCCGGGTGCCGTCGGGGCCGACGGGCAGGGCGTCCGGGTGGGCCAGGGAGAACCAGGGCGGCGGGGAGGCGGTGGGGGTGGCCAGGTCGAGGGCGACCCCGGCCGCGTGCAGCCGGTCGACGTGGGCGTCGAGCCAGTCGAAGTCGTAGCGGCCCTCCTCGGGTTCCATCAGGGCCCAGGAGAAGACGCCGACGGTGGCGAGGTTGACGCGCGCCCGGCGCATCAGCTCGTCGTCCTGCTTCCACACCTCCGCGTCCCACTGCTCGGGGTTGTAGTCCCCGCCGTAGGCGAGGCCGCCGAGGCGGTCGGTGAGTTGGCGGATGTCCATCGGGGAACCGTCCTGTGGTCGTGGTGCCGAATGGTCGTGGTGTCGATTGGTCGTGGCTCAACTGCGGCGCGGGGCCGGGGCGGTGCTTTCGCGGACCATCAGTTCCGGTGGCATCAGGAGGAGTTGGTCCTTCGGCTCGTCGCCGGCGGCGGTCGCGGCGATCCTCGCCATGACCTGGTCGACGGCGACCTGCCCGAGGTCCTTCTTCGGGCTGGTCACGGAGGTGAGCCGGGGCGAGTGCTGTTCCGCCAGCGGATCGGGGCAGATGGCGATGACGGAGGCGTCCTCCGGCACGGTCCGCCCGCTGGCGCGCAGCAGGCTGAGCAAGGGGCCGATCGCGGCCTCGTTCTGCACGACGAAGCCGGTGGTGTCCGGGCGGTCCGCGAGGATGCGGGCCAGGGTGCCGGCGGTACTCTCGTACGTCCCCTCACACGGCCGGTGGAGGATGCGCAGCTCCCGCCGCTCGGCGCGGGCGCGGAAGCCGTTGACGGTGCGCTCGGCGTAGCCGGCGTGCCGTTGGTAGACGCCGCTGCTGTAGCCGATGAAGGCGACGTCGCGGTGGCCGAGGTCGGCGAGGTGGTCGGCGCACAGGGCGCCGGCGGTGGCGAAGTCGTGGTCGACGCAGGAGAGGCCGGTGGGGTCGTCGGGCAGGCCGATGAGCGCGGCCGGGATGTCCTGGGCCCGTAGGACCGGGATGCGGTCGTCGTCCAGCCGGACGTCCATCAGGATGACGCCGTCGGCGAGTCCGGTGGCGGCGACCCGGCGGACGCCTTCGGGGCCTTCGTCGTTGGTGAGCAGCAGGACGTCGTAGCCGTGTTCGCGGGCCGCCACGGTGACCGCGATGGCGATCTCCATCATCGTGGGCACGTGCACCTCGGGGTGGAGCGGCACCACCAGGGCGATGATGTGCGAGCGCTTGCCGGCCAGGGCCCGGGCACCCGCGTTGGGGTGGTAGCCGAGGTCCGTGATGGCCCGTTCGACGCGGAGCCTGGTCTCGTCGGAGATCGGGCGCTTGCCGCTGAGGGCGTAGCTGACCGTGCTGGACGAGACGCCGGCGTGCCTGGCCACATCGGCGAGTGTCACCATCGCGCTGCTTCCTTCGTGTCGGTTCCGGTGGGGGAGCGGCCCGGTCGCGCGGCGCAGGGGCCGCACGCGTGGGGCCGCCCCCGGTCTCTGGGGTACCCGGGTCCGGCTCAGCCCTTGATCGCGCCGGTGAGGACACCGGTACGCAGGTGCTTCTGCACGAACGGGTACACGATCACCAGTGGTACCAGGGTGAGGACCACGACCGCCATCTGCAGGGACAGCGGTGCGGTCTGGGCGTGGGTGCTCCCGAACCCGGAGTTGACCGAACCGGGGATGCCGATGCCCCGGTTGACGTAGGTGAGCAACACGTACTGCAGCGGCCACTTCTGACTGTCGGTCGGCATGTAGAGCATGACGTTGAAGAACGAGTTCCAGTAGCCCACCGCGTAGAAGAGCGCGGTGACGGCGGTGACGGCGCGTGAGGTGGGCAGGACGACGGACCACAGGATCCGCCACTCCCCGGCGCCGTCCATCCGGGCCGCGTCGATGAGTTCGGAGGAGGTCTCCTGGTAGAAGGCGCGCAGCACCAGGATGTTGAAGACGGAGACCGCGCTCGGCAGGATCAGCGCCCACCACTGGTCGTAGCCGCCGAGCCCGGTGACCACCAGGAAGCTCGGGATCAGGCCGCCGCCGACGAACATCGTGATGATCAGCAGCATCAGGACGAAGCGGTGGCCGAGCGAGCGGGGCCGGGAGAGGCCGTAGGCGCACAGGATCGAGACGGCCATGGACACCGCGGTGCCCACGATGGTGACGCCGAGGCTCACCATCAGGGCGGTGACGACCGTCGGGTCGCTGAGCATTTGGCGGTACGTCTCGGTGGTCAGGCCGTCCGGCCAGATCACCAGCCCGCCGGCCCGGTTGACGGCCCCGGGGGTGGAGAAGCTGGTCAGTACGATGATCCAGAGCGGGACCAGGATGACGGCGAGCATCCCGCCGAGGGTGAGGCCCTTCGCGGCCTGGCCGACCGCGGTCGGCGGCTCGTCCCAGGGCGGGCGGGCCGGGCGGGCCCGGCGTCGGGCGGTCGCTGCCGAACTGCGGCGCTTCTCGCTCCGCCTGTCCATGGTGAGTGCGTCGGTCATTTGCGATACAGCCCGTCCTCGCCGAAGGCGTGCGCCAGTTTGTTGGCGCCCCAGATGAGCAGCAGCGAGACCACGCTCTTGAAGAGCCCGGCCGCCGCGCCGTAGCTGTAGCCGCCGGTGGCGATGCCGTAGTAGAAGGAGAAGGTGTCCAGGACGTCCGCTGCGTCGTGGCCGACGGCGTCGCGCTGGATCAGGAACTGCTCGAATCCGACGGACAGGGCGTTGCCGAGCCGCAGGACCAGCATCAGCACGATCACCCCGCGCAGGCCCGGCAGCGTGATGTGCCACATCCGTCGCAGCCGCCCGGCGCCGTCGGCGGCCGCGGCCTCGTACAGTTCGCTGTTGATCGCGCTCAACGCCGCAAGGAAGACGATGATCCCCCAGCCCGCCTCTTTCCAGATCGCCTGCGAGGTGACCAGCAGGGCGAAGGTGTGCGGGTTGGTCATGATGTCCCAGGTGCCGATGTCGTGCTGGCGCAGGAACTGGTTGAGCACGCCGGCGCCGCCCAGCATCTGCTGGAAGATCGTGATCGCCAGCACCCAGGAGAAGAAGTGCGGCAGATAGACCACGGACTGGAAGAAGTTGCGGATCCGCTCGCTGATCACCGAGTTGAGCAGCAGGGCCAGGGCGATGGGGATCGGGAAGAAGAGGATCAGCTGGACGAAGCTGAGGTACAGCGTGTTCTTCAGCGAGGCCCAGAACGCCGGGTCGCCGAACAGCTGCTGGAACTGGTCGAAGCCGACCCACTGGCTGTGCCAGACCCCGACCAGCGGGTCGTACTCCTGGAAAGCGGTGACGATGCCGAACAGCGGCGCGTAGTTGAACACCAGGAGCAGGACGACGGCGGGAACCGTCATCAGCAGGAGGGACTTGTCGCGCCGCAGCCTGATCCGCCAGTTGAGCCGCTTCGGCCCGGCGGGGCGCTGCGGCTGGGTGGTGCTCACTGGCCCGTGCCGTACTTGTTCAGGACGTTCTCGGTCATCCACTTCTTGAGCCGGTCCCCGGGGCCGCTGCGCCAGCTGGCGACGACGTCCTGCACGTCGGAGACCTTCTTCTTGCCGCGGTAGCAGTCCTTGATGGTGTCGTTGACGCTCTGGGCGGCCTCGGCCGCGGCGATGGCCTGCGGCATGCTGTAGTTCAGGCCCCAGAAGATGGGCTTGGTGAGGGCGTTGACGTTGGCGGCCTGCCAGGCCGCGCAGTCCTTGGTGACCATGTCGCTGCCGGGGTTGCTCATCACGGAGGGGGGAGCGGCCAGGAACGGGAAGGTCGGCTGCTGGACGTCCTTCTTGCCCTCGTCCGTGAAGGTCGGTGCGCCGTTGACGCGGGTGTGGTGGACGCCCTCGACGCCGTAGTTGATCAGGGTGAACTCGGCGGTGCCGTAGGGGGAGGCGAGGTAGTTGGCGACGGAGAGCAGTTCCTCGATCTGGGCGGGCTTGAGGTTGGCGTTGAGGTAGCTGACGATGCCCGTGGCGTTGCCCATGTAGACCACGGGCTTGCCCTTGCCGTCGGCGGCGAAGAAGTTGAAGGCGCCGCGCCGGTAGTTCGGGTCCGCGGAGACGCCGGACTGGTAGTCGCTGAGGTTCCAGCCGCCCGTCCCGCCGCCCTCGATGAGCACCTTCCCGCTGTAGAAGCGCTCGGTGCCCTTGGTGTCGCCCGCCATCGCGTCGGGGTGCATGTAGCCGGCGGTCGCCAGCCGGTTGTGCCAGTCGAGGGCCTCCAGGAACTCCTGGGTCTCGAAGAGGTGGACCAGTTTGCCGTTGTCGACCTTCCACTTCCAGGGAGCGCCGAAGGCCGTGTACATGTAGGTCCAGACGTCGTCGAAGGCCCACACGCCGCGCTTGGCGTCGGTCAGCTCCTTGCCGAGGTTCATCAGGTCGTCGGCGGACTTCACCTGGTCGGGGGTGATGCCGCGGGCTTCGAGGACGTCCCGGCGATGGTAGACCATCCCCGAGATGGCGAAGTTGGTGGAGAAGTTGGGGATCCCGTAGATCTTGTCGCCCCAGGCCCCGACCTGCCAGGCGCCGGTGGGGAGGGCGGCGAGGTTCGGGTACTTCTTGATCTTGTCGCCGGACAGGTACGGGGTCAGGTCCGCGAGCTGGCTGCCGGCCAGCTCGCCGGTGTTGAAGTTGGGGTTCCACCAGGTCGGCAGGCAGATCCAGTCCGGCAGCTTCTTGGCGGCGGTCATCGTCGGGACGATGGTGTTGTAGTTGTTGCCGTCCGCCGGCTTGACGGTCAGCTCGCAGCCGAGGGCCTTGTTCATCGCCTCGTAGAAGGAGTTGCCGACCGGGGGGTTGGTGCCCCACAGCGGAGTGACGGCCGTATAGCTGCCGCCCTTGCCGGGGACGCCGGAGGTGCTGGCGGGCGGGGAGGCGGGGTAGGAGAAGTAGGCGGGGTCGGTGGCGGCGTCGGGGCCGCCCTGGATGGAGGCTATGTCCGGCTTGACCGTGCCGGCGTTCGGCACGTAGGCCGGCAGGGCGGCCTTGAGGCCTTCCTTGGTGTTGGTGCTGGCCTTCTTGTCCGCTCCACCGCCGCAGGCGGACAGCAGGGGTGCCATCGCGGCGGCTCCCGCGACTGTGGCGGCGGTGGTCAAGAAGCTTCTGCGGTTCAACCCGGATCTCATGGTGGCGTGGCCCCTCTCCGTCGATGCGTCGATGCGTCGAAGCGTCGAAGCGCTTGGATGTTTCGGCGAGACTAACGACGCGTTACCGGTTGAGCAAGAGGCTGAACAAATGCAAAATCGTTTGTGTCCTGGGGAGTTGACAGGCCTCTCGGAGCGTGCCAGCGTCGAAGCGCTTCGATGAACGACCACCGAGCCCAGCCGCCCGAGGGGTATTCCACGTGAGTTCCGTGTCCGTGTCCGCAGCCGGCCTGCCCGATTTCCGCAATCCCACGCTTCCGCTGCGCAAGCGTGTCGACGACCTGCTCCACCGGCTCACGCTCGACGAGCGGGTCGCGATGCTGCACCAGTACGCGCCGGCCGTGCCGCGCCTCGGTGTCGCCCCCTTCCGCACCGGCAGCGAGGGCCTGCACGGCGTCTCCTGGCTCGGCGTGGCGACGGTCTTCCCGCAGGCCGTCGGTCTCGGCGCCAGCTGGGACGAGGACCTCGTGCGCAGCGTCGCCGAGGCGCTCTCGACCGAGCTGCGGGCCTTCCACTACCACCGCCCGCCGGCGATCAGCACCCCCGAGCGCGGGGCCAACTCCCTACAGGCCTGGGCCCCCGTGCTCAACCTGCTGCGCGACCCGCGCTGGGGGCGCAACGAGGAGGCCTACTCCGAGGACCCGGTGCACACGGCGCGGGTCGGCGAGGCGTTCTGCCGGGGACTCGCCGGCGACCACCCGGACTACCTGCGGACCGCGCCGGTGCTCAAGCACTTCCTCGCCTACAACAATGAGGACGACCGCTGCACCACCTCCTCCGGACTGCGCCCGCGCGTCCTCCAGGAGTACGACCTCGCCGCCTTCCGCCCCGTCGTCGCCGCCGGCGCCGCGACCGGCGCGATGGCCGCCTACAACCTCGTCAACGGCCGCCCTTGCCACGTCAGTCCGCTGATCGAGGCGGAGCTGCGCCGCTGGGCCGAGCCGACCGGCCACGAGCTGTTCGTGGTCAGCGACGCCGAGGCCCCCTCCAACCTGGTCGACCCGGAGCACTACTTCGACGACCACGTCGAGTCCCACGCGGCGGCGCTCAAGGCCGGCATCGACAGCTTCACCGACCACGGCGAGGACAGCGCGACCCCGGTCGGCCGACTGCGCGAGGCGCTGGAACGCGGTCTGATCGACGAGGCCGACGTGGACCGCGCCGTCCGGCGGCAGCTGGAACTGCGCTTCCGCCTCGGCGAGTTCGACCCCGAGCTGGACCCGTACGCCGGTACCGGGCCGGAGGTGATCGACTGCCCCGAGCACCGCGCGCTGGCCCGGCAGGCCGCGACCGAGTCGACAGTGCTGCTCAAGAACGACGGCCTGCTGCCGCTCGACCCGGCCCGCACGCCCCGGATCGCCGTCATCGGCCCGCTCGCCGACACCCTCTTCGAGGACTGGTACAGCGGCACCATGCCGTACCAGGTGGGCATCGCCACCGGACTGACCGCGGCCCTCGACGCCCACGGCGGCGAGGTCGTCCCGGTGGCGGGCTCCGACCGGATCACCCTGCGCTCGCGCACCACCGGCGAGCTGCTCGGCAAGTCCGCCTTCGACGTGACCGACTGGGGCGGCGGCGCCTCCACCCTGCGCGCCGCCGACACCGGCCACTACCTGAGCCTCCAGGACGACGACGGCCTGGCCGCCGACCAGGAGATCATCAAGAGCTGGTTCGTCAAGGAGACCTTCCGGCTCGAACCGGCCGGCCCCGACACCGTGCTGCTGCGCTCCGTGTTCACCGGACGCTACGCCGCCGTGGACCCGACCGGCGGCCGGGTGAGCGTCACCGCCGAGACCGCGGACGACGCCGAGCGCTGGCAGCGCGAGCTGGTGCGTGACGGCATCGCCGAGGCACGGGCGGCCGCCGAGACGGCGGACGTCGCGGTCGTCGTCCTCGGCAACCACCCGATGATCAACGGCCGTGAGACCGAGGACCGCGCGGACATCGACCTGCCCGAGGGGCAGGAGGAGCTGCTGCGCGCCGTCGCGGCCGTCCGCCCGAACACCGCCCTGGTCGTGATGAGCAGCTACCCCTACGCCCTCGACTGGGCCGACGAGCACCTGCCCGCCGTGGTGTGGACCTCCCACGGCGGGCAGGAAACAGGACACGCGCTGGCCGCCGTACTGCTCGGCGAGGCCGAGCCCGCCGGCCGCCTGCCGCAGACCTGGTACCGGGGCGACGACCCGCTGCCCGCCCCGCTCGACTACGACATCATCAAGGCCGGCTGGACCTACCAGTACCACCGGTCCACCCCGCTCTACTCCTTCGGCCACGGGCTGTCCTACACCGACTTCGGCTACCGTGACCTGCGCCTGTCGCAGCCGTCGGTCGGCCAGGACGGCTCGGTCGACGTCGCCGTGACCCTGGAGAACATCGGACCGCGGCCCGGCAGCGAGGTGGTCCAGGTCTACGTCCGCGCCCTGGAGGCCCGCTACGAGGCACCCCGGCTGCGCCTGGCCGACTTCCGCAAGGTCCGGCTGGAGCCGGGGGAGAGCCGCGAGCTGACGTTCCGGCTGTCGACCGAGCAGCTCGCCCACTGGTCCGTCGCCACCGGAGCCTTCACCGTCGATCCCGGCGGCTACGAGGTGATCGTCGCCCGCTGCGCCGACCACCCGGTGCTCACCGCGCCGCTCACCGTGATCGGGACGGCCGCCGCACCCCGGGCGGGCGTCGAACGCCGGCTCCTGGCCGTCGACTTCGACGACTACGAGGACGCCACCATCGTCGACGCCACGCGCGAGGACGGCGACGCCGTCACGCCCACCGATCCCGCCCACCCGGCGACGCTGCTGTTCCGCGAGGTCGACCTCTCCGGCGCCTCCGCGATCGAGGTCGAGACCTCCCGCGAGGGCGTCGGCGCGGGCGGGGCGCGGCTCGAAGTCCGGGCGGGCGGAGGGGTGCTGGCCGAGATCGACGTGCCCGTCACCGGCGACCGCTACGCCTGGACGAGCACCACCGCCGAGCTCGCCGCCCCGCTCCACGGCGTGCACGAGCTGAGCCTGACCCTGCACGGCGACTTCCGGCTCTCAGCCTTCCGCTTCGGCGCGGCCGGCTGAGGCCTCTCGCCCCACAGACCGGCGGCCCGCTCATGGGGGGACGGGCCGCCCCCCTTCCTGTTCCCGCTCGGCACCCGAAGCCGCGAGGCGATCTGGCGCCGCCCCCGTCCCACCCGTGCCACCCCGCCGCCCGGAGGCGGCCCCCATGTCGCTGCTCACGCCCCATCACGCCACCTCGTCCTCGCTCCACCCGGAGGAAGCCCCCATGCCGCTCACCAACTTCGGCGTCGACGAACTCGCCAGCTATCAGCCAGAGTTGACTGCCCCGAAGGGTTTCGACGAGTTCTGGCAGCGGACCCTCGCCGAAGCCCGCTCGCACGGCGGGGCGGTCAAGGTCGAACGCGTCACCTCCCAGTTCGCCCTGCGCACCGTCGAGGTCGACGACACACGCTTCCCCGGCTGGAACGGCGAGCCGGTGGCCGCCTGGCTGCTGCGCCCACGAGGCGTGGAGGGACCGCTGCCGGTCGTCGTCACCTACATCGGCTACTGCGGCGGCCGCGGGCTGCCCACCGAGCACCTGTTCTGGTCCGCGGCCGGCTACGCCCAACTAGTCGTCGACAGCCGGGGCCAGGGCCGTGACACCCCGGACCGGGGGATGGGCGACGGCACCCAGTGGGTCGAGGGCTTCATGACCCGGGGCATCGACTCCCCCGAGAACTACTACTACCGGCGGCTGATCACCGACTGCGTGCGCGCCGTGGATGCCGTCGCCCAACTGCCCGGCCTCGACGGCGACCGGATCGTCCTGGCCGGCGGTAGCCAGGGCGGCGGCCTGGCCCTCGCCGTCGCGGGCCTCACCGGGGACCGCGTGGCCGCGGTGATGCCGGACGTCCCGTTCCTGTGCCACTTCCGCGAGGGCGCGCAGATCGCCATGGAAGGGCCGTACCAGGAGATCGTCAAATACCTGCGCTGGCACAGCCCGCTGCGCGTGCGGCCGACCTTCGAGACCCTGGACTACTTCGACGGCGTCCACTTCGCCCAGCGGGCCACCGCACCCGCGCTGTTCAGCGTCGGCCTGATGGACCCGGTCTGCCCGCCCCGGACGGTCTACGCCGCCTTCAACCGCTACGCGGGCGAGGACCACACCATGACGGTGTGGCCCTTCGCCGACCACGGCGGCGGCTGCGGCTCCAACCCGCCCGCCCAGCTGGCCTGGCTGCGCGAGCGCGGGCTGACGCCGGAGGCGTGACCGTCGTGCCGCGCCCAGCGCCCAACTTCCGAGAGATCCCGTGAGGTTACGCCGCATGAGCGAACGAAGTGAGCGAATCATCAAGAGGTGCGCGTGGGCGAATGCCCCTGCCGAGCGCAGCGAGGTGGGCGCATGAGCGAACGAAGTGAGCGAATCATCAAGAGGTGCGCGTGGGCGAATGCCCCTGCCGAGCGCAGCGAGGTGGGCGCATGAGCACGTTAACATTCCCGGAACTGCCGCCCGGCTTCCGCTTCGGCGCCGCCACCGCCGCCTACCAGATCGAGGGCGCCCACGACGAGGACGGCCGCGGCCCGTCCATCTGGGACACCTACGGCCACACCCCCGGCCGCACCCTCGGCGGCGCCACCGGCGACACGGCCTGCGACCACTACCACCGCTTCCCCGAGGACGTCGCCCTGCTCCGCGAACTCGGCGTCGACGGTTATCGCTTCTCGATCTCCTGGCCGCGCCTGCTGCCACGGGGCACCGGCCCGGTCAACCAGAAGGGCCTGGACTTCTACGACCGGCTGATCGACGAACTGCTGGCCGCCGGCATCGCGCCCGCCGCCACCCTTTACCACTGGGACCTGCCGCAGGCCCTGGAGGACCACGGTGGCTGGCGGGTGCGGCAGACGGCCGAGGCCTTCGCCGAGTACGCGAGCGTCGCCGCCGACCGGTACGGGGACCGGGTCGAGCGCTGGATCACCCTCAACGAGCCGTTCTGCTCCGCCTTCGTCGGCTACGCCGAGGGCCGGCACGCGCCCGGCGCCCGGGAGGGGCGCGGGGCACTGGCCGCCGCTCACCACCTGCTGGTCGGCCACGGCCTGGCCGTCCGGGAGCTGCGCGCCGCCGGTGCCCGCGAGGTCGGCATCACGCTCAACCTCGACCGCCTGCACGCCGCCTCCGAGCAGCAAGAGGACCTCGCCGCCGTGCGCCGGGCCGAGGTGCTGCACAACGAGGTCTGGACCGAGCCGCTGTTCGCCGGCCGCTACCCCGAGCACGAGGCCGAGACCTGGGCCGGCTTGGCCGACGGCCCCTGGCGTCGACCGGGAGACCTGCAACTGATCGGCGCGCCACTGGAATTCGTCGGCATCAACTTCTACCGGCCGATCACCGTCGAGGCCGCCCCGCACCGCGAGGACGACCCCGAACTGCGCACCGCCATGGACATCGGCGTCGCCGAGCCCAACCCGTACGGCACTCGACTCACCACCATGGGCTGGCCCGTCGTCCCGTCCGCGTTCACCGAGCTGCTCCGCGACCTCGACTCCCGCTATCCGCAGCTCCCGCCGGTCTGGATCACCGAGAACGGCTCCGCCGAGGCCGACAGCCTCACCCCCGACGGCCGCGTCCACGACGCGGAACGGATCGACTACCTGGCCGGCCACCTCGCCGCCGTCGCCGACGCGATCGCGGCCGGGGTCGACGTGCGCGGCTACTACGTCTGGTCCCTGCTGGACAACTTCGAGTGGGCCCGCGGCTACGAGCAGCGCTTCGGCCTGGTCCACGTCGACTACGAAACCCTGACCCGAACGCCCAAGGACAGCTACCACTGGTACCGGGGCCTGATCACCGCGCACCGCGCGCGGACGGAGGAACCCGCACGATGAAGTTCACCGACGGCTACTGGCTGATGCGCCCGGGCGTCACCGCGCGCTACGCCACCGAGGTCGCCGACGTCCGCACCGGCGAGGACCGGATGACCCTCTACGCGCCCGTCAAACACGTGCGCGGCCGTGGTGACACGCTCAACAGCCCACTGCTGACCGTCGAGTGCTGGTCCCCGGCCGAGGGCGTGATCGGGGTGCGCACCACCCACCACGCCGGTTCGGTGCGATGCGGGCCCGAGTTCGCGCTGCCCGGCGCCGAGCAGGGCAGCGGGAAGGTGCGCCGGGACGGCGACGTGGTGGAGCTGTGCGCCGGCGAACTGACGCTGCGGGTGGACGCCTCCCAGCCGTGGCAGCTGGAGTTCACCGCGGGCGGCCGGGTGCTGACCACGGTGGGCGAGCGCGGCACCGGCTTCGTCACCGACGCCGACGGCCGCCACCACATGCTCGGACAGCTCTCCCTGGGCGTCGGCGAGCTGGTCTACGGTTTGGGGGAGCGGTTCACCCCGTTCGTCCGCAACGGCCAGGTGGTGGACATCTGGCAGGCGGACGGCGGTACCAGCAGCGAACAGGCGTACAAGAACGTTCCGTTCCACCTGACCAACCAGGGATACGGCGTCTTCGTCAACCACCCCGGCAAGGTCAGCTACGAGATCGGCTCCGAGTCCGTCGGCCAGGTGCAGTTCAGCGTCGAGGACCAGTCGCTGGAGTACTTCGTCGTCCACGGTCCCACCCCCAAGCAGATCCTGGAGCGCTACACCGCGCTCACCGGCCGTCCCGCGCTGCCCCCGGCCTGGGCGCTGGGCCTGTGGCTGACCACCTCCTTCACCACCGACTACGACGAGGCCACCGTCAACCGCTTCGTCGGCGGCATGACCGAGCGCGGCATCCCATTGAGCGTCTTCCACCTCGACTGCTTCTGGATGCGCGAGTACCAGTGGTGCGACTTCGTGTGGGACCAGGACACCTTTCCGGACCCGGCCGGCATGCTGGCCCGGCTCAAGCAGCAGGGGCTGCGCATCTCCGCCTGGATCAACCCGTACATCGCGCAGAAGTCGGAGCTGTTCGCCGAGGGCATGCGCGAGGGCTACCTCGTGCGCAGCCCGGACGGCAGCGTCTGGCAGTGGGACCTGTGGCAGCCGGGCATGGCCCTGGTGGACTTCACCGACCCCGCCGCCCGCGCCTGGTACACCGACAAGCTGCGTGCCCTGCTGGACGTCGGCGTGGACTGCTTCAAGACCGACTTCGGCGAGCGCATCCCCACCGAGGTGGTCTGGCACGACGGCTCCGACCCCGAGCGGATGCACAACTACTACACCCACCTGTACAACCAGGCGGTGTTCGAGCTGCTCCGCGAGGAGCGCGGCGAGGGGGAGGCGCTGCTGTTCGCCCGCTCCGCCACCGCGGGCGGCCAGCAGTACCCGGTGCACTGGGGCGGCGACTGCGAATCGCACTTCAACGCCATGGCGGAATCGCTGCGCGGAGGACTCTCTCTCGGGCTGTCCGGCTTCGGCTTCTGGAGCCACGACATCGGCGGCTTCGAGGGCACCCCGACCCCGGCGGTCTTCAAACGCTGGACGCAGTTCGGCCTGCTCTCCTCGCACAGCCGGCTGCACGGCAGCAAGTCCTACCGGGTGCCGTGGGACTTCGGGGAGGAGGCCGTCGAGGTCACCCGCGAGTTCACCCTGCTCAAGCACCGCCTGGCGCCCTACCTCCAGCACGCGGCCCAGCAGGCGCACGCCACCGGCGTCCCGGTGATGCGCGCGATGGTGCTGGAGTTCCCGGACGACCCGGCCGCCGCCTCGCTCGACCGGCAGTACCTGCTCGGCGACGACCTGCTCGTCGCCCCGGTCTTCACCGAGGACGGCACGGTCGAGTACTACGTGCCCGAGGGGACCTGGACCAACTTCCTGACCGGCGACCAGGTCACCGGCCCGCGCTGGGTGCGCGAACAGCACGGCTTCCACACCCTGCCGCTGCTCGCCCGCCCCGACTCCGTCATCCCGCTCGGCGCGGACGACCAGCGCCCGGTCTCCGCCTGGGCCGAGGGCATCGAACTGCGGGTGCACGCCTTCGCCGACGGCGCCGAGCGCACCGTCGTGATCCCGCGCTCCGACGGCCCCGGCGAGAGCGCCCGCTTCCACCTGCGCCGCACCGGCGACCGGATCCGGGTGACCACCGACAGCCCGCACCCGTGGCAGCTGCGGATCGGCGGCCCGGACGGCGCCCTGCACGTCAGCCCGGCCGGCACCGTTGAGGCCGAGCTGCCCTACCCGGCCTGAGTCCGGCCCCGGACGCGGGGCCCCGCTCGTCACCGCATGGGCGAGCGGGGCCCCGCCCCCTTCAGGCCCGACTGATGCTCGACCGATGCCCGATTGATGCCCGGAAGTGCCGATGCGAAGCCGCACCAAACGCCACCTGACGCCCGTCGCGCTCGACGCCCTGGTGCGCGGCTCCGCCGGCGTGGGGTGCCGCCTGGAACACGAGCTGACCGACGGCTGGTTCAGCGCGGAGCCGGGGCCGGGTCGCTGGCTGTGACGTGTCGGGAATGTTTGTGGACGGCCTAGCTTTGCGGAATGAGCCAAGGCCGCGGAGTCGAGTCGGGCCCGACCGTACGACCGAAGGCCACCGCCACCACCGGCGCTTGAACCAGGACGGACCGAGCCGGGTCGTGCAGGTGGCACGACCCGGCTCGGTCACGGCTGCGGTCAGCGGGCGCCGAGGAGGTGCTCCAGGGCGAGCTGGTCCAGCTGCTCGAAGGCCATGCCGCGCCGGGCGGCGGCGTCGACGTCGAACTCCTCGAAGGCGGAGCGGTCCGCCAGCAGCCCCGCCAGGCCGTCCCCGGCCGTGGGCAGGGCCAGTTCGGGCAGACGGGAGGCGGCGAGCGCGGCCTGCACCTCCGGGTCGGCCCGGAAGGCGCGGGAACGCTCGGCCAGCAGCAGGTAGTTGCGCATGCAGCCGGCCGCCGAGGCCCAGACGCCGTCGAAGTCCTCGGTGCGCGGCGGCTTGAAGTCGAAGTGCCGGGGGCCGTCGTAGCCGGCCGACTCCAGCAGGTCGACCAGCCAGAAAGCCTGCCGCAGGTCGCCCGCGCCGAAGCGCAGGTCCTGGTCGTACTTGATGCCGGACTGGCCGTTGAGGTCGATGTGGAACAGCTTGTCGTGCCACAGGGCCTGGGCGATGCCGTGCGGGAAGTTGAGCCCGGCCATCTGCTCGTGGCCGACCTCCGGGTTGAGGCCGACCCGCTCGGGGCGCTCCAACTCGTTGATGAACGCCAGGGCGTGGCCGACGGTGGGCAGCAGGATGTCGCCGCGCGGCTCGTTGGGCTTGGGCTCGATCGCGAAGCGCAGGTCGTAGCCCTGCTGCTCGACGTACTCGCCGAGCAGGTCGAAGGCCTCCTTCAGCCGGTCGAGCGCGGTGCGCACGTCCTTGGCCGCGCCGGACTCGGCGCCCTCGCGCCCGCCCCAGGCGACGTAGACCGAGGCACCGAGTTCGACGGCCAGGTCGATGTTGCGGATGGTCTTGCGCAGCGCGTAGCGGCGCACGTCGCGGTCGTTGGCGGTGAAGGCGCCGTCCTTGAAGACCGGGTGGGTGAACAGGTTGGTGGTCGCCATCGGGACCTTCAGCCCGGCGGCGTCCAGCGCGGCGCGGAAGCGCTTGACGGTCTCCTCGCGGGTGGCGTCGCCCGCGCCGAAAGGGATCAGGTCGTCGTCGTGGAAGGTGACGCCGTAGGCGCCGAGTTCGGCCAGTCGCTGCACGGTCTCGACCGGATCGAGGGCGGGGCGGGTCGCGTCGCCGAAGGGGTCGCGCCCCTGCCAGCCGACGGTCCACAGGCCGAAGGTGAACTTGTGCGCGGGGGTGGGGGCGAGCGGGTCGCTGGACATGGAGCGGCTCCGGATCAGATCCAGGGGGTGTTTGTCAGGGCTCTCAACAAACTAGTATGCCGGAACGTCAGAAGGAACCGTTCCAACTAAGTGATCAGGAGTGAGTCTTGGACCCAGGTCTGATCACTGCGTGCATCCCGAACGGTGGTGGATGCCCGACTGGTCGCCCGCGTTCTCGTTGTCCCCGTCCGGCTGCGCGCATCGTGTGCGCGGTCCGTGACGGGGCGGCGGGTTCCCTCACGCCCCCGGATGCCCGATGGGGCCTGGACGGTCCGATGCCCACGACGATCGCTCCGGTCGTCGTGGGGCGGTGCCGTCCGTCGTCGGACCGGGTACCCGAGGGCGCGTCGCCCGATCGCGACAGCGGCTCTGTCGTGTCGGGTCGTCTTGCGGGTGGGTGTCGCGAGCGGTTTCTGCCAGTGCTGCGCACCCCAATGGGAGGTGTAGGCCGGGTCCACGGCGACGATGACCATGTCCAGCTCGGCGGCCATGGAGATGAGCCGGGCGCGGAGTTTGCCGGTGGGGATGCCGGAGACGAGCTGCCGGAACCGCTTGCGGCGGCCGTGGTTCTCGCGGGTGGTCTCGGCGGTGAGGTCCAGGTTCTCCAGGCCGATCGCCGTCACCCCGCACCGCTTGGCCCAGTGGAGGAGCCGGGTGATGGCGTGGCGGATCTGGGCGTCGCGGTGGTTGGCGGTGCCGGTCAGGTCGTAGCGGAACCGGCGGGGCTCGCCGACCGGGTTGCCGTACTGGTCGAGGTGCCAGGCCGCCGCGAAGTGAACGGCGCGTCGATCCGTCGGAGCTTCTTCTTCGGCCCAGTCACGCAGTCCTCCCTCCCGGTCAGCGCCACCACCCTCACACGCACCACTGACAGTCGTCTCATCGATCCAACAAGCCGCGATCGCAAACGGACTCATGGGCACCTGTGTGCACCAAAACGACCTCGATCCCCAGCAGTTCACAACCCCCTCCGGAGGAACGCATGGCTGAGCAACGTGTCGTGATCGGCTTCGACAGCTCGACGCAGTCCACCAAGGCCCTCGCCGTCGACCTCGACACCGGCACCGTCCTGGGACAGGGCCGCGCCCCGCACACCGTCAGCACGGGCGCCGGCCGCGAGAGCGACCCCGAGCAGTGGTGGCGGGCGCTCGCCCAGGCCGCCGCGGCAACGGGCTGGGCGGACCGCGCGGCCGCCGTCTCGATCGCCGGCCAGCAGCACGGCCTGGTCACCCTCGACGCGTCCGGGGCGTCGGTCCGCCCGGCGCTGCTCTGGAACGACGTCCGGTCCGCGCCCCAGGCCGCCGGGCTCCAGGCCGCCATCGGTGCGGCGGAACTCGCCCGCCGCACCGGCAGCGTCCCCACCGCCGCCTTCACCGTCCCCAAGTGGGCCTGGCTGCGCGCCAACGAGCCCGCCGCCGCAGAGCGCGTCGCCGCCGTCCGGCTGCCGCACGACTTCCTGACCGAGCGGCTGACCGGGGAGGCGGTCACCGACCGGGGCGACGCCTCGGGAACCGGCTGGTGGGGGCCGGACGGCTACGACAAGGACGTCCTCGACCGCATCGGCCTCGACCCGGCCCTGCTGCCGCAGGTCCTCGCGCCGGGCACGCGGGCCGGCGTCGTGCGTCCGGGCACGGCGCTGCGCGAAGGGACGCCGGTCGCCAGCGGCACCGGCGACAACATGGCCGCCGCCCTCGGGCTCGGCCTGCTCCCCGGGCAGCCGGTGCTCAGCCTCGGCACCTCCGGCACCGTCTACGCCGTCGGCCGCACCAGGCCCGCCGACCCGACCGGCACCGTCGCCGGCTTCGCCGACGCCCTCGGCGCCTGGCTGCCGCTGGCCTGCACGCTCAACTGCACCCTCGCCGTGGACCGCTTCGCCGTACTGCTCGGCCGCGGCCGCGACGAGGTCGAGGACGGCGGCACCGCCGTCGTCCTGCCCTACCTGGACGGCGAGCGCACCCCGGACCTCCCGGGCGCCTCCGGCCTGGTCCACGGGCTGCGCCACGACACCACCCCGGGGCAGTTGCTCCAGGCCGCGTACGACGGCGCCGCCCACGCCCTGCTCGCCGCGCTGGACGGCGTGCTGCGCGCGGGCGGCGCGGACCCGGCGGGCGACGAACCGCTGCTGCTGATCGGCGGCGGCGCCCGCGGGCAGGCCTGGCAGCGGACCGTGCTGCGGCTCTCCGGCCGGGCCGTTCAGGTGCCCGACGCGCAGGAACTGGTCGCGCTCGGCGCCGCCGCCCAGGCGGCCGCACTGCTCACCGGTGAGCCCGCCGACGCGGTGGCCCGCCGCTGGCGGACGGCCCACGGCCCGGTGCTGGACCCGGTGGAGAAGGACGAGGACGCGCTGATGCGGATCGGCGATACCCTGCGTCGGGCCGGGGCCTTGCAGGGCGCTCCGGCCGAGGACCGGTAGGAGGAGCGGCGCGTGACGGTGGTCGGCAAGGCGAGCAGGAGTGCGGAGCACGGGCCCGCGTCGCAACAGGACATGCGCCGGCAGAACCTCGCGGTGGTCCTCGGCGCCGTCGCCGCGTACAGCCCGCTCTCCCGCGCGGACGTCGCCGGACGCGTCGGGCTGACCAGGGCGGCCGTCTCCTCGCTGGTCGACGAGCTGATCGGACGCGGCGCGCTCACCGAGGCGGCGGCCACCGCCAGCGGACGCCCCGGCCGGCCCGGACGGGCACTGGCCGTGAGCGGCGAGGGCCCGGCGGGCCTCGGCCTGGAGATCGGCGTCACCCACCTCGGCGCGTGCGTGGTGGACCTGCGGGGCGAGCCGCGCGTGTGGCGCCGGGAGGAACGGGCCAACGCGGGCCGACCGGCCGAGGAGGTGCTGGCGGAGGTCGCCGCGATGGCCGCCGCGGCGGAGGCGGAGGCCGCCACCCTCGGGCTGCGCGTCGAGGGCCGGATCCTGGCCGTGCCCGGGGTGGTGCCGAACGAACCCGGCGGACTGGTCGAGCGCGCGCCCAACCTCGGCTGGCGCGGCGTCCGGCTCTCCGACCACTGGCCGGACGCGGACACCGTGCCCGAACCGGAGAACGAGGCCAACCTCGGGGCACTGGCCGAGTACTGGACCGCCGGGCAGCCGGTGGAGACCTTCGTGCACGTCTCCGCCGAGACCGGGATCGGCGCCGCCCTGGTCATCGACGGGCGGCTGTTCCGGGGCGCCCGGGGCTTCGCCGGCGAACTCGGCCACCTCCCCGTCCACCCGGACGGCCCCGAGTGCGCCTGCGGCGCCCGCGGCTGCCTGGAGCAGTACGCGGGCGAGGCGGCCGTGCTGCGCGAGGCCCGCTCTCCCAAACCACGGCCAGGGCGAGGCGGTCGCCCTGCTGGCCGAACGGGCGGGCGCCGGGCACCCGGCGACCCTGGCGGCGCTGGACCGCGCGGGGCGCGCCCTGGGCCTGGCCCTCACGTCGGCCGTCGACCTCATCGACCCGGACGGCCTCGTCCTCGGCGGCGCCTACTCGGACCTCGCCGACTGGCTGCTGCCGTCCGTACGCGCCGAGTTGGCCGCCCGGGTCACCGTGCGGCCCTGGGCCCCGGAGGCGCTGCGCCCGTCCGCCCTGGGCCGGCGCGGGCCGTTGCTGGGCGCGGCGCTGACGACGGTCCGCCGGATCATGGCGGACCCGACCCTGCTGCCCGTCGGCTGACGGTCCTGGGGTCCGTCCTCAAACCTCCGCCTGCGGGAGTCTGAGGACGGACCCCGGGAGCGCCCCGGGGCCGCTACCGCGTCAGTCGTGCTCGACCACGACCATCGCGTGCCCCTCCGCGGTGGTGACCCGCACGTGGACGTACTCGCCGTCGTGTTCCCAGGCCAGCTCCTGGCCGACGGGCTGCAGCCGCACCGAGCGCGGCGCGGCGGAGAGCCGGATCGCGACGGGCACGTCGACCAGCGGGAACGCGTCGTGCACCAGGTCCAGCTGTGGGGTCTCCCGGGACGGGAGGAAGCTGATCAGGTGCACCACGGTGCTCGTGGCGGTCCGGGCGACGGTGGTCTCCAGGTGGACCGGCCCGCCGGCGCGGACGAGCGGGTCCGGCAGCAGCCGGTCCAGGGCGGCGCCGAGCAGCTGACGGTACGTCTCCAGGCCGTGCTCGTGGAAGGCCTCCAGCAGAGACACGGTCACGGCGGCCACCCCGCCGCCGACGACGACGGCCACCTCGTCGGTCGGGCCGGCCGGGGGAGTGTATTGGTGGCCGCAGAAGCGGTCCCAGGAGCGCGGGAAGTAGGGCGCCACGACCCGGGCCAGGACCTCGGCGCCGGGCAGCGCCCGGGCGGTCAGCCGGGAGCCCCAGTTGATGACCGGGAAGTCCTCCGGAGCTCCGGGCACGCCCTCGCAGGCGAGGAAGGTCTCCCCGGCCGGAGCCGGGGCGAGGCCCTCGACCGGGAGGTCGGGCAGGGCCGGCTCCGTGCCGTTCTTGAGCAGCGCGGGCCCGACCAGCAGCAGGGCGCCACCGGCCTGGCGGTACGCGCCCAGGCGCTCGGCCAGGGCGTCGTCCACGGGGGTGCTCTCCGGTACCACGACGGCCCGGTACCCGCTCAGGTCGGCGGTCGGCGGGACGATCTCGAACTGTGCGCGGAGCTGCTGGAGCGCCCGGACGGCGCCGATGTTGCTCGCGCCCGGGTTGTCGCCGAGACCGGGGTCCACGACCACGGCGATCTCGCTGACGACCTGTGCGCCCTCCAGGAACGGCTCGCATGCCGCGATGTGCCCGTAGGCCGAGCCGATCAGCTCGTACACCGCCCGCGAGGGCACTCCGCGCGGGTGCAGCACGTCACCGACGCCGCCGGTCAGGCCGTGGCTCAGCATCTGGCTGGTCTCGTAGCGCAGGGCCGCCAGGGGCTTGAGGCCGGCGTTGTCGCCCCAGCTCTCGTGGAAGCGACCGGTGTGGCTGAGGACGGGCAGCCCGAGCGGGCGGACGAAGCGGGCCACGTACGGCAGGAACGCGTAGCCCCAGCCGCCGGTGGGCAGCCCCTCGATCTCGACGTGCCGGATGAACTGCCGCTCCTCGGACAGGCCGGTCTTCGGGCGGCTGTTGAACCAGACGCCCTGGACGGCGTCGGCGGGGAGGGTCTTCTCCACCATGGCGGAGTAGCGCGCCATGTAGCGCTTGGCCACGAGGTCGGCGTAGCGGTTCCGGTGGTCCTCGTCGGTCGGGTCCAGGCCCTCGCGGCGCATCCCGTCGATCGCCCAGCGGCTCGCGCTGGGCTGGTTCCAGCACATGTCGATGAAGATGCCGTCGACCGGGGCGAAGCGGCGCAGCACCTCGTCCAACTGGTCGGCGAAGTAGTCGGCGTAGGGGCTGGACATGTCGAGGATGTTCCAGGCCGCCTCGAAGGCGGTGGCGCTCCAGCGGGTGACCTTGAGCTTCTCGTCGACCGTGATCCATTCGGGGTGCTCCCGGGCCGCGTACTCGTCGACCTGGAGGGAGAGGTAGATCGGCGTGCGGATGCCCACGGAGTGCAGGGCCTCGACCTGCTCGGCGAGCAGGTCGAGGTCGGGGTCCAGGCCCGGGTGGCGCTCCGGCCGGTCGGTCCCGAAGTAGAGGTGGCCGTGGTGGCACTTGGCGAAGAGGGTGACGCTGTCGACGTGGGCTTCCTTGAAGGCCCGGGCGAAGGTCACCGGGTCGAAGTCCCGCCCCACGTCGGGGATGTCGGGCCCGGTGTGGAAGTCCAGGTGGACGGTGCGACGGGGAAAGCGGGCCGCGCTGTGAGCGTTCACATCACCTTGATTCATGGGATGGATTTATAGGAGGCATGTGCTGGCGAGTCCAGGGGTTTCGTGGGAGAAGTTTTGAAACCCCTTGTCAGGGCAGTGGATCTGGACATGCCGAGGCGTCCAACCGTGGGCTTGATCATCCTGTCGCTTCTCAGAGATGGGACCTCCTGCTACGTTGGCGCCGTGTCACTGACCAATGCGCCCGCTCGCGGACCGATCCTGCTCTGCCTCGACAAGTTCCGCGGGTCGGCGAGCGCCGTTCAGGCCTGCCGCTGGCTGGGCGAGGGGATCCGGCGAACGGCACCGGAGCTGTCGGTCCGTGAGGCACCGGTCGCCGACGGGGGCGAGGGGACGGCGGACGCCTTCCTCGCGGCCGGGTTCCGGGCCGTACCGGTCCGGGTGAGCGGTCCCGCCGGCGAGCCGGTCACCGCCCGGCTGGCCGTGCGCGGCGACCGGGCGGTGGTGGAACTGGCCGAGGCCTCCGGGCTGCACCTGCTGCCCGAGGACCGGCGCGCACCGCTGACCGCGTCCACCAGGGGCACGGGTGAACTGATCGAAACCGCACTGGATCTGGGCTGCCGGGAGCTCGTCCTCGCCGTGGGCGGCAGCGCCACCACCGACGGCGGGGCCGGCCTGCTGCGGGCCTTGGGCGCCCGTGTGCTGGACGCCCGCGGCGCCGAACTGCCGCCCGGCGGTGCGGCCCTGGTGGACGCCGAGACGATCGACCTGACCGGCCTGGACCCGCGCCTGCGGGAGATCCGGCTCGTGCTGGCCTCCGACGTCGACAACCCGCTGCTCGGGCCGGACGGCGCGGCCGCCGTCTTCGCCCCGCAGAAGGGGGCCGATCCCGACCAGGTCGCGTTGCTGGAGGCGGGGCTCCGTCGGTTCGCGGGGCTCATGGCGACGCGACTCGGAACCGATCTGTCCGGCCGGCCGGGCGCCGGTGCGGCGGGTGGCGCGGGCTTCGCGTCGCTGGTCCTGGGGGCCCGACGGGAGCCGGGTGTCGACGTGCTGCTGTCCGAACTCGGTCTGGACGCTGCGCTGGCCGGGGCGAGCCTCGTCGTGGTGGGCGAGGGCTGCCTCGACGCGCAGAGCCTGCGCGGCAAGGCGCCGATCGGCGTAGCGGACCGGGCCCGTCGCGCGGGTGTCCCGGTCGCCGCGGTCGCGGGACGGGTGGAGGTCCCGCCCGCCGAACTGGCCGCCCACGGCATCACCTCCGTGCACTCCCTCGCCGACCGGGCCGGGAGTCCCGAGGTCGCGATGGCCGAGACGCGGCGACTGCTCCAGGAGGTCGGCGCCGAACTCGCCCACTGGATCGTTCGCCGCCTGCCCTGACCCCGGCTCCGGCCCGGCCCCGGCCGGATGGATCCGACAGCGTCCGCACGTGGCAGCGGCACTCTCGCCCGGTTCGAGGAGCCGCCGCAGGCCAGCCCGCCGACTGGTCAAGGCCGGCTGAGCCGCGCCGATCGGTGGGTGGGGGCCGCCTGCGACGGGGGCCCCCCCCCCGGCCGGTCACCCCACAGACATGGTGGAGGTGGGGAAGGAAGGGGTCAGGAAACGGCGGTCGTAAAACCCCAAAGAAAAGACCCA
>NZ_JBHTTU010000005.1:120772-131280 GCF_042794375.1 Kitasatospora sp. NPDC056531 | reverse complement strand
TAGAAAACTCACCAAACCCACCCCCAGCAGACGCGAACGACTCGACACCCCCGCCCCGGTGGGGTGTCTCCCCCCCCCCCCCCCCCCCCCCCCCCCCCGGGCCGGTCACCCAGCGGCAGTGGCGGAGTTGGAGACGGACGGGTCCAGGAAGCGGCGGTCGTAGACCTCCAAGGAACGGATCGACGCCCAGGCGCCGGCGTCCAGGCCCGTGACGGTCACCCGGACGTAGCGGGCCCGGGTTGTGAACGTCATGGTCTGTACTTGCGCGGCGGTGGTGTTCCCGCTGAGGTCGGCAAGCGTCGACCAGGTGGAGCCGTCGGTGGATCCGTCGACCCGGAAGCGGTAGGCCTTCCCCGGCAGTTCCCAGGCGATCCGGGCGCCCGTGACCGGGCGCACCGAGCCCAGGTCTGCCTGGAGCCAGTGGCCGGTGCCGCCGTCGGCCGCGCACCAGCGGGTGGAGGTGTCCCCGTCCACCGCGTTGGCGGTCACATTCCCGTGCGAGGTCTCCACGCTGTCGGCCGCGGTCGGGCAGCCGCGGGCGATGTCGGTCGGGACGACCGGTCGGTCGAGCACGATCGCCACGACGGTGTCGTCGGGGTAGCGGGTGCGGTCGATGCCGGTGACGGTGACGCCGTTCCCGCCGGTGGTGCTGTAGGGGAGCGGGCTCTTGGAGACCAGGTCGTAGACCGCGGTGACCTTCGCGTCGCCCAGCGAGGGGCTCGTGAAGCTGCCGCCGCCGCTGTACCCGGCCAGCAGGTGCGCGTAGACGGTCCGGTCGGCGAAGGTGAAGCCGTACTGGCCGTCCACCGGGTTCCACGGTCCGCCGCGGGTGCCGTACACGGCTTCCCGGTTGGCGCTCATGAATCCGCCGATCTGGCGGACGACGGCTGCCTGCTTGCTCGGGACCGCGCCGGTCGCGTCCGGGCCGACGTTGACGATCACGCACATGTCGCGGACGAAGGAGTTGACGATCAGGGCCAGCGCCGAGGACAGGGACATGGCGTAGTCGCCACTGTACGCCCAGGTGCCGCCGGAGACGCTGAACGCCTTCTGGACGAGGCGGCCGAAGCGGATCGGCCCGCTCGGCACGCCGAACCCCTCGTCGATGTCGTAGTCGCCCACCCACCCCGAACGCGAGTTGGCCACCGCGTTCGGCAGGTGCTGGCGCACCAGGCCGGTGAGCCCCAGCGGCCTGCCGGTGCCCCACTCGGTCTCGCCGTACGCGGCGTCCACCGGCCAGCCGTTGCCCGGATCCCGGTACTGGCCGGGCTCCCAGAAGAAGGACCCGTCCGCGTCGGTGCCCTGCTGCGCCAGCCAGCCGCCGTCCCACCAGATGTCGTCGACCGCGCCGAAGTCGGTGACCAGCTCCTTCACGGACTGGTACACCTCGTTCTTCATGGTCCGGGCGTTCTCGTGGTAGTCGAAGCCGGCCGGATCGGTGCCCTCGTAGTTCCACGGGTACGGGCTGTTCGGCAGCACGCAGTCGGAGGTGAGCGCGGGGCTCGGCGGCTTCGCGCCTGTCACGTCGTAGTAGCCGGGGTAGCGCCAGTCGATCGGCGAGTAGTAGAGCCCGACCCGCAGGCCGGCTGCGCGTACGGCGTTCACGTAGCCCTTGACGAAGTCCGTGCCGGCGGGGAACGGAGCGTCGCCGGCGGTCCAGGCGTTGGGGTGGCCGCTGGGCCACAGGGCGAAACCGTCGTGGTGACGGGTGGTCAGCACCACCTGCGCGGCGCCGAGGTCATGGGCCAGCTGGGCCCAGGCGGCGGGGTCGAAGGACTGCGACTGGGTGGCGAAGGTGCCGGCGTACTGCGACCGGTAGGCCGTCGGCTTGGTCTTCGAGCCGAACATGTACCACTCGCCGTGGGCCGGTGCCGAGTAGACGCCCCAGTGGATGAACATGGCCAGCTTGTTGTCGCGCATCCACTGGATCTTGCTGTCCGGCTGCTGCCAGGTTCCCTGGTCGAGTTTCGGGATGCGCAGTGGGACGAGGGGCAGCGGGTCACCCTCGACCGCGGCGGCCTCGGCCGGGACGGCGACGGGCCCGACGACGGTGGCGGCGGTTGCGACTGCCATGCCGGTGAGGACACTTCTCCGACTGATGGATCGTGACATGGATGCTCCGTTTGTCCTGGAATGCTCGCTATCGGGTGGGCTCCGCGAAGTCAGGTACATGTATCGCGGCGATCGGAGCGGACTGTCAAGGCATCTGGCGGCGATATATCCGATGACTCGCAACGGTCGGCGTATCCCGTCGAGCCTGAGTCGACTCCCTCCGGGATCGCGCCATCTCACGTACCGTCCGGTGATTTGGCAGGTCAGGCGGCCAATCCAGCCATCACTCCGCCACCTCTGGGGCCCGTTCCGTTCCTCGGGCGGTCCGGCAGTACGACCTCCGACTCCCCGGGGGGACACGCATTCATCGGATCGATTAGCGTCAACCGCAGCCGCGATCGGGCGACTTGCGCATACACTGACAACTGCCGGTCCTTCGCAGCCCGTTGCCTCGTCCGAGCGTCCCGGCCGTACACCCGGTGCTCCGCCGGCCCCGTTCGACAGCGACCGTCCGCCGGCCCCGTTCGACAGCGACCGTCCGCCGGCCCCGTTCGACAGCGACCGTCCGCCGGCCCCCTTCGCGCGAAGCCGGCAGCACGTTCCCTTCCGTCATTCCCGTCTGCCTGGAGCTGCCATGGCGAAATCATCGATCCACCGCGCGGGTCTGCCCGCCGTCCTCATCCTGCTGCTGGGCGCTCTGACCAGCTTGGTCCGGCCGACCACGGCCGGTGCCGTCACCACTGCTGCTACCGCCGTCACCATCGACGGCACCCAGCCGGGCCTCACCTTCGACGGCATCGGAGCGATCTCCGGCGGCGGCGGCAACACCCGACTCCTCGTCGACTACCCGGAGCCGCAGCGCACCCAGCTCCTGGACTACCTGTTCAAACCCGGTTACGGCGCCAGCCTGCAGCTGCTGAAGATCGAGATCGGCGGCGACACCAACTCGACCGACGGTGCCGAGGCCAGCCACGAGCACACCCAGGGCGTGGTGGACTGCGACCAGGGCTACGAGTGGTGGCTGGCCGCCCAGGCCAAGGCGCGCAACCCCGGCATCAAGCTCTACGGCCTCTCCTGGGGCGCGCCGGGCTGGGTCGGCGGCGGCAACAACACCTTCTTCACTCCCAACGCGATCAGCTACCTGATGGACTGGATGGGCTGCGCCAGGCAACACGGGCTGACCATCGACTACCTGGGCGGCTGGAACGAACGCGGCTTCGACGCCTCCTGGTACGAGAACCTCAAGTCCTCGCTGGTGTCCAACGGTTACGGCGGCACCAAGGTGGTCGCATCGGACAACAACGGCTGGTCGGTCGCCGACGCGATGACCACCGATCCGGCGTTCAGGAACGCGGTCGACATCGTCGGCGTCCACTATCCCTGCGGCTACCTCGGATCCTTCTCCTCCTGCCAGAGCACCGCGAACGCCCGCGGCCTCGGCAAGCCGCTGTGGGCCAGCGAGAACGGCTCCGAGGACGCCACCGACGGCGCGCCGGCGGTGGCCCGGGGCATCAACCGGGACTACCTCGACGGCCGGATGACCACCTTCATCAACTGGCCGGTCATCGCCGCGCTCTACCCGAACCTGTACTTCTCGACCGACGGCATGTCGATCGCCAACCAGCCCTGGTCCGGGAACTACCTGATCGGCAAGACCACCTGGGTCACCGCGCACACCACCCAGTTCACCCAGCCGGGCTGGCGCTACATCGACCCGGCGGGCGGCTACCTCAGCGGCGGCGGTGGCAGCTACGTGACGCTGCGCTCGACCACCACCGACGACTACAGCACGGTGCTGGAGACGATGGACGCCACCGCCGCCCAGACCGTGAACCTCCAGGTCACCGGCGGCCTGTCCGGCGGGACCGTCCACGTCTGGGCCACCGACGTGAACTCCGGCAACACCGCCGACCACTTCGTGCACCAGAGCGACGTGACACCGGGCAACGGCCGGTACAGCCTCACCCTGCAGCCCGGCCACGTCTACACCCTGACCACGACCAGCACCGTCCCGGGCACCACCGCCGCCCAGGGCAAGGGCAACGCCGCCCCGCCGCCCGCGGCTCCCCTCGCCCTCCCCTACGGTGACGACTTCACCGGGGCCACAGGCAGCACCTCGCCGAAGTACTTCACCGACATGAACGGCGCGTTCGCCAAGGTGCCCTGCGCGGGCGGCCAGAGCGGCACCTGCCTGCAGCAGATGGCCACCGGCACGCCGGTGCGCTGGACCAACGAGCCCTATGCCAACCCCTACACCCTCATGGGCGACGGCGGCTGGAGCAACTACACCGTCTCCGCCAAGGTTCTCATCAGGCAGCAGGGCAGCGTGGAACTACTCGGCCGGGTCGGCCAGCAGGGCCGAAACAACAACGGCCTGAACGCCTACCACCTGCGCGTCTCCGACACCGGCGCATGGTCGATCCTCAGGAGCGACCTGAACTGGAACTTCACCACCCTCGCCCAGGGCACCGTCGGCGCGCTCGGCACCGACAGCTGGCACTCGGTGGCACTGACCATGCAGGACAGCAACCTCACCGCGGTGATCGACGGCACCGCCGTGGGCTCGGTCAGCGACGACACCTTCACCAGCGGCCAGGCCGGTCTCGGTGTCGTGGGGTACCAGAACGACCAGTTCGCCCGGTTCGCGGTGACCCCCGGCAACGGGTCGGCCGCGCTGGGCGGCAACCTCGGCTTCGAGTCCGGCGACTGCTCCGGCTGGAACTGCTACGGCGGCGCCGGTGCGGTGGCCGGAAACGCCCACAGCGGCGCGTACAGCGTCCAGCTCCCGCCGAACTCGGGCGCCGAACAGACCATCTCGGGCCTGACCCCCAACACCGCCTACGTCCTGAGCGGTTGGGCGAAGACCAGCGCCGCCGGCCAGTGCGTCCGGCTCGGCGTCAAGGACTTCGGCGGCACCGAGACCAGCACCTGCCTCTCCGGCACCTCCTACACCAGGTGGGTGGTCCGGTTCACGACCGGGGCGAACAGCACCAGCGCCACGGTCTACCAGTGGAACCCGCCCGGCAACACGGCCACCGGCTGGGGCGACGACCTCGCCCTCACCACCGGACCGGTGACCGGGGCCCTGGTCCTCGCCGCCTCCAACAGCTGCCTCGACATTCCGGGCGCCACCACCAACCCCGGTACCCGGCTCGACATCTGGAGCTGCAACACGGGCTCCAACCAGACCTGGACGCACCTCGCGGAGGAAAGCCTGCAGGTGTACTCGGGCAGCGCTCTGCGCTGCCTGGACGATCTCGGTTCCAGCACCGCCCCCGGTGCCCCGGTCGGGATCTGGAACTGCAACGGCGGCCTCAACCAGCACTGGCGGTTCAACTCCGACGGCACCGTCACCACACCGGCTGCTCCGGGACTGTGCCTCGCAGCGCCCGCCGGCAAGACCGCCGACGGGACCCTGCTCGGTCTCCAGCCCTGCGTCGCGGGCGCCGCTTCGCAGCGGTGGAACCTGGCCTGACGCGTCCCGGCCCGCGTAGTGGTGTGACGCCGGGGTTCCCGGGCGCCACACCACTACGTCAGCCGAGGGCCGATCCCGGTTCGCCGAGGGTGTCGCGGAGCCACTGCTCGACCCCGGCGACGTGCACGGTCGCCCAGGCGTGGGCGAGTTCCGGGCGTCTGCCGGCGATGGCGTCGAAGATCGCGCGGTGCTGCTGGCGGGTGCCGGCCGTCGCGCCCTCCTCGGTCAGCCCGCGCCAGATCCGCGCGCGCATGGTGGGCCCGGACAGGCCGTCGATCAGCGAGCAGAGCACGGTGTTGCCCGACCCGGCCGCGATCCTGCGGTGGAACTCCAGGTCGTTGGCGATGAGTTCCTCCAGTGAGGCGTCCTCGTCCAGGCTCTCCAGCACCTCGCCCAGGCCGGCGATGTCCTCCTCGGACATGACCCGGGCGGCCATCGCGGCAGCGGTGGGCTCCAGGATGCGGCGGACCTCCAGGAACTCCAGCACCGTGTTGTCCTGGTGGAAGTCGACGACGAAGCCCAGCGCGTCCAGGAGGACTTCGGGCTCCAGGCTGGTCACGTACGTACCGTCGCCCTGACGCACGTCGAGCACCCGGATGAGCGACAGCGCCTTGACCGCCTCCCGCAGGGAGTTGCGGGACAGGCCGAGCCGGTCCGCGAGGTCCGCCTCCTTCGGGAGCTTGGCGCCGGGGCGGAGCTCACCGCTCACGATCATGGCCTTGATCTTCTCGATCGCCTCGTCGGTGACTGGCACGGCCTCGCCTTTCCTGGTCATCTGATATTCGCAGCATAGGGGTTTCGTCCGGCCCGGCCGTGGTGCTTCCGGACACCGGGGCCGGGCCGGGCGGCCGGGACGGTTACAGTTCCCACACCACGGGCAGTCCGGCCGCGGCACCGTCCGCAGAGTAGTCGTGGACGACGTCGAGGAGTTCGGCCATCCGCGCCTGCCAGGCGATGTTGACCGGGAGGCCCTCCAACCGGGCGAGCAGTCGGGCGTAGTCCTCGCACTCCAGCAGGTGGAACAGCTCCGAACCGCTGCGCCAGATCGTCCAGGAGGTCACGCCCGCCGCCCTGATGGCGTCGGTGAGCTCGGCGGGCACCTCGCGGTGCGCGGCCTCGTACTCCTCGATCCGGTCCGTACGGACGCGGGTGTGCAGGGCGATCCTCATGGCTGCTCCGAAGGCTCGGGGGTGGTGGCGGCCGCTGTGTCAGCGGCGTCGACGATGACGACGTCCAGGGTCCGGGGCCCGTGCACGCCCTCGACCCGGGTGAGTTCGATGTCGCTGGTCGCGGACGGGCCGGAGACGAAGGTCAGCGGCAGGCGCGGGTCGAGTCGGGCGAGCGCCCCGGGGACGTCGTCGACGATCTGCTCGGCGCGGACGACGCACAGGTGGTAGTCGGGGACGAGGCTCAGGGCGCGCCTGCCCTGGCCCGGGCCGGTGTCCAGGACGACGGTGCCGGTGACGGCGATGCCGACGGCGGCGAGCGTGACGGCACCGTCGAGGGCGTCCAGGGCGGGGACGTCCAGGGGCTCCCGGTGCCACTCCCAGCCACCGGACGGCAGGAAGCCGTCCGGAAATCCCTCGGGCACGGCCAGGCGCTTCGCACCGCGCGCGGTGAGGGCGGCGGCGATCGCCTCGGGCAGTCCGGCCGGGTTGGTCCGGGTGACGGTGGCGCGGTAGTCGGCGACCCGCTCGGCGAACAGCGCCACGATGTCCTGGCCGGGGGCGGTGTGGCCGCGCCGGTAGTCGCGCGGGACGGGCAGGTCCTGCGGGCGCTCGTCGGCGGGGACGTCGGCGAGCGCGGCGCGGATGCGTCCGAGGATGGCCTCGCGGGTGTTCATCACTTCCCCTCCCGGTTCCTGCGCCACCAGGCGCGGAAGGATTCGGCGGGCGGCACCGGGGTGTCCCGGTCGGCGGACCAGCCGCTCAGCGGGCCGGGCAGCCGGCCGATCCGGCCGTCCCGGGCCAGCGCCCGGCCCCCGAGCGCGGCCGCCCGCTGGGCGACGCCCAGCAGCGCGGGGGAGCCGAGGACGGTGGCGGCCGCCTTCATCGCCACCGCCTCGCCGGTGGGCAGGCCCCGGGCGCCGCGCCGGGCCCGGACGGCCGAGGCCCGCAGGTGCACCAGCAGCTTCGGGATGTCGATCTTCACCGGGCAGGCGTCGTAGCAGGCCCCGCACAGGGTGGAGGCGAACGGCAGGCTGGCGGCACTGCTTTTAATGTCACTGTCGACGCCGACCAGCTGCGGGGTCAGCACGGCGCCGATCGGCCCGGGGTAGACCGAGCCGTAGGCGTGCCCGCCGGTGCGTTCGAAGACCGGGCAGACGTTGAGGCAGGCCGAGCAGCGGATGCAGGCCAGGGCCTGGCGGCCGACGGTGTCGGCGAGGGTGTCCGTGCGTCCGTTGTCGAGCAGGACGAGGTGGAACTCCGACGGGCCGTCGGCCTCCGTGGTGCCGCTCCAGGTGGAGGTGTACGGGTTCATCCGCTCGCCGGTGGAGGAGCGGGGGAGCAGCTGGAGGAACACCTCCAGGTCCGCCCAGGTGGGGACGACCTTCTCGATGCCCATCACGGTGATCAGGGTCTCGGGCAGGGTGAGGCACATCCGGCCGTTGCCCTCGGACTCCACCACGACGACGGTGCCGGTGTCGGCGACGGCGAAGTTGGCACCGGAGACGGCGACCTTGGCGCGGAGGAACTTCTGCCGCAGGTGCCGGCGGGCGGCCTCGGCGAGTTCGGCGGGGTCGTCACTCAGCCCTTCGGGGGCCGGCTGCCCCCACTCGCCCATCCGCGCGGAGAACAGCTCGCGGATCTCGGTCCGGTTGCGGTGGATCGCCGGGACCAGGATGTGGGAGGGGCGGTCGTCGCCGAGCTGGACGATGAGTTCGGCGAGGTCGGTCTCGTAGGCGGTGATGCCGGCCTCGGCCAGGGCCTCGTTGAGGCCGATTTCCTGGGTTGCCATGGACTTGACCTTGACGACCTCATGCTTCTCATCGTCACTGCCGCCGGTGGCCCGGACCAGTTCGGTGACGATGCGGGTGGCCTCGGCGGCGTCGGCGGCCCAGTGGACGGTTCCGCCGGCCGCGGTGACCGACTCCTCCAACCGCAACAGGTGGTGGTCGAGATGGCGCAGGGTCCGGTTCTTGATCGCGTCGGCAGCGGTGCGCAGCTGCTCCCAGTCGTCCAGCTCCGAGGCGACGGCGAGGCGCTTGTCGCGGATGACGGTCGTGGCCCGCTTCAGGTTGGCCCGCAGCCGGGTGTTCCCGAGGGCTTCGCGGGCGGCGTCCGGGAAGGACGGCGATCCCAGCCAGACCACTCCGCGGTCGCCCGGGGCGGTCACGGGCGTCCTCCTTCGGTCGTGGCCAGGATCTCGGCCAGGTGCATGGTCCGCACCGTGGCGGCCTGCCGGGACAGGCCGCCGCCGATGTGCATCAGACAGGAGTTGTCGACCGTGCACAGCACCTCGGCGCCCGTCTCCCGTACCGCCCCGACCTTGTCGGCGAGCATCGCGCCGGAGGTCGCGGCGTTCTTGACGGCGAAGGTGCCGCCGAAGCCGCAGCACGAGTCGGCGGCCGGCAGCTCGACCAGGTCGAGGCCCTCGACCGCGCGCAGCAGCCGCTGCGGGCGGTCGCCGAGGCGCAGTGCGCGCAGCGAGTGGCAGGTGGGGTGGTAGGTGACGCGACGCGGGAAGCGAGCTCCGACGTCCGTGACGCCGAGGACGTCGGTCAGGAACTCGGTGAACTCGTACACCCGGGGCGCCAGTTCGACGGCCTGTCGGCGCAGCTGCGGGGGACTGTACTCCTCGGCGAGGGCGGGGTGGTGCTCCCGGACGAGCCCGGCGCAGGACGCGGAGGGGGTGACGACCGCGTCGTAGTCGGCGAAGGTGCGGGTGAACCGGGCCATCAGCGGGACGGCGTCCGTACGGTAGCCGGTGTTGACGTGCATCTGCCCGCAGCAGGTCTGCTCCTGCGGGAACGCCACGGTGTGGCCGAGCCGTTCGAGGACGGTCACCACGGCGCGGCCGGTCTCGGGGAACATGGTGTCGTTGAAGCAGGTGATGAACAGCGCGACGCGCATCAGGGCGCCTCCTGCGGGGTCGGGACGCCCGGCGGCAGCAGGCCGCGGTCCTTCAGCTCCGCCCACAGCTCGTCCGGGACGCGGTGCCGGAGCATGGCGGCGGCGTCGCGCACCTCGGAGGCGTTGCGGGTGCCGACCAGGACGCTCGCCACGGCGGGGTGCCCGAACGGGAAGCGCAGCGCCGCGGCGCGCAGCGGCACGCTGTGCTTCTCGCAGACGGCCTTGAGGTCGAGGGCGCGGGTGAGCAACTCCTCGGGCGCGGTGGTGTAGTCGAAGGTGGCGCCGGGGCGCGGGTCGGCGAGCAGGCCGGAGTTGAAGACGCCGCCGATGACGACACCGACGCCGCGTTCGGCGGCCAGCGGCAGCAGTTCGGTGAGTCCGCGCTGGTCGAGCAGGCTGTAGCGGCCGGCCAGCAGGACGGCGTCGAGGTCGGTCTCGCGGATGAAGCGGGCGAGCAGCTCCGCCTGGTTCATCCCGACGCCGATCGCGCCGACCATCCCTTCGGCGCGCAGCCGTGCGAGCTCCGGGTACGCCTGGGTGAGCGCCTGCTCGGCGTGGTCGTCGGGGTCGTGGAGGTAGACGACGTCGATCCGGTCCAGTCCGAGCCGTTCCAGGCTGTCCTCGATCGAGCGGCGGACGCCCACGGCGCTGAAGTCCCAGATCCGGCGGTGGGTGGCGGGTACGGCGAAGCCGTGGGCGAGGTCGTCGCCGCCCGGCTCCGGGGCCGGGCGCAGCAGCCGGCCGACCTTGGTGGAGAGGACGTACTGGTCCCTGGGACGGCCGCGCAGGGCCCGTCCGAGCCCCCCCCCCGAAAAGGACCCGACAGCAGGCGGGGAGGGGTTCAAATCCCCCCCCCCCCCCCCCCCAGCAGGGGTGAAGAGCGCCCCCGGCTTTAGGTCTGTTGCCAG
>NZ_JBHTTU010000005.1:52593-120762 GCF_042794375.1 Kitasatospora sp. NPDC056531 | reverse complement strand
CCAACCATCCGACGACCTTGGGGGAAGAGGAGTCCTTTCCCCTGGGGACGGCCGCGCAGGCTCTGCCAGCTCCCCCGCCAGGAACCCCCCAGGCCGTAGTGCGGGGCGGTGTCGAAGTACCGCACGCCCGACTCCCAGGCGGCGGCGACGGCCGCCTCGGCGTCGGCGTCGGTCACCGGGGTGAACAGGTTGCCGATGCCCGCCGCGCCGAAGGCGAGTTCACCGACCTCCACCTCGCTGTGCCCGAGGGTCCGGCGGCGCGGGATCACGACCCGGCCTCCGGCCGCAGCCGCAGGCCCGCCATGCCGCCGTCGACCTGCAGCGCCGTACCGGTGGTGCTGCCGGCGGCCGGGGAGGCCAGGTAGGCGATGGCGGCGGCCACCTCCTCGGCGGTGACCAGGCGCCCGTGCGGCTGACGGCCGCCCAGCTGCGCCCGTTCGGCGGCCGGGTCGTCGGCGGCGTCCAGCAGCCGGCCGACCCAGGGCGTGTCGACGGTGCCGGGGTTGACGCAGTTGAACCGGATGCCCTCGCGGACGTGGTCGGCGGCCATGGCCAGGGTGAGCGACAGGACGGCGCCCTTGCTGGCCGAGTAGAGCGCGCGCTGCGGAAGGCCGGCGGTGGCGGCGATGGAGCAGGTGTTGACCACCGCGGCCCGGGCCGAGCGGCGCAGGTACGGCAGGGCGGCCCGGGTGGTGCGGACGACGCCGAGCAGGTTGACGTCGAGGACGCGGTGCCACTGCTCGTCCGGGTTGTCCTCGACGGTCCCGATCGCGCCGATGCCCGCGTTGTTGACCAGGATGTCGATCCCGCCGAGCGCCTCGGCCGCCGCCTGCACGGCACCGCGCACCGAGGTGTCGTCGGAGACGTCGGCGGTGAAGCCCAGCAACGGCTCCTTCACCGTCTCCGGGGCGAGGTCCAGGACGGCCACCCGCGCGCCGCGCTCGGCGAGCAGGGCGGCAGTGGCCAGGCCGATCCCGGAGGCGCCGCCGGTGACGAGCGCCGTGAGTCCGTCGAGTTCGGCCGTCGTCATGCGATCGCCTCCTGCTGTTGCGCCAACTCCTCGGCCCAGAAGGAACCATGGGGGTAGTGGTAGGTGTCCAGCGAGGCCTGGTGCATGGCCGCCGAGAATCCCGGCGCGGTGGGGGCCCGGTAGTGGCCCTCGGTGACGACCACCGGATCGAGGAAGTGCTCGTGGAGGTGGTCGACGAACTCGATGACGCGGTCCTCGGTGGTGCCGGTGAGGGCGACGAAGTCGAACATGGACAGGTGCTGGACCAGCTCGCACAGGCCCACGCCGCCGGCGTGCGGGCAGACCGGTACGCCGAACTTGGCGGCGAGCAGCAGGATGGCGAGGTTCTCGTTGACGCCGCCGACCCGTGCCGAGTCCAGCTGGAGGACGTCGATGGCGCCGGCCTGGAGCAGCTGCTTGAAGACGATGCGGTTCTGCACGTGCTCGCCGGTGGCGACCTTGACCGGGCTGACCTGCCGTCGGATCGCCGCGTGCCCCAGCACGTCGTCGGGGCTGGTGGGCTCCTCGATCCAGTACGGGTCGAACTCCGCGAGCGCTTTGGTCCATTCGACGGCCTCGGCCACGTTCCAGCGCTGGTTGGCGTCGATGGCCATCCGGATGTCAGGCCCGACGGCCGCGCGGGCGGCCCGGCAGCGGCGGATGTCGTCCGCGAGGTCGGCGCCAACCTTCAGCTTGATCTGCCGGAAGCCGTCCGACACGGCCTCACGGGCGAGGCGGGTGAGCTTCTCGTCGTCGTAGCCCAGCCAGCCCGGGGAGGTGGTGTAGGCGGGGTAGCCCCGGCGGAGCAGCGCGGCGGCGCGTTCGTCGGCGCCCTGCTTCCCGCGCCGCAGCAGCTCCAGCGCCTCCGCCGGGTCGAGGGCGTCGGCGATGTAGCGGAAGTCGATCTGGGAGACGAGCCACTCGGGGTCGGCGTCGGCGAGCAGCTGCCAGAGCGGCTTGCCCTCCTCCTTGGCGGCGAGGTCCCAGACGGCGTTGACGACGGCCCCGATGGCCATGTGCATCACGCCCTTCTCCGGGCCCAGCCAGCGCAGTTGGCTGTCGCCGATCAGGTCGCGGTAGAGCGAGCCGGGGTCGGCGCACAGCTCGGCGACCGGGCGTCCGAGGACGTGCGGGCGGAGCGCGTCGATGGCGGCCACCTGGATGTCGTTGCCGCGACCGATGGTGAAGGTGAAGCCGTGGCCCTCGTGGCCGCCCTCGGAGGTCCGCAGGACGACGTAGGCGGCGGAGTAGTCGGGGTCCGGATTCATCGCGTCGGACCCGTCCAGCTCCCGCGAGGTGGGAAAGCGGACGTCATAGGTGTCGACGGCGGTGATCCGCGCTGTGGTTGCGGACAAGGGGATGCCTTTCACGCGTTGCGGAAGCTCTGGCGCTGGGTGCCGAGGCCGTCGATGGACAGCTCGACGGTGTCGCCCGCGCGCAGGTAGGGGGTGCCGGGCAGGCCCAGGGCCACGCCGGCCGGGGTGCCGGTGTTGATGACGTCGCCGGGGCGCAGCACCATGTACTGGCTCAGGTACCAGACCAGGTGGGCGACGTCGAAGATCATGTTCTTGGTGCTGCCGTCCTGGCGCGGCTCGCCGTTGACGGCCAGGCGCAGTCCCAGCTCCTGCGGGTCGCCCACCTCGTCCGGGGTCACCAGCCAGGGGCCGAGCGGGTTGAAGCTCTCGCAGGACTTGCCGAGGTCCCATTGGGCGGAGTACTCCAGCTGGAACTCCCGCTCGGAGACGTCGTTGCTGATCGCGTAACCCGCGATGCACTCCGCCGCCTCCGCCGGGTCGGCCAGGTAGCGGGCCTCGCGGCCGATGACGACGGCGAGTTCCACCTCCCAGTCGGTCTTCGCCGAGCCGCGCGGGATCAGCACGGGGTCGAAGGGGCCGACGACGGTGGACGGGTCCTTCAGGAAGACCACCGGCCGCTCGGGGACGGCCGCCCCGGTCTCCTCGGCGTGGTCGCGGTAGTTGAGGCCGATGCAGACCACCTTGCCGGGACGGGCGACGGGCGGCCCGACTCGCAGGCCGGTCGGGTCCAGGGCGGGCAGCGAGCCCTCGGCCAGGGCGGCCCGGACCCGGTCGATCCCGCCGGAGGCGAGGAAGGCGCCGTCGATGTCGTCGGTCAGGCCCGCGAGGCTGAAGGTCGCGCCCTCCTCGTCGCGGACTGCCGGCGCCTCCGCTCCCGGCCCGCCGAGTCGCAGCAGCTTCATGTGGTGGCTCCCATCAACACATCGGATGTATCCGTGCTGCCATGACCATACGAGGCCTCATCGGGCGTCGCAAGGATTCCTCCGATGTTTAATCGTCACCTGCCGGCTGGTCAGCTCAACTCAGCTCAACTATCCAGGTCGGGAAGGTTCTTGGCTTCCCTGTCGGGCCGCTGCGGCGGCCGCGATCACGGTTCGGAATCATCCGAGGTTTCCTCTTGTCAGTCGGATGCCAGGCTCGTAGAGTCCTCGGCACCACAAGCCATCCGATGTCTTCTGCCGGATGCCCGGTCGCTTTCTCTGTGATCCGCCTCCCACCCCGCCCCGCAGGGGCGCCGGCCTTCCCAGCCAAGGAGACCAGCACCATGAAGCTCCGCTCCTCCAGAATCGCGGCCACGGCCGCCACCGTGGCCGTCCTGGCGGGGTTCGCCACGGCCTGCAACCGCGGCAGCGACTCGACCTCCTCCGGATCCGGCGGCGGCAAGCCGGCGATCGGCATCGACCTGCCGCGCGCGGACTCCGACTTCTGGAACTCCTACGCGCAGTACGTCAAGCAGGACGCCTCCTCCCAGGGACTGAACACCCTGCCGGTCAGCAACTCGCAGAACGACGTGACCAAGTTGGTCGCCAACGTCCAGGTCTTCCAGAACACCGGCGCCAAGGCCGTCGTCATGGCTCCGCAGGACACCGGCGCGATCGCCTCCACCCTCGACCAGCTGGCCGCCAAGAAGATCCCGGTCGTCAGCGTCGACACCCGCCCCGACAAGGGCAACGTCTACATGGTGGTCCGCGCCGACAACAAGGCCTACGGCACCAAGGCCTGCGAATTCCTCGGACAGCAGCTCGGCGGCAAGGGCAAGGTCGCCGAACTCCAGGGCGCGCTGAGCTCCATCAACGGCCGCGACCGCTCCGAGGCCTTCGCCGCCTGCATGAAGGAGAAGTTCCCCGGCATCCAGGTGATCGAGCTGGCCACCGACTGGAAGGGGGACGTCGCCTCCGCGAAGCTCCAGTCCACCCTGGCCGCCAACGCCGACCTCGGCGGCATCTACCTGCAGGCCGGCGGCGTGTTCCTCCAGCCGACCCTCGCCCTGCTCCAGCAGAAGGGCCTGCTCAAGCCGGCCGGCCAGCCGGGGCACATCGCCATCGTCTCCAACGACGGCATCCCGCAGGAGTTCGACGCCATCCGCAAGGGCGACATCGACGCCACCGTCTCCCAGCCCGCCGACCTCTACGCCAAGTACGCGCTGTCCTACGCGCAGGCCGCCGCCGAGGGCAAGACCTTCCAGCCCGGCCCCACCGACCACCAGTCCACCATCATCTCCCTGCCCAACGGCCTGGAGGACCAGCTCCCCGCGCCGCTGGTGACCAAGGACAACGTCGACGACAAGTCCCTGTGGGGCAACAACGTCGGCCAGTGAACCAAGCCCCCCGTGAGCGGACGCGGTGAGCCCCCTGGCCGCCCGCTCACGGGGCCCGTGGAGAGGACACCCCGCCATGGCGGACCCCAGCCCCCTCCGGGGCCCCGTCGTCGAGGCCGACGGGATCAGCAAGCGCTACGGCGCCACCGTCGCCCTCAGCGACGCCCGCATCTCCGTCGCCCCCGGCGAATCCCACGCCCTGGTCGGCCGCAACGGCGCGGGCAAGTCCACCCTCGTCTCGATCCTCACCGGACTGCAGAACCCCGACACCGGCACCCTGCGCTTCGACGGCGAACCCGCCCCCGTCCCCGGCGACACCGACGCCTGGCGCTCTAAGGTCGCGTGCGTCTTCCAGCGCTCCACCGTCATCCCCGCGCTGACCGTCGCCGAGAACCTCTTCTTGAACAGGCAGGGCCTCGACCGGCCGAGCACCGGTGCGCTGCGCCCGATCAACTGGAGGCGACTGCGCTCGCGCGCGAGCGAACTGCTCGCCGAGTACGGCGTGGACGTCGACCCGACGGCCCGCGCCGAGGACCTCACCGTCGAGCAGCGCCAGTTCGTGGAGATCGCCCGGGCCCTGTCCTTCGGCGCCCGGTTCATCATCCTGGACGAGCCCACCGCCAAACTCGACGCCCGGGGCATCGGCCGCCTCTTCGACAAACTGCGCGAACTCCAACGGCAGGGCGTGGCCTTCCTGTTCATCTCGCACCACCTCCAGGAGGTCTACGAGCTCTGCACCACCGTCACGGTCTACCGCGACGCCCGGCACATCGTCACCGCCCCGGTCGCCGACCTCGACCAGCAGGCCCTGGTGGAGGCGATGACCGGCGAGACCTCCCGCGGCACGGAGCCCAGCTGGTCGGTGACCGGTCGAGCGCTCCCGGACGGCGCGCCGCTGCTCGACGTCACCGGCCTCAGCCTGGCCGGCCACTACCACGACGTCGACCTGACCGCCCGGCCCGGCGAGGTGGTCGGCCTGGCCGGTGCCGCCGCCAGCGGCAACGTGCAGCTCGGCGAGACCCTCGCGGGCCTGCACCGACCCCGGACCGGGCGGGTCACCGTCGCCGGACGCCCGGTGCGCACCGGCAAGGTGCCCGCCGCGCTCGCGGCCGGCATCGGCTTCGTCCCCGAGGACCGGCACGTCCAGGGCCTGGTACCCCAGCGCAGCGTCGCCGAGAACGCCACCCTCACCGTCACCGACCAGCTCGGCCCGTACGGCACCGTCCTGCCCTCACGCACCCGCGGCTTCGCCCAGCGCATGATCGACGACCTCGACATCAAGACCCCGGGACCGGCCACCCCGGTGTCCGCGCTGTCCGGCGGCAACCAGCAGAAGGTCGTCATCGCCCGCGCGCTCGCCACCCGGCCCCACGTCCTGGTCGCCATCCGCCCGACCAACGGCGTCGACGTCAAGTCCAAGGAATCCCTGCTCGGCACCATCCGCCAGGTCGCCGACGAAGGCAGGGCCGCCCTGATCGTCTCCGACGAACTCGACGACCTACGGGCCTGCGACCGCGTGCTGGCCATGTTCCACGGCCGCGTCGTCGCCGAGTTCGAAGCCGGCTGGAGCGACGAACAACTGGTCGCGGCCATGGAGGGCATGACCGGCCCGACCGACCCGAAGGAAAACCATGACTCCCACCACTGAGCTCCCCGACCTCCCCGGCACGGCGGTCGCCGCCCCCGCCGCTCGCCGCTTCGACCTCGCCCGCTACCGAGACCTGTCGCTCGTCCCGGTCCTGCTCGTGCTGGGCGTCATCGGCTTCGTGGTCTCGCCCGCCTTCCTCACCTCCGACAACCTCCTCGGCGTCGGCCAGCAGGCCACCGAACTGAGCCTGCTGGTCCTCGCCGAGGCGATCATCCTGATCGCCGGGCGGATGGACCTCTCCCTGGAATCCACCATCGGTGTCGCCCCGGTGATCGCCGTCTGGCTCGTGCTGCCCGACCACGGCGCTCGCTTCAACGGCCTCGGGCTCTTCCCCACCTGGACCGCGATCCCGCTGTGCCTGCTGGTCGGCGCGCTCATCGGCGCGATCAACGGCTTCCTCATCCTCAAGCTGCGCCTCAACGGCTTCATCGTCACCCTCGGCGCGCTCACCCTGCTGCGCGGCCTCCAGGTCGCCGTCTCCCAGGGCCAGTCCATCGTCAACGTGCCCGACTCCTTCCGCTACCTCGGCAGCGCGAGCTGGCTCGGCGTCCCGGCCGCGATCTGGATCTGCGCCCTGCTCTTCCTCGCCGGCGGCTGCGCCCTCGCCTGGCTGCGGCACGGCCGCGCCCTCTACGCGATCGGCGGCAACGCGGAGGCCGCCCGGGCGGCGGGCATCCGCGTCGACCGGATCGTCTGGGCCGTGCTGGTCCTCGGCGGCCTGCTCGCGGCGTTCGCCGGCATCCTCTACACCGGCCACTACGGCTCAATCTCCGCGGACCAGGGCAACGGCTGGATCTTCCAGGTCTTCGCCGCCACCGTCATCGGCGGCGTCAGCCTCAACGGCGGCCGCGGGACCCTCTTCGGGGCCCTCACCGGCGTCCTCACCCTCCAGCTCGTGGTCAACGTCATGACCCTCGCCGGCGTCCCGCCGCTGTGGAACCAGTTCCTCAACGGCGCGATCATCATCATCGCGCTGATCATCTCCCGCTACGCCTCCGGCGAGAAGCAGGAGTAGCCCGCGGCCGTAGCGGCCGGCGGGTCCCGCCGTCACCCGCCGTCACTCGCCGGTCCTGCCGCAGAGGGCCTTCTCGACGAGGGCCTGGTAGAGCCGGACGGACTTCTCGGAGTCACTGTCGTCGTACACGTTGCTGGACAGTGCGAACTGGCGGCTGCCGTCCGCCATGCCCAGCAGGGCGGTCGAGTAACCGGACCCGAAGGCCCATTCGCCGCCCTGGCTGGGTTCGGCGGCGAGCTGCACCATGGACCTGCCGGTGGACATGCAGCGGGCGGCGACCGACCCGGGCGCGTAGCCGACCGGCGCCGCCGGTCCGGGGGATCGGTTCGGGTCCTCCTTCGCGCTGTGCCGGGCGGCGCGGCCGAGCGTGATGGTGCCGCCGGTGGCGACCGCGGCGACCAGTGGACGATGACGAAGTCGATCGAGGGGCCCGCGATGGAGAGCACCGTGTGGTTGAAGTCGGCGCTGTCGCCGGAGGCCGTGAACCCGTCCGGGTAGCCCCCGGGGGTGGCGAGCACGGCTCCGATCTTCACCGTCGGGTCGACGGCCTTCATCGCCTTCGCGTAGGCGACGAGGTTCGTCGCGTACTCCTTCGGGCTCTTGTCGGCGTGGGTGTCGTACTCCCAGCCGTTGCCGTTCTGGTAGTGCCCGTTGCCGTAGACCTCGTTGCCGATCTCCCAGTACTTGATGCCGTAGCCCTTGTCGACGTTGGCGTACTTGACCCAGTCGGCGGCCTCCTGGGGGCTGCCGGAACCGTAGTTGGCGGTGATGATCGGTTGGGCGCCGACCGTCTTCGCGGTGGCCATGAAGTGGTCGAAGTCGGTGCCGGGCGCGGTCCAGCTGCCGCCGCCGGTCAGGCTGTGGGTCTTCCAGTGGTAGTTGTCCGCGACGGAGCCGCCGGGGTATCGCAGCTGCCGGATGCCCGCGGCCTTCATCAGCGACGACGCGGTGGCGTCGTTGAGGTTCGGGTCGTAGACGGCGGTGTTGAGGCCGACCCCGGTGGCGGGCACCGTGCCCAGCGAGGTACCGGCGTCCACGGTGATCGCCACGGTCGGCGCGGCGCTCGCGCTGAGCGTCAGGGTGCCGGCGCAGGCAGAGCCGGTGAGCACCGCCAACGCCACCGTGACGGTGCGGCGGCGGGCCCGGCCACGGCGGTGCGTACGGCCCCGGGGCGTCGGCTGCTCGGCGGTGATCAGGTCGTCAGATGGCACGTGGGCTCCCCATCGGAATGCGCGGATACCGGTGGCGGGCTGCCGCTTGCTGCGGCCCCGCCGTTGTCGTTGCCCCCCTTGGTGGCGGCCCGGATCGGAAAGGTTGCCGCCGTGGTCGATGTTCTTTCGAGGGGCCGCGCGCGCTCTCAGTCCGTCGTGGCGCCGTCGAGCCGGAAGTGCCGGACGACCACGACGGGGGAGCCGGCCAGGGCCGCGGTCGAGGCCTCCGGGCACCGGCGCAGCAGGTCCCAGGACATCTGGGTCGGGAGCGGGCCCCGGCCGGTGTCAGGGTCGGGCGCCCGGTGCGGGCGGCGGGGCTCCTCGCAGTGCCGGACCTGGAAGCCGAGCGGAAGGGCCGCAGTGAGGTAGTCGCTGAGCGGCCAGTGGTGGTTCGGCGAGGAGGGAAGGACGGCCGACCGGGTCGGGACGACGCACCGGCGTCGGCCGGAGGTAGGACGCCAGCAGGTGCGCGTCCGAGATCACGAGGTTCCCGCCGGGACGCAGGACCCGCGCGAACTCGGCTGGCACAGGCGCAAGTTGGATCATGCGCGGCAGGGCGAGCGCGCAGAGAACGCGGCGGCCACGCTGTCGCCGGGCGCCCGGACCGACGTGGGGTACATCTCACTGGGGGCGTGTCCGGAGGGGAACCCCAGTCGACGCGCGGACGGGGTTCCCCGTGATGGTGAGTCGGGAATTCCGCGGGGACGCAACACTGTCCTACGATGAGCCGGCCATTGATGTTAGCGCTCACATTCCAGGACGTCTCCTTGACCGGAAGCGTCAATGATGGGGAGACAGCCCAGTGACCCACTACCACAGCGATCAGCACCCGAGCCGCCGCAGCGTCCTGAAGCTGGCCGGCACGGTCGGGCTCGGGGCCGGCGTCGTCGCGGTGAGCGGCACGACCGGTGCCGTCGCGGCCCCCGGTCCCGTGTTCGCGCACCCCGGGCTGCTGCACACCCAGGCGGACCTCGACCGGATCACCGCCAAGGTCAACGCCGGTGCCCAGCCGCACCTGGCGGGCTGGCAGCGGCTGACGGCCAACCGGCACGCGCAGAGCGGCTGGAAGGCGAACCCCCAGGCCACGGTCTACCGGGGAGGCGACGCTCCCCAGAACTTCCCGACCCTCTACAACGACGTCCACGCCGCCTACCAGAACGCCCTGCGCTGGCGGATCAGCGGCGACCGGGCCCACGGCGACGCCGCCCGGGACATCCTCAACGCCTGGTCGGGGACGCTGAAGCAGGTCACCGGCAGCGCCGACCACTACCTCGCCGCAGGTATCCAGGGCTACCAGTTCGCCAACGCGGCCGAACTGATGCGCGGCTACCCCGGCTTCGACCTCGACCGGTTCAAGACCATGATGCTGCAGGTCTTCCACCCGGTCTGCGACAACTTCCTCCGCGAGCACAACGGCGCGTTCATCACCAACTACTACGCCAGTTGGGATCTGCTCGCCCTCTGCTGCGTCTTCGCCACCGGTGTCCTCTGCGACGACCGGGCCAAGGTCGACCAGGCCGTCGAGTACTACCGCCGCGGGGCGGGCAACGGCTCGCTCCAGCACGCCATCCCCTACGTCCACCCCGGCAGCCTGGCCCAGTTCCAGGAGTCCGGCCGCGACCAGGGGCACACCACGCTCGCCGTCGGCCTGATGGGCGCCTTGTGCGAGATGGCCTGGAACCAGGGCATCGACCTCTACGGGGAGGACGACAACCGCTTCCTCAAGGGGGCCGAGTACGTCGCCAAGTACAACCTCGGCGAGGACGTCCCGTTCACCCGCCTCACGTTCCAGCAGGGCGCGCCCGGCGTCTGGTCGAAGACGGTGGACGACGCCAAGCCCTCCGCCGACGGCCGGGGCGATCTGCGCCCGATCTGGGCGGTGATCCAGAACCACTACGTCAATCGCCGCGGCCTCTCGGCGCCCTACACCGCGGCCATGGCGGCGAAGGTCGGGCCCGAGGGTGGCGGTGGCGACTACGGTCCGAACAGTGGCGGCTTTGACCAACTCGGCTTCGGCACACTGGCGTTCACCCGTGACAAGGCCGAAGCTCCCGTGCCGCCGCCCGCGTCGGTGGGATCGTCGGCGGGAGCGTCGGGGCCGCAGGGATCGCCCGCGCCGGCGGGAGCGTCGGCGGGCGCCGCAGGCTCCTCCGGGTCGGCTTCTCCGAGTCCGACCGGGGGATCGGCGAAGGATCTCGCCGCCACCGGCTCGAACGGCCTTCTCCCGATCGGCGGCGCGGCTCTGCTCGCCATCGGCGGCGGCGCGCTGGCCCTGCGTGCCCGGGCCCGCCGCAAGGGGGCGCATCGCGCCTGACCGGTGCCCGTGGAAGATCGTCCGCCCGGGCCGGGCGAGGCGGTCGGCCTGCGCAGGTCTGCGGAAGAGGGGAACCCCAGCCGACTCGGCGGCTGGGGTTCCCTGTGGCGGATTGCGGGCGGGTCAGCGCTGGAGGGTGAGGAGGCCGGGCCGCCAGGGCAGTTGGTCGTATGGGCCGCTGGCGGTGGGGGACTTGCCCTGGTAGAGGAACTGGAGGTTGCAGGGGTCGATGGTCATGGTCTGGTCGGGGTTGTTGCGGACCAGGTCGCCGTGGCTGATGTCGTTGGTCCAGGTGGCGCCGCTGTTGGCCTTGCCGGCGAAGGGGTTGCTCTCGCTGGCGGCCTGCGGGGTCCAGGAGCCGTTGAGGCTGGTGGCGGTGAAGGAGCGGAAGTAGCGCCCGTTCGCCCCCTGCGCTTCGACGATCATGAGGTACTGGTTCCGGTCCTTGACCTTGTAGACCTGCGGTGCCTCGAAGAGGTTGTTCGGGGAGTCGGTCATGACGGTGGTGTAGGACGAGCCGAAGTTGCCCGGGAAGTTTCCGATCGGCATGCTCGCCCGGTAGATGCTGCCGTTGTCGCCGGCGAAGAACAGGTACATGTTCTGGTCGTCGGCGATCAGGGTCTGGTCGATCGGGCCGGTGCCGGAGTTGGGGATGCTGCCGGTGAACAGCGGCTGCGGCGCGGACCAGCCGTTGGGGTTCGTCGGGTCGCTCGACGTGCGGTAGATGAACGGCCACGGACCCCACTGGTACGCCAGCACCCAGGTGTTCTTGGGCGCGAAGTAGAACAGTGTGGGCGCCACCGCGGCCTGGCTCATCCCGGTCTGCCCGGCCGAGGCCATGTCCGACCAGTTCGTGAAGGGCGTGAACATCATCGAGCCGTACGAGGATCCCGACACGTTCGAGGCGTAGACCAGGTGCTTGCCGTTGTACACCACGTCGGTGAAGTCCTTCACCGAGGCCCACCCGTTCGCCGGCTGCGCCAACGCACCCGTCGACGACCAGCGGTACGTCGACGGCAGGGCACAGGTACCGCCCGGCGGAGCCGACGCGGACAGGCCGGTCCAGTTCTGGTTGCTGCCGCCGTTGCACGGCCAGATCTCCACCGCCGTGCCGTTGGCCGTACCGGCGCCCGTGACGTCCAGGCACAGCCCGGACTCCACGCCGACCACCGTGCCGTCGGAGTTCACCTGCCACTGCTGGTTCGCGGCGCCGCTACAGCTCCAGATCTGCACCCGGGTACCGGCCGTGGTGGCGTGGCCCGGCACATCCAGGCACTTGTCGCCGTACACCGTCAGCTGGTTGCCGGACGTCGACGTCCAGAGCTGGTTGGCCCCGTTCGAGCAATCGTAGATCTGGAGGGACGCGCCGTCGGTCCGGCCGGCGTTCTGCACATCGAGGCACCGACCGGAACCCACACCGCGCAGGGCGCCGCTGGTGGCGGCCTGAGCCGTGTCGGAGGCCTGAGCCGTGGTGACGCCGAGCGTGGCCGCCAACGCGGCCACGACCGCGACCACGGCAGTGAGCGCCGTGGACAGCTGCCCTCGGTTGGACCTTCGTTTACGCATGGGGAACTCCTTCATGAGCGGATGGAGCCGTCAGGCATTTGTGAGCGCTAACACGAGGCGCCGCAAGGTGCGCGTGCCTCGCGGCTCACAGCTCAACCGAAGTTCCAGTGCTGGTTGGCGCCGCCGTTGGAGTCCCAGACCTGGACGGGCGTGCCGTTGGCGGTCCGACCGCCGGGGATCTCCAGCGCCCGGCCGCTGGCGACGTTGGTCAGGGTGTAGGAGCCGTCGTCGTTCCGGTCGGCCCGCCAGTGCTGGTTGGCGGCGCCGCTGGAGTCCCAGACCTGCGTCCTCGTCCCATTGCCCGCCTGGCCGCTCGGCTCATCCAGGGCCCGGCCACTGGCGATGTTGGTCAGGGTGTAGGAGCCGTCGTCGTTCCGGTCGGCCCGCCAGTGCTGGTTGGCGGCGTCGCCGCCGTCCCACACCTGGAGCGGGGTGCCGTTGCCGTTCTGCCCCGCGGGCTCGTCGAGGACGCGGCCGGCCGCCGCGTCGGAGAGCGTGTAGACGGTGCCGGAGGTGATGCCCCCGCCCGGCGTGCCGCCGCCGGTGCCCCCGCCGGTGGATGAGCCCAGCGTGATGTCGGAGCTGCCACTGCTCTGGTAGCCCTCGGTGGCCAGGATCTCGTAGTTCATGGTGCCGAGGTTCATGCCGTACCTGGCCCACGCGTCGAAGTGGTTCCCGACGGTGATGGTTCCGCCGGTCCTCTTGGCCCGACGGACGCTCCAGTACTGGTTGAAGGTCCTGATGCCCTCGATCGAGGGGGCGTTGACGCGTGTCGTCTCGTAGATGTCGTAGGTGCCGCCGTCACTGGTGACGGTGCCCTTGTACGCGCCGGTGGGCTTGTAGGAGCCGTAGTTGTCGACGACGTAGTACTCGACGAGCGGGTTGGTGCTCCAGCCGTAGAGCGACAGATAGGCGTTGCCGTTGGTGCTCCACGTGCCCGAGTAGGTCACCGGGTTGCGTGAGCCGGTGCTCCAGCCCTTGCCGGCGACGAAGTTGCCGGCGTTGGTCCAGGAGGTGCTGTAGTGACCGCCGCCGTTCAGCGACATCGAGACCGAACCGGTGCCCTCGGTCCAGAACGAGTAGAAGTATCCGCCTTCGGTGCCGGTCTGGTTCGTGGTCACGGTGGCGGCGTCGGCGGTGCCGGGCAGGATCAGGACGACCGCGAGGGCCGGCACCAGGATGGGCGCCTTGCCGACGAACCGTCGGAGGCGGCGGACCTTGCGGCTCTCGGGGTGGGGAGGGTTCACGGGGTGATCCGTTCTGCCGATGAGTGGGGTGGGGTGCGACCCTGCGCCACCGGTGACCGCGAACGGATGGGTGGGCCGAACGACACCGCATGGCGGCGCAGGGAACCGGCGTGTCATCAACATCGCTCCGCCCAAAGCGAGTTGGCGACCCGGATCCGGACATCAGATCCAGACCAAGGCCATTCGCGCCTGTCGACGGCGATAGTGTTGGCCTGCACTCGACAAGCTGTCAACTCTTGCGGCCGAGAAGGCGAAAGTGTCGGCCGTAGCCCAGTCCCATCCCTTCCCGGAAAGGCGCTGGCCAAAGGTGCTTGGCGGCCGATGCGGCCGGTGGGATCCTCGCCGATCTCGCCCTGGCGGGCTGTAACTTACAAGGGCAGGCCTTTCGAAAGTTTCGGGCATCCCGGGCGGCGCCGTCAGGCGCGCTCCGCCTCCTCCAACTGCTCCGGTGCGGAAGCCTTCTGGCCTCGGCAGCGGTGCGCCCGCCCGTTGTACTCCACCTGGTGCGCCCGGATCTCGTCCGCGTTGGCGGCGGCCCAGGCGCGGGTGGCACGGATGAGCCAGAGCGTCGCGGTCAGGCACAGCGCGGAGACCGCCCCGAGCACCAGGGGCACCGAACGGACGCCCAGCGACTCGATGGCCTTGCCGAGGGCCGGCCCCGCGACGACACCGCCGACCATGGAAGACGCGATCACCAGCGCGCCGGCCCGGCGGGCCCGCGGTGCGGCGCGGTTGAGCCAGGGCAGCCCGGTGGGGAAGATCGGCGCGATGAACAGGCCGACCCCCGCATAGGCGTACGGGGCGATGCCCGGCACGGCGGCCAGCACGAGGCAGGCCGTCATCCCCGCGCAGGACACCGCGATGATTGACTCGGCGGAGAAGCGGAGCGTGATCGGGGCCACCAGGAAGCGTCCGACGGTCATCATCAGCCAGTAGACGGAGGTGGCGGTGGCGGCGAACCCGGCGCCGTAGCCGACCGTTTCCAGGTGCGTGGGCTCCCAGCCGCCGACACCCGCCTCGATACCGACGTGTAGGACGTACAGGGTGACGAAGACGGCCAGGACCGAGCCCAGGCTGCGGCTGAGAGCGCTCCCGGCGACCTCGTCAGTACCGCTACCACCACGAGCCTGCTGCGGGGTCCGGTCGTGCACGCCGCGCAGGCACAGCAGCAGTGGCAGGTTGGCCGCGGCGAAGACGAGGAAGAGCGCGGGGTAGTGATCGGCGCCGACCGTGCCCACGAGCGCGGGGCCGAGGACGGCGCCGATGCCGAAGTGGGCGTTGAGGATGTTCAGCATCGCCGTCGAGCGGCGACCGAAGCCGACGGCGAAGAGCTGGTTGAGGCCGTAGTCGACTCCGCCGAAGCCGAGCCCGGCGAGCAGCGCCGTCGCCAGGGCGAGCGGCCAGCCGGGAGCCAGGGCGAAACCCGCCGTGCCGACCGCCATCAGCAGGTAGGAGACGCCGAGGATCCGGCGGTTGCCGATGCGCCCGAACAGTCGGTCGAAGAGCAGTACGCCGACCACACCACCGACGAAGTGGGCGCTGAGGCCCAGTCCGGCGGCCGCGGGGGAGAGGCGGAATTCGTCCCGGAACGCGGGGATCGCCGGCCCGTACAGCGCCTGGAGCGCTCCGATGAGCACGAACCCGGCGCAGGAGGCCACCGTCGCCGCCGGGCTGAACATCCGTACCTCGGGGGCGGCGGAGACTGCTGCGACGCGCTGGGCGGTCGGTTGGTCGGTCACGTGCGCTCCAGACTGCGTGCTGAGGTCAGTTGACCGGTGTTCAGGACTCGCCCCCAGAACCTGTTAACGCTCTCATTGCTGCCATCGGTCACACAAGGGGATACGAACTACGCGAGTGGGGTGGGACAAGTGTGGCGCGCTCAGCCCGACGCCCGGACGACCAGCCGGGTGGGGAGCACCACCGACTCGCCGTGTGCCGGGTTCCGCAGCAGCAACTCCAGGGCACGGGAACCGAGTTCCTCCACCGGTTGGCGGACCGTCGTCAGCCCCGGGCGGCACCGCGCCGCGACGGGTGCGTCGTCGAAGCCGATCAGCGCCACGTCCTCGGGCACCCGCAGGCCGTGCCGCCGCAAGGTCCTGAGGGCTCCCGCGGCCATCTGGTCGGAGGCGGCGAACACCGCGTTCAGATCGGGGCGCTGGTCCAGCAACCATTGCATCGCGTGCTCACCGGAGGCGCTGCTGAAGTCGCCGTACGCCACGGCGGGCCGGACCGCGGCCATCGCGGCCATCGCCTGGTGGTAGCCGGTCAGCCGGTCCGCGCCGGCGGCGGTGTCCGGTGGCCCCGCGATGGTGGCCACCGAGCGGCGCCCGGACGCGCACAGCCGCCGCACCGCGGCCCTGGCGCCGGCCAGGTTGTCCGCGTCCACGAACGCCACCGTGTCCGGCTCCGGCGGCCGGCCCAGTGACACCACCGGGACCCTGGCCGCGTGCAGCAGCCGGACGAGCGTGGTGTCGCCCCACGGACCGACCAGCAGCGCGCCGTCGACGTGGCCGCCGCACAGGTAGCGCACCAGCGGCGGCCGGCGGGAGCGCCTGGGCACCGTGAAGACGGCCAACTCCCGCTCCGAGCCCGGCAGGGAGCGTCGCAGCCCGGCCAGCAGCCGTACCGGGAAGGCGTCCGCGTGGAACTGCACCGGATCGGCGAAGACCACCACGGCCACCACGCCGGTCTCGCGGGCACTGGGCGCCCGGCGGCGGACGTACGCCAACTCGCGCGCCGCCCGTTCCACCCGGGCCGCCACGTCGGTGGAGACCCGGGCGGAACGGTTCAGCACGCGGGAGGCGGTCGCGATGGAGACACCGGCCCGACGGGCGACCTCGGCCAGTGTCGGAGCGGGGTCATTGCTGTGGAAGGGCTGGGACATGGGGCCGTCCTGGATCGATCCTCGACACGGGAACTGCACCCCGAACTCATCGCGCGCGCCGGTCCACCCACCGCTGCCAGCTTCGTCGGTTGAACGAGCAGCGTCAAGGGATCCGACGCGCTCACACACCCAGGTCAGGCAGCCCGCCCCGGCGGATCACCTCCGCGTACCACCGGGCACTGTCCTTGGCGATCCGGGCCTGGGTGGCGTAGTCCACGTAGTACAGGCCGAACCGTTTGCCGTAGCCGTACGCCCACTCGAAGTTGTCCATCAGCGACCAGAGGAAGTAGCCCCGCACGTCCACGCCGGCGGCGATCGCCCGCCGGACGGCGTCGAGGTGCCCGCGCAGGTAGTCGATGCGCTGCGGGTCGTGCACCGCGCCCTCCGGCGTCAGCCGGTCGTCGAAGGCGGCACCGTTCTCGGTGACCATCAACGGCAGTCCGGGGTGTTCGCGGTGGAGGCGCAGCAACAGGTCGGTCAGGCCGGTCGGGTCGATCGGCCAGCCCATGGCGGTGCGCCGGCCGGGCGCGCGGTGGAGGAGCACGTCCGCGCAGCCGGCGAAGGGGGACTGGGCGCCGTCGCCGTGGCCCGCGTCGCTCGCGGCCGCGGAGCCCGGGGCCTCTCCGTCCGGCAGGGCCGAAGCCACGGTGGGCGTGTAGTAGTTGACGCCCAGCAGATCGATCGGTCGGGCGATCGTGGCCAGGTCGCCGTCGTGGACCAACGCCGGCCAGTCGACCAGGTGTGCCGTGTCGACGAGCAGGTCAACGGGGTAGCCGCCGTGCAGCATCGGTCCGGTGAAGACGCGGTTGCCCACCGCGTCGATCCGGCGGGCGGCCTCGCGGTCCGCGGCCGACCCGGTGAGCGGCCGTACCTCGTGCAGATTGAGCGACACAGCGATCCGCGCCTCCCTGGGCAGCGCCGCGCGCAGCGCCTCGACCGCGAGGCCGTGGCCGAGGTTGAGGTGGTGGGCCGCGCGCAGGGCGGCCGTCCAGTCGGCACGGCCCGGGGCGTGCACCCCGGAGCCGTAACCGAGGAAGGCAGAGCACCAGGGTTCGTTGAGGGTGGTCCAGATGCCCACCCGGTCGCCGAGCGCGTCCGCCACCAGTGCGGCGTAGTCCGCGAACCGCTCCGCGGTGTTGCGGGCCGGCCAGCCCCCTAGGTCCTCCAACTCCTGTGGCAGGTCCCAGTGGTAGAGGGTCACCGCGGGCTCGATGCCGTGCTCCAGCAACTCGTCCACCAGCCGCCGGTAGAAGTCCATGCCCCGTTCGCCCGCCCGCCCGCGTCCGGTCGGCTGCACCCGGGACCAGGACACCGAGAACCGGTAGGCGCCCAGGCCCAGTTCGCTCATCAGTCGGACGTCCTGCCGGTAGCGATGGTAGTGCTCGGTGGCGCGGTCGCCGGTGTCGCCACCGGCCGTCCGTCCCGGGGTCCGACTGAAGGTGTCCCAGATCGAGGGTGTCCGGCCGCCCACGTCGACGGCCCCCTCGATCTGGTAGGCCGCCGTCGCGGCTCCCCAGAGGAAGTCGGCGGGGAAGGCGGGAGCGGAGGTATCGGCCGGGGTCGACCCGGTCCGTGCGGAAGTCATGGTGGCTTCTCCAGTTCTCGTGAGATGGATTGACGGAACGTCAGTTCTTGACCGCGCCGGCGGTGATGCCGCCGACGACCTGCCTGCCCAGCAGGGCGAACACCAGCAGCAGCGGTGCCGTCCCGAGCAGCGAACCGGTGAGGATGACGGCCTGGTCGGAGTCGTACGAGCCGCCGCCGAGGCCGGCCAGCGCGACCTGGACGGTGGGATTGCTCTGGCTCAGCGCGATCAGCGGCCAGAAGAAGTCGTTCCAGGACTGCACGAAGACCAGCATGCCGAGCACGGCCATCCCGGGTCGGGCGATCGGCAGCACCACGCTCCACAGGATCCGCAGGCTGCTCGCGCCGTCCACCCGGGCCGCCTCGACCAGGTCGATCGGCAACGCCTCGGACAGGAACTGCCGCATGAAGAACACCCCGAACGCGGCCACCAGATTGGGCAGGACCACCGACTGCAGCCGGTCGGTCCAGTGCAGCCGGGCCATGATCTGGTACAGCGGGATGACGCTCAGCTGGGCGGGCACGGTCATGGTCGCCACCACCAGGCTCAGCAGGGCGTTGCGGCCCCGGAACGGCAGTTTGGCGAAGGCGAAGCCGGCCAGGGTCGCGAACAGCACCGTGCTGGCGGTCACGCAGCCCGCCACCACCACCGAGTTGAGCAGCGCCCGGCCCATGTGGACCTGGTTCCAGGCGATGTCGAGGTTGTGCCACAGGCTCCCGCCGGGCAGCAGGGGAGGCGGGGTCTGCGCGATCCGGCTGCCGGAGGTCGACGCGCCGACCAGGGTCCAGTACAGCGGGAAGAGGGACAGGACGGCGACGACGATCAGTACCGCGTACGTGAACGGTCCGGCCCCGGTGAGGCCCCGCGCTCCCGCACGTCGTCCCAGGTTGACGGCCATCGTTGCTCAACCCCCGTTCCGGGCGCGGCGGATGCGGACCAGGGTGAGGTTGAGCGCGCCGATGGCCAGCAGGATCAGCAGCATCGTCCAGGCCACGGCGGCGGCCCGGCCGAGGTGGAAGGCGTACCAGCCCTGGTCGTACAGGTACAGTCCGAGGGTCTGGTACTGGTGGGCCGAGCCGCCGCTGTGACCGGTCGCTCCGCCGCCGAACAGCAGTGGTTCGCCGAAGAGTTGGGTGGCTCCGATGCCGGAGACCACGATGGTGAACAGGATGGTGGGCCGGATGGACGGCACCGTGACGTGCCGGAACTGCTGCCACCGGTTGGCGCCGTCGAGCGCCGCCGCCTCGTACAGGTCGTGCGGGACGGCCTGCATGGCGGCGAGGTAGATCAGGGCGTTGTAGCCGGTCCAGCGCCAGGTGACGATCGTGGAGAGGGCGATTTGGGAGCTCCAGGTGCCGCCCTCCCAGTCGACGTGGCCCAGGCCCAGGTGGCCCAGCAGCCAGTTGATCATTCCGTAGTCCCGCCCGAACAGCAGCGTGAACACCAGGGTCGCCGCCGCGATCGAGGTCGCGTAGGGCGCGAGCATCGCGATCCGGAAGAAGCCCCGGCCGCGCAGACGGTAGTTGAGGAGGTGTGCCAGACCGAGGGCCATCAGCAACTGCGGCACGGTGGACAGCACACCGATGGTGACGGTGTTGCGCAGGGCGTTGCGGAACAGGTCGTCGTGGAGCAGCCGGGTGTAGTTGTCGAAGCCGCGCCACTGCATCTGGTCGGGCGTCTGGAGGTCGACGCTGTGCAGTGACACCCAGCCCGTGTAGATCAGCGGGAAGAGGCCGAACGCCACGAAGCAGACGAAGAACGGCGCGACGTACAGGTACGGCGAGGCCTTCAGGTCCCACCGGTAGAGCCGGGCGCGCCAGGGGCGGGGCGGTGGGGGAGCAGGGCGTGGCGGGCTGGGGGCGGTGGCCGGGACGGCCTCGTCGAGCATGGTGGTGACCTCTCTGGAGAACGGGGCCGGCCCATCCCGTTTCCGTACCGGCCGGGCGGGGGCCGGGGCGGGCGGACGGCCGGGGCCGGCCGTCAGTCACTGACCTTGTCGTCGATCTCCTTGACCGCGTTGCTCCACGCCTTGGCGGGGTCGCTCTGGTGCTGCTCGATGCTGAGCAGGGCGCCGTTGGTGAGGGTGTCCTTGACCAGGCCGTCCCACTCGCCGATCACGGTCGGCTGGATGGACTGCGCGGTGGCGGCGTAGATCTGGCCGGTGGGCGTGTCGCCGAAGAAGTCGAGCTTGGCGTTCTGCACCTCCGGCCGGCTCAGCGCATTGAGGTTGGAGGGCAGGTTGCCGACCGTGGTGAAGACCTTGGCCTGTTGCGCGGGTGCGGTGAGCCAGGCGGCGAGCGCCTCGGCCTCCTTCTGGTGCTTGCCGGCCTTCGGTACGGCGAGGAAGGAGCCGCCCCAGTTGCCGGCGGCCGGGGCGGTGGCGATGTCCCACTTGCCCTTGTTGGCGCTCCCGGACTTGTCGGCGACGATGGCGGTCATCCAGGACGGGCAGGCGACCGTGGCGAACCTGGAGTTGGCGAACGCCTGGTACCAGGGTGTGTCGAACTGCTTGAGGCCGGCGCTGATCCCGGCCTGGATCGCACCGGTCGCCAGGTTCCAGGCGCTCTTGACGCTGGGGCTGTTCTTGTAGTCCAGCTGGCCGCCGCCGTTGTCGTACTGCGTGGTGCTGGAGGACACCACGGCGTTGAACAGGCCGCCGGCGGAGTCGGTGAAGAAGGTGCCGGCGGGTGCTTTGGCCTGGTACTGCTTGCCGGTCTCGACGAACTTGGCCCAGTCGCCCTGCCAGAGCTTGGCGACCTGTTCGCGGTCGGTGGGCAGCCCGGCCTGCTGGAACAGGTCCTTGCGGTAGCAGATCGCCATCGGGCCGATGTCGGTGCCCAGGCCGATGGTGCGGCCGTCCGAGGCGGTGGCCTGCTGGGACTTCCACGGCAGGAAGGCGCTCCTGTCGACCCCGTCGGCCTTGCCGAGGTCGACGAACTTGTTTGCCTGCTTCTTCACCACCTGGGCGATCCGGCCGACCTCGACCGCCTGGATGTCGTCCAGACCGCTGCCGGAGGCGAGGTGGGTCTGCAGGGCGGGGTAGTAGTCGGTCTCCTGCTCGACGGTGTGCTCCACGATGGTGATGTCGGGGTGCTCCCGCATGTACGCGTCGAACAGGCCGGCCTCCTTGTAGCCGAAGGTGCCGTAGTCGCCGACGGTCAGGGTGATCTTGGCGCCGGGGGCCGCGGTGGTGGCGGAGCCGGAGCTGTCGCAGCCGGCGACCAGCAGGGCGCACAGGGCGGCGGCCGCGGCGCTCAGCAGCGGCTTGCGTACGGGAAGGACGGCGGTGGCTCTGCCGCCGTGGGTGGTGCCGGGGTTCCGCATGGCCGATTCTCCTTGTCCAGGCTGGTCCATGGCTGCGCCGCGCAACTGGCGGCCGGCGGTGCTCGGAACTGGGTGGGGCGCGAAGTGGGAGCGCTCCCACTGTGATGTGGGAAGATTGCTTCGCCGCGCGGGGCGTGTCAAGGGCGTGCACCGGCTCCGTTACCGGACGGTGTCGTCCGACCGTCCTCGGCGCGGTTGCCGCAGCTGCCGCCGTCCGTCGTCCGCCGGGAGACCGATCATGAGCCGTGCCGCCCAGCAGCAGCCCGCTGTCCGCCCCACCCTGGAGGCGGTGGCAGCGCGGGCCGGAGTGGGCCGGGGCACGGTGTCCCGGGTCGTCAACGGCTCGCCCAAGGTGAGCGCCAAGGCCCGCGCGGCGGTCGAGCAGGCCATCGCGGAACTCGGCTACGTCCCCAATCAGGCGGCCCGCTCCCTGGTCACCTCCCGGACCGACGCGGTCGCGCTGGTCATCCCGGAGAGCGTCGCGAAACTGAGATCCGAACCCTACTTCTCCGACATCATCACCGGAGTCTCCGCCGAACTCGCGGAGTCCGACCTGCAGTTGCTGCTGGTGCTGGTGCGCGACGAACACGAGCGGGAACGGCTGACCCGCTACCTCACCGCCCGCCGGGTGGACGGCGTCCTGCTGGTCTCGGTGCACGAGGACGATCCACTCCCCGAACTGCTGGAGCGGCTGGAACTGCCCGCCGTGCTGGGCGGCCGCCGCTCGGTGCAGGAGCCGCTGAGCTACGTGCACGCCGACAACGCGGGCGGTGCCCGAGCGGCCGTCCGGCACCTGCTGGCCCGGGGCAGGACGGCCATCGGGACCGTCACCGGGCCGCTCGACATGGAGGGCGCCGCGGCGCGTCTGGCCGGCTACCGGCAGGCGCTCGCCGAGGCCGGGGTAGCGGTCGACGAGGGGCTCGTCGCCCACGGGGACTTCACCGAGCGCGGCGGACGCGAGGGCATGCGGGAACTGCTCGCCCGCCGGCCCGGCCTGGACGCGGTGTTCTGCGCCTCGGACCTGACGGCGGCGGGTGCGCTGCGGGCGCTGCGGGAGGCGGGCCGGCGGGTGCCGCAGGACGTCGCCGTGATCGGCTTCGACGACTCCGTGGTGGCCCGGAACACCGAGCCGCCGCTCACCAGTGTGCGTCAACCGATCGAGGAGATGGGGCAGTTGATGGTCCAGCTGCTGCTCAAGGAGATCGCCGAGCCGGGCCGGTTCCGCCGGCAGATGGTCCTGCCGACGGAACTGGTGGTGCGGGAGTCGGCGTGACTACCCGCCGGCCAGGTGGGCGCGGTAGCCGGCGCCGAAGGCCGTCGGCGTGCCGTCGTAGGAGCTGATCAGCGCCGGGCCGCTGCGGCAGTCCCAGGTGTTCCAGGCCCAGGCGAGGTAGGAGACGCCGTGCTGGTCCAGCCATGGCAGTAGGGAGTCCAGGTAGCCGTGCGCGCAGTCGTTCTCTCCCAACTCTCCTGTTACCACGGGTATATGGGCTGTCAGCGGGCCGATTTGCGCGTCCCAGCAGGAACCGGTGCTGCAGGTGTTGAAGTTGTACGAGTGCCAGGAGGCGGCCAGGTTGTGCAGGGGATCGGCCGGTTGGTAGGCGGCCCACTGGGTCAGGTCGTTGGCGTACTCCTGGCCGCCCAGCATCAGGACGTTGTCCGCGCCGGTCGAACGCACCGCGTCGACCATCGCCTGCATGCCGGCGACCTGGAAGCCGATTCCGGGGCAGCTGCCGCCGTCCCGCCAGCAGGCCCAGCCACTGGCCTCGCTCCCGGTGGCGCGTGACGGGTACGGCTCGTTGAACAGGTCGAAGACGGTCGCGTCGTCGCCCTTGAAGGTCTGCGCCACCGAGGTCCAGAACGGAAGCGCGCCGGCGGCGTCCGGCATGGGCTTCTGGCAGGTGGCGTTGGCGTCGGAGCAGCCGGCGGACGGTCCGGTGTACGCCCCGTCGGTCCAGTGCAGGTCCAGGACGGCCACCAGGCCGTTGCGGTGCAGCAGGTCGACGTAGCCGCGCACCGCGTCGATGTAGGCCGGTCCGGCATAGGCGGGGTCGACGTTGGAGTGGCCGAGCCAGCAGTCCTCGTTGAGCGGCACGCGGACGGCGTTGACGCGCCAGGCCTTCATCGCGGTGACGGAGGCCTGGTCGGCCGGGCCGTCGAAGATGCCGTGTCCCTGGACGCACATGAACTCGGCCCCGGAGCGGTTGACCCCGTGCAGGGCGATCGGGGTGCCGTCGGCCTTCGCCAGCGTGCTGCCCGAGACGTGCACGGCCGGGGCGGGCCCGCTCGGCGGCGGAGTGGGGGTCGTGGTGGGGGTCGTCGTGGGGGTGGGGCTCGGCGACGGGCTCGACTGCGGCCCGCAGGGGGTGCCGTTGACGGTGAAGGTGGTGGGGGCGGTGTTGGCGCCGCTGTAGGCGAAGTTGGCGCTGGTGGTGTAGCTGGCGCCGGGGTTGATGGTGGGGGCGTAGCCGGGGTTGGTGACGGTGACGGCCTGTCCGGTCTGGGTCCAGGTGCCGTTCCAGCCGTTCTGGAGGGCCTGGTTGCCGGTGTAGGCGTAGCCGAGGGTCCAGCCGTTGATGGCGGTGGTGCCGGTGTCGGTGATGGTGAGGTTGGCGGTGAAGCCGCCGCCCCAGTCGTTGACGGCGTAACTCACGTCGCAGGACAGGCCGGCGGTGGGGGCCGCCGAGGCGGTGAGGGGGAGCACCGCCAGGGCGGCGCACGCGGCGGTGGCGGCCGCGAGCGCGGCGGTGCGGGCAGGGACGGTGCGGGCAGGGACGGTGCGGGCAGGGGCGGTGCGCGGAGGGGCGGTGCGCGGAGGGGCGGTGCGCGGAGGGGCGGTGCGGGGCATGCGGAGATCCTCGGGAGTGGGGGCCGGGGCCGTCGGTGCGGCCCCGGCCGGATGAGGTCAGCTCGCGGTGCAGGTCAGCGACGGAGCGGTGTTGCCGCCCGAGTAGGTCGCCTGGAAGCCGAAGCTGGTGGTGGCGTTCGGCGCCAGCGCGCCGTTGTAGGCCTGGCTGGCGGCCGTCACCGCGGCGCCGCTCTGGGCTGTGGTGGCGTTCCAGCTGTTGGTGATCTGCTGGCTGCCGCCCCAACTCCAGGTGACTGTCCAGGACTTGGTCGCCGCGGTGCCAGTGTTGGCAACGGTCACATTGGCCGTGAAGCCGCTGCCCCAGTCATTGCCGACCGCGTAGCTGGCGGAGCAGCCGCTGCTGCCGCCGCCGCCCGACGCCGCCGCCGTGGTGGCGGTCACCGCCGCGGAGGCGGGGGAGACGTTGCCGGCGGCGTCCTGCGCGGTGACGGTGTACTGGTAGGCGGTGGCGGGGGAGAGCCCGGAGTCGGTGTAGCTCGTGCCGGTCGCGGTCGCGACCTTGGCCCCGTTCCGGTACACCGAGTAGCCGGTCACGCCGGCCGGGTCGGTGGACGCCGTCCAGCTGAGCGACACGCTGCTGCTGGTGGTTCCGGTGACGGTCAGTCCGCTCGGCGCGGTCGGGCCGGTGCTGCCGCCGGAGCCGTCGAATGCCGGGTAGGCGTTCTGCACCAACTGCCGGAACTGGGCGGGGAACCACTGTCCGGCCGGGATGTTGTCACCGGGGATGGCGTCGGTGGGGTAGGTGTTGCCGTTGCCGTCGGTCTGGGTGCCGTTCGGATCGCAGTGCGGGTCGCCGTGGGGGTGGGAGGCGGTCGGGTAGTCGCCGTCCGACTCGCCCGGCGGCTTGACCCAGAGGAACGCGATGATCGGGCTGCCCGCGCCGTACGGCTCGGCCTGCGGACGGGCGCCGATGCCCGCGCCGCTGATGTTGCACCAGCTGCCCCGGAAGTGCTTCCGGTCGACCTTGTTGGCCGCGACGTACGCGTCCACCGTGGTGGGGCCGGAGTTGAGTGCGGTGGGCCGGGCGGAGCCGCCCCAGCCGTTGCGGGAGGTGTCGACCAGCATGCCGATGCTGCTCGGGAACCCGTTGGACACCAGGGTGGCGTACATCGCGGTGTCGTAGTGGTACTCGTCGAACTCGGGGTTGTACTGGTAGAAGTTGGCCGACTTGAGCGGCTGCCCGCCGACGGTGAGCTCGGCGTCGGGAAGGAACGGCTCGGAGAGCGGTGTGGTGTTGGCGGTGTCGCTGATGAAGCCGTCGATGCTGGCGAACCCGGCGGTGGTGGCCTGGGCGACCTTGGCGTACTCCCGGCCCGCCGGCACCATGTTGTTGGACCAGCCGAGCCAGCCCGCGTGGCCGATGTCCAGGTAGTCGTACACGTTGGGGATCGCGTGCAGCTTGTTGAGCGCGTACTCGATGCCCGCTTCGTAGTACGGGGTGGCGGTGGCGCAGGCCGGCTTGGACTGGTTGGTCACGGCGTTGGGCAGGGAGTCCGGCTCGATGACGGCCGCGACCCGGATGCCGGCGTACTTCGGGTTGGCCAGGACGGCCGCGATCGGGTCGATGTACTGCGTCTCGTACGTGGCCAACCCGGCTGCTGTGGATGGGAGTTCACCGTTGGAGGCGAGCGCGGCGCAGTCCCGCCCCGGCAGGTCGTAGATGACGACCTGGAAGACGACCGGCGTGGTTCCCTGCTGCTGGGCGAGCGCATGGTCCAGGTGGGCCTGGAGGCCGAGGTGGGTGGCGTCGCCGGCGATCGCGCCGATGTGGTCCATCCAGACGGCGGTGGGGTTGGCGGCGACCTGGGACTCGAGACCGCCCAGGGCGCCGCCGTCGGAAGCGGCCTGGGCCTTGACCTGGGCGGCGAAGTCGGGGTTGAGGTAGCCGGTCGCACCGGCGAACGGGTTGGCGACGTGGACGGTGGCCGCGTGCGCGGGGGTGGCGTGCGCGGGGGTGGCGTGCGCGGGGGTGGCGTGCGCGGGGGTGGCGGCTCCGATGCTCGGCAGCAGGCCGGTGGCGCCGAGCAGCGTGGCGGCCGCTGCCGTGCGCAGGCGACGCAGGACGGGATGGGGCACGTCCGGGTCCTTTCGGATGGGTGGGGATTCCTGACGGGATCGCTGAAATCGGGTGGGAACGCGCCCACTTGGGGGCGCGGCGATCCCCTTCACATCAAGCCAGGGCCTGAGAAAGGCCGTCAATAGGCGCGGGAGCGCTCCCATAAGCCGCTGTAACTTACACGCCGCCGAGCCGGGCGGCCCGCCGCCCCGCCCTCCGGGCACCCGCGCAGGTCGACGGGGAGCTCGGCGTACACGAAAGGTCGGCACCGCTCCGCTCGGCCACAAGGGCCCTTCGGGCAGAGCTTTCCGAAACATCGACGAAACATTCAACCGCGTATTGACGGGTCCCGCGCACTCCGAGTTACCTAGCCGCGGGAGCACAACCCACCGGGCGCCGCCTGCCGGACGGCTGCCGCCGTGCTCCCGTTCCCCGAATCGACGGCGACACCGCCGTCATCGCTCGTGCGCCATGACCCGCCGACAGCGCGGGTGTGTACCTCCCCCCTGGAGCGACTCTGGAGGTCGACCATGCCTCTTCGAAGGATCCTGATCGGAATGCACCGCGCCTGGACCGCCACGTTGGTCCTGGCGCTGGTGCTCGCGACCGGCGCGCTGGCCGCGACGACCCCGGCCGCGGCGGCCGGCGGCACGTTGAAGGCGGCGGCGGAAGCCGACGGCCGGTACTTCGGCACCGCGCTGACGGACGGTGACCTCGGCGTCGGCGGTGAGACCGCCGTTGCCGGGGCGCAGTTCGACATGCTGACCCCGGGCAACGAGATGAAGTGGGACACCACCGAGCCGTCCCCAGGCTCGTACGACTTCGGGCCGGGCGACCAGCTCGTGCAGTTCGCCCGGGCGCAGGGCATGCGGGTGCGCGGCCACAACCTGGTGTGGCAGAACCAACTCCCCTCCTGGGTGTCGAATCTGCCGCTGAAGCAGGTGCGTTCCGTGATGGAGGCGCACATCACCACCGAGGCCACCCACTACAAGGGCCAGGTCTACGCCTGGGACGTGATCAACGAGCCCTACAACGGCGACGGCTCCCTCGTCCCGGACGTGTTCTACCAGGCGATGGGAACCGACTACCTCGCCGATGCGCTACGCACCGCGCACGCCGCCGACCCGGGCGCCAAGCTCTACATCAACGACTACGGCATCGAGGGCGGGAACGCGAAGAGCGACGCCCTCTACCGCCTGGCCCAGTCGCTGCTCGCCCAGGGGGTGCCGCTGGGCGGCATCGGGTTCGAGAGCCACTTCATCCTCGGTCAGATCCCCGCCGACATGCAGGCCAACCTGCAGCGGTTCGCGAACCTGGGCCTGGACGTGGCCGTCACCGAACTGGACGACCGGATCCAGCTCCCCGCCTCCGGCGCCGCACTCCAGCAGCAGGCCACCGACTACGCCGCCGTGGTGCGGGACTGCCTGGCCGTCTCCCGCTGCGTGGGCGTGAGCCAGTGGGGCGTGGACGACGCGCACTCCTGGATCCCCGGCACCTTCCCCGGAACCGGCGCCGCCACCATGTACGACGGCAACGACCAGCCCAAGCCGGCCTACTACGCGGCGCTCTCCGTCCTCGGCGGTTCGAGCACCGGCGGCGGTGGCGGCGGCACCACGGGAGAGTTGCACGCGGTCGGTGCCGGCAAGTGCCTGGACGTGCCGAACGGTTCGACCACGGCGGGCACCCAGGTGCAGATCTACAGCTGCTGGGGCGGCACCAACCAGATCTGGACGCACACCTCGGGTGACCAGCTGAGTGTCAACGGCGGCGGCAGCCGGCTGTGCCTGGACGCCTCCGGGCAGGGCACCGCCCCCGGCACCAAGGTGGTCGTCTGGCCGTGCAACGGCCAGGCCAACCAGCAGTGGCACCTGAACACCGACGGCACCGTCACCGGCGTCCAGTCCGGCCTGTGCCTGGACGTGTCCGGCGCCTCCACCGCCGACGGCGCCCTGGCCCAGCTGTGGACCTGCAGCGGTCGCAGCAACCAGCAGTGGACGCTCGGCTGACACGGCGGAACGGTGTGGCCGGACGGTGCCGGGCCCCCGGACCGTCCGGCCGCACTGCTTTCCGGCCCGACGGCCCGACGGCCCGAGGGTCGGACGTCCCGTCAGCCGTTCGCGGCCGGGCCGGGTTCGACCGTACGCGGCCGGGCGGTGCTGCTGCGCTCGACCAGGCTGGTGGCCAGGTCCACCCGCAGGGTGCCGGGCCGCACCCCGCGGGCCAGGTCGATCACCAGGTGGGTCGCCACCTCGGCCATCTCGGTCAGCGGCTGGCGCACGGTGGTCAGCGGCGGGCCCACCCAGCGGGCCAGCGGCAGGTCGTCGAAGCCGACCACGCTGAGGTCCCCCGGAATGCGCAGCCCCAGCTCGCGGGCGGCCTCGTACAGGCCGAGCGCCTGCAGGTCGTTCCCGGCGAACACGGCGGTCGGCCGGTCCGGCAGGCGCAGCAGCTCCAGGCCGAGCCGGCGTCCGGACTCGTGGTGGAAGTCGCCCTCGCGGACCAGCTCCGGGTCGTACGGGATGCCCGCCATGTCGAGCGCCGCCCGGTAGCCGTCGGCCCGGGCCCGGCTGCACATCATCCGGGCGGGGCCGCCGATCAGGCCGATCCGGCGGTGGCCGAGGTCGAGCAGGTGCCGGGTGGCGGCGAGGCCGCCGTCCCAGTTGGTGGTGCCGACGGCGGGCACGTCCCGGCCGGGGTCGCCGGCCGGGTCCAGCACCACGAAGGGGATGTCCCGGCTGGCCAGTTGCTCGCGCAGCGAGCGGTCCAGGTCGGACAGCACCAGCACCACGCCGGTGGGGCGGCGGGCGAGCACCCCGTCCACCCAGGACTGGCCAGGGCCGTGCCGTTCGGCGGACTCGGAGAGCACGATGCTCAGGCCCTCCTCGCGGACCGCGTTCTCGACGCCCCGGATCACCTCCACCGCCCAGGCGCTCTCCAGCTCGTGGAAGACCAGTTCCAGCAGCGGGCTGGTCCGGCGGTTGCCGCGCCGCCGCCGGTAGCCGTACCGGTGCAGCAGTTCCTCGACCCGTTCCCGGGTGGCCGGGGCGACGTCGGCGCGTCCGTTCAGGACTTTCGAAACAGTCGGCGCGGAGACCCCTGCCTCCTGCGCGATCTCGGCGAGCGTGGCCGCTCTGTTCACGGGTTCCTCCTGCACTGCCCTGCTGGGCGAACTCCGTCGTGGGTGGCGTCGGGCACGGCCGCGGCGGTCCGTACCGCACGGATGCTAGCCCGCCGACGGCCCGGGGCCGATCCCGTCCGCACTCTTGACGGGCGGTCAGGTCGGTTCTAGGTTTCCCACAACATTCGGCAACTTGCTCGAAACATTCGAAACTGAGGGCAGGATATGCGATCGAGATTCGCCGCGGTCACCGCGGTCACCGCACTCGTCCTGGGCTCGTCCGCCGCCTGCGGATCCGGCGGCGCCTCCTCCGACGCCGGGGACGGGACGATCCACGTGCTGGTCTACGGCGACGCCGGCAACAAGGTCGAGAAGCAGATCGTCGACACGTTCAACCGGACCTCCGAGGTCAAGGCGGTGCTCGACACCGTCCCCGGCGCCGACTACCAGCAGAAGCTCCAGACCGTGATCAACACCCCGCGGGCCCCGGACGTCTTCTTCAACTGGGGCGGCGGCTCCATCCAGCCGTTCGTCAAGGCGGGCCTGCTGCTGCCGCTGGACGACTTCATCGCCAAGGACCCGGGCCTGAAGGACAACTTCCTGCCCTCGGTCTTCAACTCGGCGGTGGTGGACGGCAAGCCGTACGGAGTGCCGATGCGCGGCACCCAGCCGGTGCTGCTGTTCCACAACAAGAAGGTGCTCGCGGACGTCGGACTCACCCCACCGAAGACCTGGGACGACCTCCTCGCCGCCACCAGGGCCCTGAAGGCCAAGGGCATCACCCCGATCGCCCTCGGCGGCGGCGACCAGTGGCCCACCCTGATGTGGTTCGAGTACCTCTACGACCGGATCGCCGGCCCCGCCCTGTTCCAACGGGCAATCGGCGGCGACCGGGAGGCCTGGGCGAGCGAGGACAGCCGCAAGGCGCTGGCCACCCTCAAGCAGCTGGTCGACGCCGGGGCGTTCGGGAGCAACTTCGACTCCGTGAAGTTCACCGACGGCGGCTCCCCGGCCCTGGTCACCAAGGGCAAGGCCGCCTTCGAGCTGATGGGCTCCTGGTACTACGCCACGCAGCAGGACGCCAACCCGGACTTCGCCAAGACCGGCCTCGGCTACACCGGCTTCCCGGCCCTGAGCGGCGGCAAGGGCGACGCGGCCGACGTCGTCGGCAACACCAACAACTTCTACTCCGTACTGAAGAAGACCAAGCACCCGGAGGCCGCCGCGGCCTTCCTCAAGCTGATGTACTCGGAGGAGTTCGTGAAGGCGCAGCTGGCCCTCGGCAACCTGCCGACCACCACCGGCACCGTCGACTTCCTCGACCTCTCCGCCAGCCCCGCCTACTCCAAGGACCAGTACCAACTGGTCAAGGCCGCCCCCTCGTTCCAGCTGTCCTGGGACCAGGCCTACCCGCCGAGCGCCATGACCCCGATGCACACGGCCGTCCAGCAGTTCTTCGACGGCCGGATCGACACCGACGGCTTCATCAAGGCCATGCAGGCCTTGCCGACCTCATGACGCGCCGTGCGCGGTTCGGCGCGGAGGCGACCCGCCCGGGCTTCGTCTGGGCGCTCCCCGCGGCGGTGTTCTTCCTGTTGTTCGCGCTCACACCGCTGCTGCTGGTCGTCGTGCTCTCCTTCACCAGCTGGGACGGCATCGGCGAACCGCGGTTCAACGGCCTGGCCAACTGGACCGCCCTGCTCCACGACCCGGTGATGCTCCAGTCCGTCTGGACCACCCTGCTGCTCACCGCCCTCGGCGTGCTGACCCAGACGCCGATCAGCATCCTGCTCGGCGTCTGGGCCGCCGGGCAGCAGCGCAACCGGGCCGTGCTGTCGGCGATCTATTTCGTGCCGCTGCTGCTCTCGGCCACCGCCGTCGCAGTGGTGTGGCGCGCCGTCCTCGACCCCAACTTCGGCGTACCGGCCCAGCTCACCTGGCTGTTCGGCGACGGCAACCTGCTCGGCAGCAGGAGCGGGGCGATCGGGGTGCTGACCTTCGTCGGCGTGTGGCAGTTCACCCCGCTGCACGCGCTGATCTACCAGGGCGGCGCCCGGGCCATCCCCCAGGTGCTCTACCAGGCCGCGGCCGTCGACGGGGCGGGCCGGGTGCGGCAGTTCTTCCACATCACCCTGCCGCAGTTGCGCAACACCGTCATCACCTCGGTGATCCTCATGGTGGTCGGCGGCCTGACCACCTTCGACACCGTGCTGATCCTCACCCAGGGCGGCCCCGGCACGGACACCACCGTCACCGCCTACTACATGTACCAGAAGGCCTTCAAGGGCTTCGACTTCGGCACGGGATCGGCCATCGCGCTGGTCCTCGTGGTGGTCGCCACCCTGATCTCGCTCGCGGTGGTCAGGCTCTCCGGTTACGACCGGATGCGCGGCACGACGGAGGGCCTGTGATGCGCCGGCGCCCCAACGTCCTGGCCGGGTTCGGCTCCCTGGTGTGGCTGCTGCTGGTCGGCCTGCCGCTGTACGTGCTGCTGATCGCCACCTTCCGCACCCGCTCCGACTACTCCACCGAGGGCCCGCTCAAGCCGCCCGCGCACTGGACCCTGCAGAACTACCTGACCGACCTCTCGACCGGCTTCGGCCGGGACTTCCTCAACACCCTGACCGTCACCGCCGGCGTGGTCGCCATCGTGCTGCTGGTCGTCCCGCCGCTCGCCTACGCCATCGTGCGCGCCCGCGGCCGGGCGACCGGCTGGGTGTTCCGGCTGTTCCTGCTCGGGCTGGCGATCCCCGCCCAGGCGGTGATCGTGCCGATGTTCTATGTCATCAGCAAGACCGGCCTGTACGACCACCTGATCGGCGTCGTCCTCCCGACCGCGGCCTTCTGCCTGCCGGTCTGCACCCTGGTGCTGACCGGTGCGATGCGCGACATCAGCCCCCAGCTGTACGAGGCGATGGCGATGGACGGCGCGTCCCCGGCGCGGGTGTTCCGGCAGCTGGTGCTCCCGCTGTCCAAGGGCGGACTGTCCTCGATCACGGTCTTCGCCGCCCTCCAGGCCTGGAACGGCTTCCTCTTCCCGCTGATCCTCACCCAGTCCGACTCCACCAAGGTCATCACCCTCGGCCTGTACGAGTTCCAGACCGAACACGGCGTGGACGTGCCCGGACTGCTCAGCGCCGTGGTGCTGTCCATGCTCCCCGTCTTCGTCGTCTACCTGTTCGCCCGCCGCGCCCTGGTCCAGGGCCTGACGGGGGTGGGAGGAAAATGAACGACCACCGGAACCCCGAGCCCGCGCCCGCGTGGCGGGACACCACGCTCACCCCGGAGGCGAGGGCCGACGCCCTGATCGCCGCGATGACCCTGCGGGAGAAGACCGCCCAACTGGTCGGCGTCTGGGTCGGCGCCGACGCCGACGGCGACGAAGTCGCCCCGCACCAGCACGAGATGGAGCCGCCACCGGACCTCGGCACCCTCCTGCCGTACGGGCTCGGCCAGCTGACCCGGCCGTTCGGCACCGCCCCGGTCGACCCGGCGCTCGGCGCGCTCTCGCTGCTGCGCACCCAGCAACGGATCGCCGCCGCCAACCGCTTCGGCATCCCGGCCCTGGCTCACGAGGAGTGCCTGGCCGGCTTCGCCGCCTGGGGAGCCACGGCATACCCCGTGCCGCTGTCCTGGGGCGCCGCCTTCAACCCGGGACTGGTCCGGACGATGGCCGCCGCCATCGGGCGCGACCTGCGGGCCGTCGGGGTGCACCAGGGCCTCGCGCCGGTGCTCGACGTGGTCCGCGACGCCCGCTGGGGGCGGGTCGAGGAGACCATCGGTGAGGACCCGTACCTGGTCGGCACCATCGCCACCGCCTACGTCCAGGGCCTGGAGTCGGCCGGGGTCGTCGCCACCCTCAAGCACTTCGCGGGGTACTCCGCCTCCCGCGCCGGACGCAACCTCGCACCCGTCTCGATGGGGCCGCGCGAGCGCGCCGACGTCATCCTGCCGCCCTTCGAGATGGCCGTCCGCGAAGGCCGACCCCGCGCGGTCATGCCCGCCTACACCGACACCGACGGCCTCCCCTCCGCCGCCGACCAGGCCCTGCTCACCGGACTGCTCAGGGACACCTGGGGGTTTACCGGAACGGTCGTCGCCGACTACTTCGGCATCGCCTTCCTCAAGACCCTGCACGGCGTGGCCGAGGACCGGTCCGACGCCGCCGCACTGGCCCTGGCCGGGGGAGTGGACGTCGAGCTGCCGACCGTCGACGCCTTCGGACAGCCGCTGTTCGACGCGGTCGTCACGGGCACCGTCCCGGAGCGGCTGGTCGACCGGGCGCTGCGCCGCGTCCTGGTCCAGAAGGCCGAACTCGGGCTGCTGGACGCCGACTGGAGCCCTGTACCGGACGCCCTCGCCGACGCCGACCTGAGCGAACCGGGGGCGCTGCGCGGCCTGGTCGACCTGGACCGGTCCGCCAACCGCGCGCTCGCCGCCGAACTCGCCGAGCAGGCCGTGGTGCTGCTGCGCAACGACGGCCTGCTGCCGCTGCACGACCCCGCGCGGATCGCGCTGATCGGCCCGAACGCCGACGAACCCACCGCGGTGCTCGGCTGCTACTCCTTTCCGGTGCACGTCGGGGGACAGCACCCCGGGACCCCGCTCGGCATCGAACTCCCCACCCTGCGCGAGGCGTTGGCGGCCGAGTTTCCCGGCAGCGAGCTGCGCACGGTGCGCGGCGTGACGGTCGACGGCGAGGACACCGCCGGCATCGTCGAGGCCGTACGCGCCGCCCGGCGGGCCGATGCGGTGGTGCTCGCCCTCGGAGACCGGGCCGGGCTGTTCGGGCGCGGCACCAGCGGCGAGGGATGCGATGCCGCATCGCTCGAACTTCCCGGCAGACAGCGGCAGTTGCTGGAAGCGGTACTGGACACCGGGACGCCCGTGGTGGTCACCCTGCTGGCGGGGCGGCCGTATGCGCTCGGGCGCGCCGGCACCGAGGCGGCCGGGATCGTCCAGTGCTTCTTCCCGGGCGAGGCCGGGACGGTGGCGCTCGCGGGCGTGCTCAGCGGGCGCGTCAACCCGTCCGGACGGCTGCCCGTCTCCGTCCCCGCCCACCCCGGGGTCCAGCCCTCCACCTACCTGGCCGCCAGGCTGGCCCAGGCCGGCGAGGTCTCCAGCACCGACCCGACACCCGCCTTCGGCTTCGGACACGGGCTAGGCTACAGCGAGTTCACCTGGTCCGGCCTGGAGGTGCGGACTGCCGAGACCGGCACCGACGGCGCGTTCCGGCTCGCCTTCGAACTGCGCAACGCCGGCACCCGGGCGGGCGCCGAGGTGGTGCAGCTGTACCTCCACGACCCGGTGGCCACCGTCGTCCAGCCGGTGCAGCGGCTGATCGGCTACCGCCGGATCCCACTGGACGCCGGAGCGGGCTGCCGGGTGGAGCTGACCCTCCCCGCCGACCTGGCCTCCTTCACGGGCCGCGACGGCGGGCGGACCGTCGAACCCGGCGCACTGGAACTGCGGATCTCCGCCTCCAGCACCGACCCCCGCCTCACCGTCCCGCTGCGCCTCACCGGCCCGGCCCGCCCGCTCGACCACACCCGCCGACTGCACCCGACCGTCACCGTCCACGACCTCCCGCCAGCCCCCACCCCGTAGCGGAGGAAGCCCCCATGCGCCGATCGATCCGCCGACTGTCCCTGCTCATGGCACCCGCACTGACCGCCCTCCTGGTCGCGGTCCAGCCTGCGACCGCCCATGCTGCCGACCCCACCACCCTGACCGACGGCTTCTACGCGGACCCCGACTCCACCGCGCAGCAGTGGGTCAACGCCAACCGTGCCGACGGCCGCGCCCCCGCGATCCAGGCCTCGATCGCCGACGTGCCGACGGCACGCTGGTTCGGCAACTGGAGCGGCACCATCGGGACGGCGACCGGGGCCTACGTCGGTGCGGCCGCCGCCAAGAGCAAGCTGCCGATCCTGGTTGCGTACAACATCCCCGACCGGGACATCTGCGCCGGCCAGTCCGGCGGTGGCGCGGGCACCCCCGCCGACTACGCCACCTGGATCGCCGCCTTCGCCGGCGGCATCGGTCACCGGCCGGCGGTGGTCGTCCTCGAACCGGACTCGCTCGGCGACGAGACCTGCATGACCGCCGCTCAGATCGCCGAGCGGAACGCGATGCTGCGCAACGCCATCGCGCAGTTCAACGCCAAGGCCCCGAACACCCGGCTCTACCTGGATGCCGGCAACCCCGCCTGGATGAGCGCCGAGACCATGGCCCAGCACCTGGTCGCGGCCGGGGCGAGCGGAGCGCACGGATTCTCGTTGAACGTGTCGAACTACTACGGCACCGCGGAGAACATCGCGTACGGCAACGCCGTCAACGCGGCCCTGCGGTCGGCGAACGGGTTCACCAAGCCGTTCGTCATCGACACCGCCCGCAACGGCAACGGATCAGACGGCAACTGGTGCAACCCGGCGGCGCGCAGGATCGGCACGCCCACGCGGGTCGGCGCCGGCGCCGAGATGCTGCTGTGGATCAAGGTGCCCGGCGAGTCCGACGGAAACTGCGGCACCGGTACGGGATCGACGGCCGGACAGTTCCTGCCCGAGGTCGCCTACAAGCTGATCCATGGCTACTGACCGCAGGTTGAATTCCGCATCCCATCGATCCGACTTCGGTTCCCCGGATATTCGACGCCAATTCGATGAATTCAACGGAATTTTGGGGTGGAAAAGATCGGTTGACATGCGGTCAGGAATTCTGTCAGATTTGGCGAATGTTCGAGTCGAAGCGCTTCGACGGCGCCATTCGATCGAGGGCGGAACACCTGGCCCTGCTTCTGCGCCCGCTGCGGGACGCCCGACCACGGCTGCTGGCCGCACTGGTCGGGCTCCTCGTCGTCCAGGCGGCCCTGCCGGCCGCCACCGCACTGGCCACCGCCGCCCTGGTGGCCAGCGTGCAGAACCATCCGGGCGCGGACCTGTTCGACGCCGCCCTCGTCCCCCTCGCCGCCTTCGGCGCGGTCCTGCTCCTCGGGCACGTGATCGAGGCGCTGACCGCGCCGCTGGCGCACCTCGCCGCCCTGCGCATCGACGGGGCGCACCGGGCCAGGGTCCTGCGGCTCGCCACGGCGAGCCCCACGATCGAGGCGCTGGAGACGCCGGAGGTGCAACAGCTGATCCGCCGGGCCCGCGCCCAACCGGCCAACTGGACCGAGCGCACCCCGGCCGACGGCGCGCTGGGACGCCTGCGCCGCGTCGCCTCGCTCCTCGGCCTGGCCGGCGCCTGCGCGGTGCTGGCGCAGTACGTGTGGTGGGCCGTGCCGGTCCTGCTGGTGCCCGGTGCGGTCAACCAGTACCTGCGCAACCGTCAGGCGCACGTCTTCACGGCGGTGTGGCGCAAGGGCATCGAGCACGGACTGCACGCCGAGGCCTGGCGGGAGGCACTCACCGCCGTCGGCCCCAGCATGGAGGTGCGGGTCTTCGGCTTCGGCGACTGGATGGTCGAACGCATCCAGCGGCACCTGCGGGCGATGTTCGGTCCCACCTGGGAGGTGTCCCGCAGACTGCTGCGCAACGAGTGGAGCCAGTTCCTGCTGGTCGGCGCCCCGCTGGTCGTCGTGTATCTCGCGGTGACCAGGGACGCGGCCCAGGGTGCGGTGGCCGTCTCAACCCTCACCGCGGTGCTGACCGCCTCCTGGTCGCTCGTGCAGTCGCTGGGCTACAGCGACGACGTCCGCAACATCCGCGCCGCCACCGAGGGCATGCTGGCCTACCAGGAGCTGCGGGAGCTCCTCGGCCCGCAGGCCGCCCGCGCGGACGCCCTCCCCGCGCCCCGCGCGGAGCGGCGCACCGGACCGCCACTGGTCGCCTTCGAGGACGTCTCCTTCACCTACCCGGGCACCGGGCGCACCGTGCTGAACGGCCTGGACCTGGAGATCAGGCCCGGCGAACTGCTGGCCGTGGTGGGGCTCAACGGCGCGGGCAAGTCCACCATGATCAAACTGCTGTCCGGCCTCTACCGGCCCACCCGGGGACGGATCACGGCCGACGGGAGCGACATCGCCGAGCTGGGCGCCGCCGGCTGGCGCGAGCACGTCTCGGTCGTCTTCCAGGACTTCGTCAAGTACCAGCTGTCGGCGGCCGACAACGTCGCGCTCGGACACGCCACCGTGCCCGTCGACCGGGCCGCCCTGGAGGCCGCCGCGAAGGACTCCGGTTTCGACGCGGTGCTGGAACGGCTCCCCGACGGCTGGGACACCCCGCTCGCCCGCACCCGGACCGGTGGGGTCGACCTCTCCGGAGGCCAGTGGCAGCAGGCCGTCCTGGCCCGCGCCCTGTACTCCGTGCACACCGGCGCCGACCTGTTGGTCCTCGACGAACCCACCGCGCACCTGGACGTGCGCACCGAGTTCGAGGTCTTCAACCGGCTCGCGGAGCACCGCGGCCGGGCCGGCGTGGTGCTGATCTCGCACCGGCTCTCCACCGTCCGGCAGGCCGACCGCATCGTGCTCCTCGACGGCGGGCGGATCACCGAATCCGGCACCCACGACGAACTCACGGCCCTCGGCGGCCGGTACGCCGAGCTCTTCGCCATCCAGGCCGAGCGCTTCCGGCTCGGCTACGACGACCGCACGGACGAAAGCGAACTCCTTTGACCCCGGACCCGCAGCAGCCCGAGTACCGTGCGACCGCACGGGACTACCTCGGGCTGGCCCGCGAACTGCTGGCCGTCTCCTATCGCCGCTCACGCTGGCTGACGATCGGCGTCCTGTTCACCCAGGCACTCTCCCTGGTCACGGTCGCCGCCACCGCGCTGACCCTGCGCGCGGCCATCAACGGCGCGATCGACCACGACACCGGGGCGGCCGTCGCCGGGGCGGTCGGCGCCGCCCTCGTCTACGCCGCCACCGCCGCGCTCACCGACCTGGGCTTCAACGTCAAGGGCCGGCTGGTGGACCAGGTGGCCGTGCTGGACCTGCCGGCCTCGATCGACCGGGACATCGCGCTGCTGGACGGGCTGGAGCACGTGGAGCGCAGCGACTTCCTGGACCGGGTGACCATCGTCCTCGGCGCCCCCTGGAGCATCGTCAACGGCTTCTGGTCGGCCGTCACCGCCGCCTTCGGCGTGCTCCAACTCGGCGTCTCCCTCCTGCTGCTGGGCACGGTGAGCCCCTGGCTGCTGCTTCTGCTCCTGTTCGCCGCCGCCCCGCTCTGGTTCGACCGGCAGGGCCAGCGCCGGGTCAGCCGGGCCGAGACCGAGACGGCGGAGGCGATCCGCCTCCAGAAGCACCTGTTCGACACCGTCTCGGAGGCGGCGGCCGCCAAGGAGATCCGGGTCGCCGGGGCGGGCGGTGAACTGGCCCGCCGCCAGGCCGCCGTCTGGGAGGAGGCCGCCGAGCACCGGTTCCGGGCCCAACTCCGCGCCGCCGTCTGGCGGGTGAGCGGTTGGGCGCTGTTCACCGCAGGATTCGTGGCCGCCCTGGCCGTCGTCATCCACCGCACCGCCCGGGGACACGGCTCACCCGGCGACATCGTCCTCGCCGTCACCGTCGCGTCCACCCTGCGCGGCTCGGTCGAGGCCGCCGTCGGCCGCACGACCGACTCCGTCGCCGCCCAGCGTTTCGTCGATCCTTACCTGTGGCTGCGCCGTTTCGTCGCCGACCGCACCCGCGACGCCGGTGAGCTCGCGACGCCGGCCCGGCTCACCGAGGGCATCGTCTTCGACCGGGTCAGCTACCGGTACCCCGGAACCGACCGGTTCGCCCTGGAGGACGTGAGCCTCACCATCCCGGCGGGGACGGTCGTCGCCGTGGTCGGCGAGTACGGCTCAGGCAAGACCACCCTGGTCAAGCTGCTCAACCGGTTCTACCAGCCGGACTCGGGCCGGATCACCGTCGACGGGGTGGACCTCGCCCGCTACGGCAGCGCCGGCTGGCACGCCCGCACCAGCGCCGCTTTCCAGGACTTCGGCCGCTACCGCACCGTGTTCTCCGAAACCGTCGGCCTGGGCGACCTGCCCCACCTCGACGACCGGGAGCGCATCGCCGAGGCGCTGCGCGAGGCCGAGGCCACCGGCTTCGTCAGCCGGCTGCCCCAGGGCGTGAACACCCGGCTCGGCCGCGCCCTGGGCGGGGTGGACCTGTCCGAGGGGCAGTGGCAGAAGACCGCCCTGGCGCGGGCGACCATGCGCCGCGAGCCGCTGCTGTTCGTCCTGGACGAGCCCACGGCGTCCCTGGACGCGCCCAGTGAACAGGAGATCTTCCAGCGCCAGATGGCCCGTGCCCGCGAGCTCGCGGCGCGCACCGGGGCGATCACCGTGATCGTCTCGCACCGGTTCTCGACCGTCACCGGTGCCGACCTCATCGTGGTGCTCGACCGAGGACGCCTCGAAGAGATCGGCTCGCACCAGGAACTGCTGGCCCGCCAGGGGCGCTACGCCGAGCTCTACGGCATCCAGGCGACGGCCTACGCCGAATCCTGAACCGCCCTCGATCAGACCGTTCTTCGCCTCAATACATGGGATGGATGCAGTGGAGAACCGGTCTCCGGCGCTCAGGACGTGAGCCTGCGTGGCGACGAACTCCCAGGTCTTATGGGCCAGTCGACCGGAGATAGTGATCGGATGTCTTCCGAGACATGGGATCACCTGCTACGTTTGCGCCGTGTCCCTGACTGACAAAGCAATCGCCCGCATCCGCCAGATGATCCGGGACGGCGAGCTGCCCCCGGGGTCGAAGCTGCCCCCGGAGCAGCAGCTCGCGGCCGAGCTCGGCCTGTCCCGGAACCTGATGCGCGAGGCGGTCAAGGCGCTCGTCGTCGCCCGTGTCCTGGAGATCCGGCGCGGCGACGGCACCTATGTGACCAGCCTGGCTCCCGGCCTGTTGCTGGAGGGCCTCGGTGGCGCGGTCGAACTCCTCCAGGGGGACACCGTCCTGGAACTCACCGAGGTGCGCAGGCTGTTCGAGCCGGTCGCCACCGCGCTGGCCGCCACCCGCATCTCCGACGAGGACCTCGCCGAGGTGGAACGGCACCTGTCGGCCATGCGGGACGCACGGGACGACGTGGAGCTGCTGCTCCAGCACGACGCGGCCTTCCACCGGGCGGTGATCCGCGCGACCCGCAACGAGACCCTGGCCACGCTGCTGGAGCACATCTCCGGGCGCACCCTGAGCGCCCGGGCCTGGCGAGGGCTGGCCGACGCGGACGCGGCCGGGCGGACCATCGCCGAGCACGAGGCGATCCACCAGGCCCTCGTCGCCCGCGACCCGAACCTCGCCCAGGCCGCCGCACTGATGCACATCAACACCACCGAACGCTGGCTGCGCGACCAGCTGGCCGAGGGGGAGCCGATCCCCGCCGCCTCGCGCCCGCAGTCGGACCAGCCCCGTACCACCTGACCTGCCGTCCACCACTGACCGAGGAGCGATCGCGGGTGAGAGTCGATGCGCACCACCACGTCTGGGAGCTGGGCCGGCGCCCCCAGACCTGGCTCGACGAACCGGAGTCGGCGGCCATCCGGCGTGACTTCTCAATCGCCGACCTCGCCCCCTGCACCCGGGCGGCGGGCATCGAACGCACCGTTCTGGTGCAGGTCCTGCCGGACCTGGCGGAGACCCGGGAGTTCCTCGCCCTGGCCGCCGCCGAGTCGTTGGTCGCCGGCGTCGTCGGCTGGGCGGAGCTCACCGCGCCCGACATCGCCGACACCCTGGCCGAACTGCGGCAGGGGCCGGGCGGCGAGCACCTGGTCGGCCTCCGCCACCTCGTCCAGGGCGAGGCCGACCCGGCCTGGCTCGCCCGCCCGGACGTCCGGCGCGGACTGCGCGCGGTCGGCGACGCCGGCCTCTGCTACGACCTGCTCGTCCTGCCCCACCAACTCCCTTGCGCCATCGAGACCGTACGCGCCCTCCCGGACCAGCCGTTCGTCCTGGACCACCTCGCCAAGCCGCCGATCGCGCGCGGCGAACGGGAGCCCTGGGCAGGTCGACTGCGCGAACTGGCCCGTGAGCCCAACGTCTTCTGCAAGCTCTCCGGCCTGGTGACGGAAGCCCGCCGGGACACCTGGAGCGTCGCCGATCTGCGCCCCTACGCCGAAACCGCCCTGGACGCCTTCGGGTCCGACCGCGTCATGTTCGGCTCCGACTGGCCGGTCTGCCTGCTGGCCGCCTCCTATGAACAAGTCGTCGACAGCGCCGATGAGTTGACGAACCGACTGCCGTCGCACGAGCGCGCCCAGGTCTTCGGCGGCACAGCGGTGCGGGCCTACGGCCTGCCCGAGCCGACCTCGCCCGGCGCAGAGAAGGAACCGATATGAAGGTGCGACTCGCCTTCGGGGAGGCCGGGCTCGACATCGACGTCGACCCGGCCGTCACCACCGTCGTGGAGCCGCTGCACCACCCGGGCGCCGCCGACGAGACGGCCGTGCTCCGGGAGGCACTGCGCAGACCGGTGGCCGGTCCGCCGCTGCGGGAACGGGTCAAACCGGGCCGGACGGTGGCCATCTCCGCCTGTGACGGTACCCGGCCCCAGCCGCGCCACCTGATGATCCCGGCGGTCCTGGCCGAACTCGACGGGATCGTCCGGCCCGAGGACGTGGTGATCCTGGTGGCCACCGGCACCCACCGGGGCAACGACCCGTACGAACTGCGGCGGATGTTCGGTGACGAGGTGGTCGACCGGATCCGGATCGTCAACCACGACGCCCGCGACGACGCCCGGTTGACCTGGGTGGGTCGCTGGGGCGACGACGTCCCGGTCCGGCTCAACCGGGAGTGGGTCGAGGCGGACGTCCGGATCACCACCGGCTTCGTCGAACCGCACTTCTTCGCCGGCTTCTCCGGCGGCCCCAAGCTGGTGGCCCCGGGCCTGGCCGGACTGGAGACGGTGCTCGTCCTGCACGACGCCAAGCGGATCGGCGACCCCCGGGCGACCTGGGGCACCACTCACGGCAACCCCGTCCACGACGATGTCCGCGCCATCGCGGCGGGCACCGGCGTCGACTTCGCCCTCGACGTCGTCCTCAACCGCGACCACCGCATCGTCGAGGCCTTCGGCGGCGACCTGCTGCCCATGCACGCCGCGGCCACCGCCGCCGCCCGCCGGATCGCGATGCGCCCGGTCGAGCACCGCTTCGACGTGGTGGTCACCACCAACGCGGGCCACCCGCTCGACCAGAACCTGTACCAGTCGGTCAAGGGCATGTCGGCCGCCCACACGGTGGTCCGGCCCGGCGGGCTCATCGTCTGCGCGGCCGAGTGCCGCGACGGCTTCCCCGACCACGGCTCCTACCGCGAGGTGCTGGCCTCCGCACCCTCCCCGCAGGCCCTGCTCGCGGAGATCGAGGCCAGGCCGCGGACCGTGCCCGACCAGTGGCAGGTGCAGGTCCAGGCCCGGATCCAGTCCTCCTGTCGGGTGGTCATGCACACCTCCCACCTCAGCGACGCCGAACTGGCGACCGCCCACCTGGAGCAGACCGCCGACATCTCGGCGACCGTGGCCGAGGCACTCGCCGCCGCCGGCCCGGACGCCCGGGTGTGCGTCCTGCCGGAAGGGCCGATGACGATTCCGTACCTGCGGCCGGACGGAGCGGCGACGCCCTGACGCGCGCGCCCGAGCCCGGCCCGCCTTCCCCGACCCCAGTACCCCGCGAGGAGCAGCGCCCCATGCACCCCACCCGCGTCCACGACCTCGACTTCGCCCAGGTGGACATCGGCCGCGAGCAGCGCCAGGGACTGCCCGAGGTCGTCTACGGGCCGGGCAAGACACCCGCTCAGATCTGCGCCATCGTCGCCGAACTGCTGCGCGCCAACACCGGGCCGGTCCTGGTCACCCGGGTGGACGCCGGGACCGCCGCCGACGTCCTCGGCCACGTGCCGGGAGGTTCCTACGACGTCCTGGCCGGCCTGCTGGTGTGGCGCCCGGCAGCATCGAACGGCTTTGCCCTGACCGTGGTCTCCGGCGGCACCTCCGACTGGTCGGTGGCCACCGAAGCCGCCGCCGTGGCCAAGGCCGTGGGACTGGCGGTCACCACCGTGCACGACGTGGGCGTGGCCGGCCTCCACCGCGTGCTCCGCGTCCAGGAGCAGCTGCGCGAGAGCGACGCGGTCGTCGTCCTGGCCGGGATGGAGGGTGCCCTGGCCAGCGTCGTCGGCGGGCTGGTCGGCTGCCCGGTGATCGCCGTGCCCGTCTCGACGGGGTACGGCGCGTCCCTGGAGGGAGTCACCGCGCTGCTGGCCATGCACGCCTCCTGCGCGGCCGGCCTCACGGTGGTCAACATCGACTCGGGCTTCGGCGCGGCGATGGCCGCGCACCGGCTCGCCTGGGTGAGGAGCCGGCGCTCGTGATCTGCTGGATCAACCCGTTCACCGGCCTCGCCGGCGACATGCTCCTCGGCGCCCTGCTCGACGCCGGCGCCCCGCTGGAACAGGTCCGGGCCTCGATCGACGCGACCGGCCTCACCGGCTGGGAACTCGACGCCGAGAAGGTGACCGTCCACGGGCTCACCGCGACCAGCGCCCGGGTACGGGTGACCGACACCGCCACCGAGCGACGGGCCGCCGAACTGCTGGAGCTGGCCGCCTCGGCACGCCCCGAGCCGGTGGCCGCGCTGAGCACCGCGGCGCTCACCGCGATCGCCCGCGCCGAGGGCCGCCTGCACGGCACCGACCCCGCCGAGGTCCACCTGCACGAACTCGGCGGCCACGACGCCCTGGTGGACATCGTCGGCGTCGCCGCCGCCCTCCACACCCTCGGCGTCACCGAGGTGGTCTGCGCGCCACTGCCGCTCGGCACCGGCCGGGTCCGCGCCGGACACGGGCTGCTGCCCTGCCCGGCCCCCGCCACCCTGGAGCTGCTGTCCGGCGCCACGGTGACCGGCACCGACCTGCGCGGGGAGACCGTCACCCCGACCGGTGCCGCGCTGCTGCGCGCCGCCGGTGCCCGGTACGGCCCGCCGCCGACGATGACGCCGGTGACGACCGGCTACGGCGCCGGCACGCGAGTCCTGGCCGACCGGCCGAACGTCGTGGCCGTCACCCTGGGCCGCCCGCTGACCCCGACGGGAGCGGACCACACGGCGGTCGAGGCCGTGGTCACCCTGGAGACCAACCTCGACGACGTCACCGGCGAAGTCCTTGCCCACGTCATCGCGCGGGCGCTGGAGGAAGGCGCGCTCGACGCCTGGACGACGCCGGCCGTGATGAAGAAGGGCCGGCCGGCCCAGGTGCTGCACGTCCTCGCCAGACCGGAAGCCACCGAGCGGCTCCGGGAGCTGATGCTCGCGGAGACCGGGACGCTCGGCGTCCGGCAGAGCGTCCAGACCCGCGTCGCGGTGCACCGCACGATGCGCAGCGTCGAGATCGACGGCGTGCCCGTGCGGGTCAAGCAGGGCCCCTTCGGGTCCAAGGCGGAGCACGACGACGCCGCGACCGCCTCCCGGCTCACCGGCCTGCCGCTACGCGTCGTCGCCGAACGGGCCCGGCGGCTGGCGGAACAGGAACACCCTGACCCTCCGATGGAGAAAGGCGGAATGCCGTGAACGGCGAATCAGTGGGCGACGGCACGGTGGGGGGAAAGACCGCCGCCCTGCTGTCAGCCGTACACGCGACCGGGCCCTTCGCCGTCGCCTACTCCGGCGGTGTCGACTCCGCCCTCGTACTCGCGGCCGGCGTACGGGCGCTGGGACCGGACGGCGTGCTCGCGGTGACGGCCGTCTCGGAGAGCCTCGCCTCCGGCGAACTCGGCGGGGCCCGCGCGCTGGCCGACGACCTCGGAGTGGTGCACCTCGCCCCCCGCACCGAGGAGTTGAAGCGACCCGGCTACCGCGCCAACGGCCCGGACCGCTGCTACTTCTGCAAGTCCGAGGTCCTCGACACCATCGCCGCCGTCGCCCGCGACCACGGTTTCGACCTGGTCGCCACCGGGACCAACGCCGACGACGCGGCCGACCCCTTCCGGCCCGGCATCCGGGCCGGGCGCGAGCGCGGCATCCGCACCCCGCTGCTGGACGCCGGTCTGACCAAGGCGGACGTACGGGCCGTCAGCCGACTGTGGTCCCTCCCGACCTGGGACAAACCGGCCACGCCCTGCCTGGCCAGCCGCATCCGCTACGGCGTCCCCGTCACCCCGCACCGCCTGGCCCGGGTCGACCTCGCCGAGACAGCGGTGCGCCGAGTGCTGTACCGGGCCGGGCTGCGATCCGAGCAACTGCGGGTGCGCGACCTCGGCGACACGGTCCGCGTCGAACTCGACACCGAGGTGGCGACCGCGGCGGCGGCACTGCCCTCGATCGCGCAGGCCGTGGCCGAGGCCGGCTTCGGCGCCACGCCCGTCGTCGTCGACGGCTTCGTCTCCGGCCGCCTCAACCACGAGCGGCATCCCGCGACCGAGGAGTCCTGACGTGCGAACACACCCTGCGGGACGGCGACCGCCACGGCACCCCCGGTACCGCCCCCTGACCACCTTCTTCCGGCCCGTACACCCCCACGACGAGCCCCGCCACGACCACGATCGGATGGACACCGTGCTGACGGACGACCAGCAACCCGCTACGGAAACGCTCTGGTACCGGCGCCCCGCCGACGACTTCCTGGAGGCGCTGCCGCTCGGCAACGGCCGGCTCGGCGCCATGACGTACGGAGGCGTGCACACCGAGCGGATCGAGCTCAACGCGGACACCCTGTGGTCCGGCGGACCAGGCCCCCGCGACCGGTTGGGCGCCGCCGACCACCTCCCCGCCCTGCGGGCGGCGGTACTGCGCGACCGCGACCACGCGGCCGCCCACGCGATCGCCTCCGACCACCTCCTGGGCCCCGACGCCGAGGCGTACCAACCGCTGGCCACCCTGTCGCTGACCTTCCCCTCCCGCGCCGAGGACGACCCCGCCGACTACCGGCGGGCGTTGGACCTCGCCGAGGCCGTGCACACCGTGTCGTTCACGGCCGGGGGACTCCGGTACCGGCGGGAGAGCTTCGTCTCCGCCCCGGCGGGCGTGCTGGTCGTCCGCCTCAGCGCGGACACCCCCGGCGCCCTCTCCTTCCGCGCGAGCCTGGCGACGCCGCACCCGGCCCCGGGCCCGGCCGTCGACCCCGGCACCGGGACGCTGTCGATCCACGGGCGCGCCCCGGTGCGCGTCACGCCCGGTCAGGAGGAACCCGCCGCGTACCGGGCGGACGAGGGTACGGGCTTCGCCGCTGCGCTCCGCGTGCACACGGTGAACGGGCACGTCAGCACCGGCGAAGGCGCGATCGACGTCACCGCCGCCGACGAGGTGGTGCTCCTGGTCGCCGTCGGCACCGGGTTCCGCGACTGGCGCCGACGCCCCGAGGGCCCCGAAACAGCGCTCGCCGAGGCACACCGTCGGCTGGACCTCGCCGACGGACAGGACTACGACGAACTGCGTGCCGCCCACGTGGCCGACCACCGGCGGCTCTTCGACGCGTCCGCACTCCGGCTCCACGGGCCGGAGGAACCGGCGGCGCGGCCGACCGACGAACGCCTCGCCGCCGCGAACGCGGGCGCCGCGGACCCCGGACTCGCGGCCCTGCTCTTCGCCTACGGCCGCTACCTGCTGATCGCCTCCTCGCGGACCGGCACCCAGCCCGCCAACCTCCAGGGCATCTGGAACAACGACGTCACCCCGCCGTGGAACTCCGACTGGACGTCCAACATCAACCTCCAGATGAACTACTGGCCCGCCGAGACCACCGGCCTGGCCGAGTGCCACGAGCCGCTGTTCGACCTGGTCGCCGACCTCGCCGAAGCCGGGCGTTCCACCGCGCGGGCCTACTACGGCGCCCAGGGCTGGTGCTGCCACCACAACGTCGACCTCTGGCGCGCCACCAACCCCGTGTCGGGGGACCCGGTCTGGGCCCTCTGGCCGATGGCGGGCCCGTGGCTGGCCGCCCACCTGTGGGACCACCACCTCTTCCACCGGGACCGGGCCTTTCTCGCCGACCGCGCCTACCCGGTGATGCGCGAGGCGGCCCGCTTCCTCACCCACCTCCTGGTCGAGGACGCCGACGGCACACTGGTGACCTGCCCGTCCACCTCGCCCGAGCACCACTTCCGCCTCCCCGACGGCACCCTGGCGGCCGTCGACGCCGGTTGCGCCATGGACCACTGGCTCGCCGCCGAACTGCTCGACAACACCGTCACGGCCGCCCGCGAGCTCGGAGTCGACCACGCTTTCGCGGAGGAGTTGACCCGCACCCGCGCCCGGCTGCGTCCCCCGGCCCTCGGAGCCGACGGGCGCCTGCTGGAGTGGCGGGAGGACCTCCCCGAGGAGGACCCGGGCCACCGTCACCTGTCCCACCTCTACGGCCTCTACCCGGGCAGCGCCGTCGACCCGCTCGGCGACGACACCCTGCTGGACCCGGCCCGCCGCGCCCTGCACCGCCGCCTGGAACACGGCGGGGGCGGGACCGGCTGGAGCCTCGCCTGGGTCGCCGCGCTCGCCGCCCGCCTGGGCGACGGCGCCCTCGCCGGGCACGCCGTCGAGCGCCTGCTCGCCACCTCGATCGCGCCCAACCTCTTCGACCTGCACCCGCCCCGGCTGTTCCAGATCGACGGCAACTTCGGCATCACCGCCGCCATCGCCGAGACGCTGCTGCAGAGCCACAACGGTGTCCTGCGGCTGCTGCCCGCCCTGCCGCCGTCCTGGCCGGACGGCGACGTCCGCGGCCTTCGCGCGCGGGGCGGGCTCACGGTCGGCCTGAGCTGGCGCCAGGGTCTGCTGACCGGAGCCGAGCTGCGCGCCGTCCAGGACGTGACGGTCGACCTGTACCTGCCCGGGCGCGGGGGCATCCCCGTGGTGACCGACGAGGCGGGCAACCTGGCCGAGGCGGCCGTGGTTCCCGGCGACGCCCGGCGCCTGCGGCTGCGCCTTCCGGCGGGCAGCCGCCGCCGGGTCTCCTACCCGGGGCCGGACGTCGGCCACTGAACGTCGGTCGGTCGTACTACCGCTGGTGGTGCGGTGGGGGAGGGAGCGTGTCGGCACCCGGTGCCGGCTCCGGCCAGACGAGCAGCACCGGACACGGCGCGTGGTCGACGACGAAACGGGCCGCGGGGCCGAGACTGTGCGGTCCGAGGCGGGTGCGGTCGCCGTCCCGCGCGAGGACGAGCAGCTCGGCGTCCTCGGCCGCCGCGACGACCTCACGCTCGACGCGTCCGGTGCGCTCCAGGCGGGTGCAGGGACGGAGGAGGCGGTCGGCGGCGGCGTCCAGGAGGTGCCGGGCGGATGTGGCGGCGAGGCGTTCCACCTGGTCCCCGGGGTCGCGCTCGCGGTGGCCGCGTCCAAGCAGGCCCGCGAAGGCGCCGTGTGCGACGCCGGGGACGTCCTGGCCGCTGACGTGCAGCAGGACGATCTGAGCGTCCTGTGGCGCGTGGCTGCGGGCGGCGTCGACGCAGGCGGGCCAGGTGCCTTCGGTGATCCAGACGACGACGGTCACGGTGTCGGCCTCCTCATACTCCGATGGTCTGCAGGGACCCCCACAGTGCCAGCACAGCCAGCACCAGGGCGGCGGGCACGACCAGCAGTCCGAGCCGGGTGAACTCGCCCAGCCCGATCTCGGTGTCGTGTTCCCGGACGATCCGCCGCCACAGCAGGGTGGCCAGCGAGCCGGCGTAGGTGAGGTTGGGGCCGATGTTCACCCCCAGCAGGACCGCCAGGACGGCGCCGGCACCGGAGGGCACGGCCAGCGGGAGCAGGACGAGGGTGGCGGGCAGGTTGTTGATGACGTTCGCCAGGACGGCCGCCAGCGCCGCGACGCCGAGCAGGGCGGGCAGCGAGGTGCCGTGGGGGACGAGGTGCCCGAGTGCGGAGGCCAGCCCGTTGTCGACCACCGCCCGGACCACGACGCCGAGTGCGAGGACGAAGGCCAGGAACGGCACGGCGGCGGAGCGGAGGATCGCCGCCGGGGTGGTGCGCCGCTGGGCGAGGGCCCGGCCGGCCAGCACCAGGGCGCCGGCGAATGCCGCCCAGGCCGGGTCGACGCCGAGCGCGGAGGTCAGGACGAAGCCGGCCAACGTGCCCGCCACGGTGATGAGCGCGAACAGCGGCATCTCCGGTGCCTGCGTCTCGGCCGCGGCCGGGGCGCCCGCGTCCAGATCGGCGGCGAAGTAGCGGCGCAGTACCACGTACTCGACGGCGATGGCCGCCAGCCACGGCAGCGTCATCAGCGCGGCGAAGCGGGTGAAGCTCAGCCCGCTGGCGGCGAAGGCCAGCAGATTGGTCAGGTTGGAGACCGGCAGCAGCAGCGAGGCGGTGTTCGAAAGGTGGGTGCAGGCGTACAAGTGAGGCTTGGGCCGGGCACCGAGCCGGGCGGCGGTGGCGAACACCACCGGCGTGAGCAGCACCACGGTGGCGTCCAGGCTGAGCACCGCCGTGATCACGGAGGCGACCACGAACACCTGCATCAGCAGCCGCTGCGGACTTCCGGCGGAGGTGCGGGCCATCCAGGCCCCGCAGGCGTGGAACAGCCCCTCGTCGTCGCACAACTGGGCCAGCACCAGCACGGCCGCGAGGAACCCGATCACCGGCCCGAGCCGTTCCGCCTCGGCCCATGCGTCCGCCGGCGAGATCGCGCCAGTGAGGATCACCAGCCCGGCTGCGGGGACCGCGACCACCGCCTCCGGCCATCCCCACGGCCGCACCACCGCACAGACCAGCACCAGCACCAACAGCCCGATGGACAGCGCTTCCGCGAACGACGCACTCAGGGTCTTGCTCCTTGCAGCCGACAATGAAGGCGCCCACCATCGAACCAGAACCCTGAGGCTGCGGCGCATCGGCGCGACCCAACGGTACGCCCTGGTCACCGGCATATCCACGAGGTCCCCGAGGATGGCAGCCGCCCGACACATCCGTCGTTCAGGATCTGGGCGGATCACATTATTTGTCCGCCAAGTGCGCCTGCCGTCGGGAAGTTCTGCTCCGTGCTGTCGGTGGAGCGGACGCGCTGCGCTGCTGACCCGCCAGCGAGGTGCCGAATACGTACCGGTGCGTCAGCCTTCGCGGGTGGCGTAGCCGAGCGCTCGTTCGCCCAGCATCTCCTCGACGACGTCGAGGAGTTCGAGCAGGGCCTCGGCGATGGTGGCCGGCTTCTCGCCCGCCACGATGCGTCGGCCGATCTCGCTGTAGACCATCGAGTGGAACCAGCCGATCTGGCCGGCGACCACGCGCGGTGTCTGGTCGTCGGGCGCGGCTGATGTCTCCTCGGCCAGGACTGTGGTGAGGGCGTCGGTCATCTGTCGGCCGAGGTCCTCCAGACGGGCGGTGAGCGTGGGGGCGGCCCGCATCATCTCGAACACGGGGCCGAAGCCCGCGGTCAGGCCCACCTTCCGGTCACGGCGACGCAGTTCGTCCCGCAGCCGGCCGAGCACCGCCCGTGCGGCGGATTCGCCGGGCTGCCGGGCGCGCACGATGTCGGCGAGCCGCTGCGGGGACGCCTCGTCCGGTGGCAGGACGAGGTCTTCCTTCGCCTCGAAGTAGTTGTAGAGGGTCTTGACCGAGACGTCCGCCGCCGCCGCGACCTCGGCGATGGTGACGTTGTCGAAGCCGCGTGCCACGAACAGGCCGAGGGCCGCCTCGGAGATGCGCTGCCGTGTCTGCCGCTTCTTCCGTTCCCGCAGTCCTTCACTCACGTCATGTCCTTGGGGAGCCAGTGGGCGGATACCCGTGCGCGGGAGGCCAGGTGGGTCACGTAGGCGTCGCGGACGTCGTCCGGGGTGCCGAACCCCGGCTCATCGGCCAGCCATGCGTCCGGTACGGCGGCGACGACCCGGCGCAGCAACTCCGGGGTCACCCGGTGCGCCAGCTCGGCGTCCGCGGCCGCGATGTCGAGGCCGGGCGAGACGAGGGCGTGTGACCGGAAGTCGTACGCTTTGCCGACCGCGTCGGCCGCGCTCTCCCAGCGGTGGTGGAACACCAGCGACGCGCCGTGGTCGATGAGCCACAGGCGGGGCTCTTGGTGGCCGGAGGCCGGCCACGTCACGAGATTCGAGCTGTGAACCGTACGGTCCACGTTCGCGGTGAACGCGTCCAGCCAGAGGATCCTGGCGGACTCCACCGGGTCGACATCCCGCGCACCCGGCGTGAAGTCGGTGGCCCCCGGCAGGTAGTCCATGCCGAGGTTGAGTCCCGCACTGGCGTGCAGCAGGTCCTGCACCTCCTGGTGCGGCTCCTCGGCGGCGACCGATGGATCGAAGTTCACCAGCACCAACTCCGGCACCCGCAGCCCGAGGTGACGCGCCAGCTCGCCCACGACGACCTCGGCGACGAGCGCCTTGCGCCCCTGCGCCGAGCCGGTGAACTTGACCACATACGTTCCCAGGTCGTCGGCCTCGACGACACCGGGGACGGAGCCACCGCTGCGCAGCGGGGTCACATACCGGACGGCCGTCACCGTGCGCAGCCCGTCCGAGGGTGTCTCCATGCGTTCCTGCCTCTGCCCCGGTCGCTCGTGCTCGCCTCGCCCAAAAGTGAAATGCACTGCAAATATACAACACGCTATAGTTTTTGTGAGCTTCCACGGGAGGGGACGATGCCGGTGACGGCCGAAGAGCACGATGCCGCGGTGAGACGTGCCAACGCGGCTCTGGAGACGTACACGTTCTCGGGCGACGGCTGGCGCCGCAGTCCGAGCGAGACCCTGCAGCACGTCCTCGCTGACCTGCTGCACTGGTGTGACGACACCCAGCGCGACTTCGACGCCGCCCTGGAGCGGGCACGCGCCTCCAGACGAACTGCCCAGTAGGCACTGGAGGAGGACGGCGCACGTCCCTGCGGGGCCGGGGCCGCATCCCGTGGCCCTGTCCGCGTGGCGGCGTCGATCCGGGTGTTGAGGAGGTCGAGCGCGGTTTACCGGGGGCGGGCGGCCGATCGCCCTGCTGACGCGCATGCCGGAACCGTGTCGTTCTGTTCGCTAGGATTTCGATCTTCGCAAAGACACTAGTCGGGGGTGGGGTCCATCAGCGGGAGCAACGGCGCGCTGCGCGTGCTGAGGGCGGACGAGCCGCAGGAGATCGCCGGTTACCGGCTGCTCGCTCGGATCGGCGAGGGCGGAATGGGCTCGGTCTACCTCTCGCGCACGCGCGGCAACCAGCCGCTCGCCATCAAGGTGATCCGACGGGAGTACGCCGGCGACGCCGAATTCCGCCGGCGCTTCCAGCAGGAGGTGCGCGCGGCAGAAAAGGTGCGGGGGTACCACCTGGTGCCCGTGCTGGACCACGACGCCCATAGCGAGCAGCCGTGGCTGGCCACGGCGTACGTACCGGGCTTGCCGCTCGACGAGGCGCTCGAAGCCCACGGTCCGCTGCCGCTGCCCGTCGCTCTTCGGCTCGTCGGCCGCGTCGCCCGGGCGTTGGACTCCATGCACGCCGCCGGGATCATCCACCGTGACCTCAAGCCGGGCAACGTCCTGCTCGGTGCGGACGGGCCCTGGGTGATCGACTTCGGGATCGCGCGCGCGGTCGACGGCACCAGGCTGACCCAGAGCGGCGGTTTCATCGGCACCCCGCAGTTCATGTCGCCCGAGCACGGCACCGGCGACGAACTCACCCCCGCCACCGACGTGTTCTCGCTCGGTCTCATCGCCGCCGTCGCAGCCACCGGCCGACACCCCTACGGGTCGGGCGGAGCACTGACCATGGCCACGCAGATCGCCAACACCGCGCTTCGGCCGCCGGACCTGTCCGGCTATCCGGACGGACTGCGGCCGCTGCTGGAGCGCGCTCTCGCCGCGGATCCGGCGGTCCGGCCCACGCCGGGCGAGCTGGCGGAGCTGTGCGAGCAGGCGTCCGGACCCGCGTCGCGCGACCTGGCGGGCTGGCTGCCGACCTCGCTGGCGGAGGCGGTCGCCGAACGGCACCACCGCATGGAGCGACTGCTGGCGGGGCCGGAGCCGCAGGCGCCCGGCGGAGCGCAGGACGTGCCCCGGCGCACGCCGACGTACGTGCCCACGCAGGTCTCGGGGAACGTCGACAACCCGTACGGCGACCCGGTGCACGGTGCGCCCACGCAGGTTGCCGGCGCCTCCGCGCCGACTGCTGCAGGGCCCGCCACTCTCGCGCGGCGTCGCCGGCCCCTGCTGGCCGTCGCCGTCGTGGCCGTTCTGGCCGCCGCGGCCGGTACGGCGTGGGCGCTGTCCGGCGATGGGAAGCCGGAGTCCGGCCCTGCCGCGGGTGCGCGTTCGGACACGAGTGCGGCCTCCGGGGCGAGCGGGCAGCCGACCCCCGTCGGCCAGTCCAAGGCGGCGCCGGGGTCGGGCGCGGAGTCTCCGAAGAGCGGCTACACGGCGATCTTCACCGATCGACCGCTGCTCATCGGCCCTCCGGTCACCGGTGAGCTGATCACCGTGGACCTGGACACGCCGAAGGTGAACCCGCGCGGCGAGATCGGCGACCATGACGCCGAGTTGTCGTACCTGCTCCAGTACCTGGACTTCAACACGCCGACCGGCAAGAGCACGGGGACGTCACCGGAGGCGTGCCGCCAGGCGGTGGACACCGCCCCACTGCCGTCGGAACTCAGCAACACCGCACTGATCAAGCAGAATGCCTTGGCGAAGGGCGACCTGCTCTGCACGGTCACCTCGAAGGGCAACCTCGCCATGCTGAAGATCACCGACGTGAAGCCGACCGGGCTGCCGCTGGACCCGCCCGCCTACGCCGGGCTGCTCACCCTGTGGAAACCGCCTGCCTGACCGCCCCCTACGGCCTGACCGCCCCCTACCGAACGAGCTTTCCTGCGCCGGCACCCTGATCATGGCGACACACCGCCTGCTCGGCCGGGCCCACTGGTTCACGGAGCGCCGGGTCCAGTGGGTCTAAGAAATCCTCATCCGCCGAACTGCGAGGCTTGCAGGTATGAAGGTGCTAGTTGTCGATGACGATCCCGAGGTGCGCGCCGCAGTGGAAACCGGGCTGTCGGTCGCCGGGTACACGGTGCGCGGTGCGGCCGACGGGCTGGCCGCCCTGACCGAGGTGGCGCTCTGGCAGCCCGACGCGGTGGTGCTCGACGTCATGATGCCGGTACTGGACGGCCTGGCCGTGTGCCGTCGGCTCCGGGCGCTCGGGGACACCACACCGATCATCGTGCTCACCGCGCGGGACTCGGTGAGCGACCGGGTGGAGGGCCTGGACGCGGGCGCGGACGACTACCTGATCAAGCCGTTCGCGCTGGACGAACTCACCGCCCGGGTACGCGCACTGCTGCGCAGGGTCGACTCCGCCACGGACACCTACCGCTACGCGGATCTCACCGTCGACCCGGTGAGCCGGACCGGCGTACGCGAGGGGCGGACGATGGTGTTCTCCCGTACCGAGTTCGCCCTGCTGGACCTGCTCCTGTGCAACCCCGAGCAGGTGCTGCCCCGGGAGACCATCATGGCCCGGGTGTGGGGAGCGGACTTCGGGCCGCAGTCCAACTCCCTTGCCGTTTACATCGGTTACCTCCGCCGCAAGCTGGAGGCGGGCGGCGAGCCGCGGCTCGTGCACACCGTGCACGGAGTTGGCTACCGGCTGGCAGCCGAATGATCAGACGGCGGCTGTTGCGCACTCGGCTGGCACTGGCCTGCACCGGTGCCGTGGCACTGGTCACGCTCGGGGTGTGCGGGGCGGCGTACAGCATCGCCCGCTACGAGCTGGCGCACCAGCTGGACCTCCAGCTCACCCAGCAAGCCGCCCTGCTGCGTAGGGAGTACCGCAACCCGCAGCCGGGGGTGTTGCAGGGCGAGTGCCGCTTCCTGGCGGCGCCGGCCTGTGCGCAGTTCGTCCCCGACAAGGCCGCGCCGACGCCGGTCGGCTACCTGCTGCCGGTGACCGACGCGACACGGGAGGTCGCCGCCAACCGGCGCGGCGTGTTCCGGACGGATCTCGTGATCGACGGGCATCGGGCAAGGATGGTGACAGTGCCTGTCCCGGGCGGCGCGCTGCAGGTGGCGCTGCGCGCCGACGCCACCGATCAGGGAGTACGGCACGCCGGGGAGCTGATGGCGGCAGTGGCCGGTGCGGGCGTCCTGCTGGCCGGCGGGCTCGGGTACGTGGTGGCTCGGGCCGGTCTGCGGCCGGTGGCCACCCTGACTGAGACCGCCGAGCGAATCGCGGCCACCCGCGACACCGGGGTGCGGATCGACCTGCCGCCGGGCCGCGGCGAGGACGAGCTGACCAGGCTGGCGGTCAGCTTCAACACCATGCTGGGCGAGCTCGAACAGTCGGTCGCCGCCCAGCGCCGACTGGTCGCCGACGCCTCGCACGAACTGCGGACACCTCTGACAGCGCTGCGCACCAACGCCGAGTTGCTGATTCACGATCTGACGGAGAGCCAGCGGAGTCGGGCGGTGGCCGGGCTGCAGCGCCAACTTCGTGAGGTGACCGGTCTGGTGAACGATCTGATCGAGCTGGCCAGGGACGAGGAGCCGCAGGCCCTGGTGGAGGACGTCCGCCTCGCACCGCTGATCGAGCACTGCGTGGCCACGGCCAGGGAACACTGGCCCGGTACGGTCTTCGAGGTCGCCGTCGCGGGTGCGGATCTCACCGTGCCCGGGGTGCCGGCCAGGCTGGCCAGGCTGGTGACCAACCTGCTGGACAACGCCGCGAAGTTCAGCCCGCCGGGCGGCCCGGTCGAGGTCGAGCTGGCCGGCTCGACGCTCATCGTTCGCGACCACGGTCCGGGCATCACCCCCGACGACCTGCCGTACATCTTCGACCGCTTCTACCGGGCCTCCGCCGCGCGAGCTCTGCCCGGCTCCGGACTCGGCCTCGCGATGGCCCGGCAGATCGCCCGCGCGCACGGCGCCGACCTGGTGGCCGAGGCGGCGCCGGGCGGTGGGGCGTTGTTCCGGCTGACCTTCCGACGGTGACGGGATGACGGGCCCGAGCCGTTCAGCTCTGCTGCAGCCAGGGGGCTGACGTCGCCCAGAAGATGACGTTCGCGCCGAGATAGTCGGTGGCGAACCGGGTGAAGTCTTCCTTCGTGCAGAGCTTGCCCGTCTTGGGGTCGATGTACTGCAGGTCGGGCTCCTGCACCGCCATCGCGACCAGGCTCAGTTTTCCCTTGTTCTGATTGAAGTGCGGATACGCGGAGTGGTTCATGGCGTAGGGCTTCCACGGTACGACATCCGGGCCGCCGAGGCCGATGCCGTCCTTCTGCGCGGTCGCAAAGGTCCGGGACAGGTACTCGTTGCTGGCCTCGTCCGAGCCGCACCAGAAGTTCACGTACTGAACCACCTGCGACTGCTTGAACACCGAGCGCGCGAAAACCATGTTGTTGATGACGGAGTCGACGTGCTTGTCACAGGTGTACCCGGACCGGGCTTGCTCCTGCGCCGGGTTCACGGTGACCGAGGTCTCGGGGAGGTTGACCCCGGCGACCTTGCCGTCGAGACTCTTCGAGAGCGCGCTCAGCAGCGCCTGGAACCGGTTGCTGACGGCGGGCACCCACTGTTCGGCGACCCAGCCGACGACCTTGCCCGAGTCGTCGTACTGGGGCGCCGCGCCGCCGTCGTACGCCGGATCGGTCATCAGATACTGCGGGATTCCCTGTGGTGTCGGTGAGAAGGATCGGTCCTGCACCTGGATGAAGAGCTTCTTGTGCCGGCTCTGCAGGTACTGCAGATCCTTCGTGATCTGAGAGAAGTCGTACTGCCCCTCGCTCGGCTCCAGCATTTTCCACCGGTACAGGACCTGTACGCCCTGGATGTCGGGGCGCTGGATCGGTTTCGCCAGAGTGGTGAGATCGACGGAGGAGGTATACAGGTAGTTCTCCACGCCCGAGGCGGGCTTCTGCGACACCTGGCCCCCCGTCGGAGCGGGCTTCTGTGACGCCTGTGGCCCTGATGGGGTGGTGGCCGCTTGCGACGCCTCGGGGGTCGAACTGCCTGGCGGGCGGCCAGTCGTTGGTGCTGCTCTCGCTGAGTGCCCCGGCGGGACGGGACGGGACGCGGGTTCACGAGACGCACCGGCCGTAGCCGCCCCGCAGGAAGACCAGCGGAGGGCCGGTCCGCTGCACGGCCAGGTCGCGGACGGTGGCCGTGACGAACCAGTGGTCGCCCGCGTCCACCTCGCCCGCCGGTTCGCAGTCGAGCCAGGCGAGCGCGTCGAGCAGGGCGGGGCAGCCGGCCGGGGTCAGCCGGTACGGCACCTCCCAGCGGGCCGGGTCGCGGGCCGCGAAGCTGCGGCACACCTGCTGCTGGTCCGCGGCCAGCACGTTGACGCAGAACCGGCCGGCCGCGCGGATCCGCGGCCAGCTGGTCGAGGACTTGGCGGGCAGGAAGCCCACCAGGCGCGGGTCCAACGAGACCGAGGTGAAGGTACCGACGATCATCGCGGGCGGGGACTGCGCCGGGGCCGGCGGCGGCGCGGTGACCAGCACCACCCCGGTGGGGTAGTGGCTCAGCACCGATCGGAACCGGTCTGTGCAGACCGGTGTTCCGCTCAGGGTGGAATCGGACATGGCAGCAGCGCTCCTTCCCTTCCGCGCCACCGCGGGGACGTGCCGCCCGGCGGCCGTGGCTGGCCGGGTCCGTCCCCGCGGCGCGTCCGCGCGACCGGTCTCAGGCCACGGCCAGTGGCGCGGGCCGGCCGGCGAAGGCGACCCCGGGGAAGGACCGCGCCAGGTCCTGCACGTCCGCGGCCACCGACCGGGACTGCTCGCCGCGCAGCAGCAGCCGGGCGAGCAGCTCGGCCACCGTGGCCATGTCGTGCTCCTTCATGCCCCAGCGGGTCAACTCCTGGGTACCGAGCCGCAGTCCGGAGCGGGTGCTGCTGGGCAGCACCACCGTGGTGGTCCGGATGTCGGTCGCGGTGAGCAGGCGGCCCCACTCGTGCGGGGTGTTGCCCTCGGGGTGGTGCACCCAGACCTGGTGGGTGTCGGTGAAGCCGAATTCCGCGCCCGCCACGTCAAAGCCGTGGGCCGTCAGCTGCCGGGCCAGTTCGCGCGCGTTGGCGATCACCTGGCGCGGGTAGTCCTCCCGGTACGGCAGCAGCTCCTCCAGGGTGATCGCCAGGCTGCCGACGCTCGCCGAGTGGGAGCTCGACGCGGTGAACGGGATCCTGCCACCCACCTGCTCGGCGATGGCGTCGCTGTTGGTGACCAGCAGGCCCTTCTGCGGCCCGGGCAGCGTCTTGTGGGTGCTGCCGGAGATGCTGTCGAACCCGCCGTCCAGTACCAGCGTTTCGGGCGCGGCCGGCAACAGGCCCAGCAGGTGCGAGGCGTCCAGGCAGAGCACCGCGCCGGGGGCGGCGGCGCGCAGCGCCCGGGCGTCCGGCATCCGGAGCACTGTGGACGCGTCCAGGTAGATGACGTCGGCGGGGTGCTCGGCCGTCCGCTCGGCCAGCGCGGCGTAGTCGATCTCCAGTGCCTGCCGGTCGAACGGCGCGTACTCGACCTGGTAGCCGAAGCCCTGGCAGATCGTCACGGTGGCGTAGTGGCCGCCGTCCTCGGGGGCCAGCACCATGACCCGGCCGCCGGGCGGCGTCACCGCGGTGAGCACGGTGTGCATGGTGTGCAGGCCGGACAGGAACTGCACGTACGCGTGCCGGGCGCCGTAGAACTCCTTGGTGAGGGAGACGCAGTAGTCGTACACGTCGTTCAGGCCGCTGACGTCGCCGTAGACGGCCACATCGGTCTCGGAGTACGGGTAGCGGTTGACCGCGTCGCTGGCGAGGGCCGCGGCCGCTCGCGGCGAGAGCCGGTTCTCGATCGGAAACAGGTTCAGGCTGTGCTTGCGTTCCAGGGCGGCCAGGACGTCCATGATGCTCCTCGGGCGGTGGGCGGTGGGCGGTGTACGGGTGGGGCAGCGGTGCGGGGTGGCGGGCGCGTCCGGGCTCAGAGCCACGGGTAGCGGGCGATGTCCTGGCCCGCGTAGTCGGGGTCCAGGTAGATGAAGGCGCGGTGGATCCGGAAGTCGCGGACCTCGAAGACGCCGCACCACCGGCCGGCGCCCCACTCGGGCTGACCGGCCCGCCACGGGCCGTCCCGGTGCTCGCCGTGCGTGGTGCCCTCCACCGCGAGGAGGTCCGTCCCGGAGAGGATCCAGTTGAAGGTCCAGAAGTGGTGCTGGACCGACCTGATGGAGCCACCGAGGTCGCCGAACATCTTCTCGATCGCCGGCTTGCCGTGCGCCAGGCCCCACTTGGGGAAGAAGAAGTCGGCGTCCTCGGCGAAGAAGTCGAGCACCGGGGTGCCGTCGTGGCCGGTGCCGCCGTTGTCGAAGGCTTTGAGGTAGGCGGTGACGAGCGCCTTGCGCTGTTCGTCCGTCATGTCCGCGGCTGCCGAGGGCATGGTGGGTCCTCCGAGAGTCTGTGCCCGCGAGTCTGTGCCCGCCAAGGGGATGGGCGCCCGCCGGGAGAGCGGGCCCGGCCCGCGACGGCGGGCGATCAAGCCGCCGCCGGCCGCGTCCCACCGTGGCAGTGCGGGCTTGGACCATCCTTGGCGTCCGGCCGTCCAGCGCTTTTCAAGCGCCGCTCCACCGGGCCCGGCGTGGCTCAGTTCCCGGTCATGGCCAGCAGGTTCGGCGCGTAGCGCTCGCCGTGCACCGGCACGGCCGCTGCCTCGGCCACCGCCGCCAGGTCCTGCTCGGTGAGCTCGACCGTGGCCGCCGCCAGGTTCTCGGCCAGGTGCGCGCGCCGGCCGGTCCCCGGGATGGCGACCACGTCCCGACCGCGGTGCTGCACCCAGGCCAGCGCCAGCTGGCCGAGGGTCAGGCCGAGCCGGTCGGCAACCGGCCGCAGCCGGCACAGCAGCAGCTGGTTGCCGGCCAGACCCGCGGGGCTGAAGCGTGGCTGGGAGCGGCGGAAGTCGTCGGCGGCCAGGTCGGTGGTGGTGCGGATCGCGCCAGTCAGGAAGCCGCGGCCGAGCGGGGCGTAGGCCACCATGCCGATCCCCAGCTCGCGGCAGACCGGTACCACCTCGGCCTCCAGGTCGCGGGACCACAGGCTCCACTCGCTCTGCACCGCCGTCACCGGGTGCACCGCTTCGGCCCGCCGCAGGGTCGCCGCCGACGGCTCGGAGAGACCGAAGTACCGGACCTTGCCCTCCGCGACCAGTTCGGCCACGGCGGCGGCGGTTTCCTCCACCGGTACGGCCGGATCGATCCAGTGCTGGTAGTAGAGGTCGATGTGGTCGACGCCGAGCCGCCGCAGCGAGCGCTCGCACGCGGCGCGGACGTACGCCCGGTCGCCCCGCAGGCCCTGGAACGCGCCGTCCAGCGAGCGCACCATGCCGAACTTCGTCGCCAGCACCACCTCGTCGCGGCGGCCCGCGATCGCCCGGCCGAGCAACTCCTCCCCGGCGCCCAGCCCTTGGACGTCGGCGGTGTCCAGGAGCGTGACGCCGGCCGCGATGGCGGCCCGGATCGTCGCGACCGCCTCGGCCTCGTCGGGCCGGCCGTAGAACACGGTCGTGGGCAGGCACCCCAACCCCAGCGCCGACACGCGCAGACCGCGCAGCTCGCGCACCGGCAGACCGGCGGGTGACGGGACGACCGGAGGACCGGTCGGGGGTACGGCTGACGGCATGGCTGACCTCCGTTGAAGGGATGCACGGGACGGGGCCCGGGTGCGGTCGCGCGGCCGAGGGTGGTCGGGGGCCGGCTACTGCCGCACCCGCCGGCTCTCCGTGACGACGGCTCCGTGGCCCCCTTGTGGGTGAGCTCGGCCGCAACGGCCCGACACCCCGGGGGCGTTCGCGGCCGGGGCGCGCTCGACGAACCCGACCCCAGCACCGTAGCGCCGACGCCGGAGCGTCACAACGGCCGCCCAGCCGGGCGTTTGACGATTCGCTGACCACCCGGTGACCGCCCCGGCCGACTCCGCGCACCGGAGCTTCAAGGAGATCGTCCATGCACCTGCAAGGCCCCGGCCACAGAGTCGAGACGCAGCGTGCCGGCCGGCCGAGTCCCGGCGGCACGCGGCTTTCCGGCGCCGGGACTTCGGCGCCGCACCGAGATCCCCTTTGCCGAGGAGCTGCCATGTCCCGTGTGTCCACCAGCCCGAGCACCAACCCGACGGCCGCCCACGCGCTGCTGCAGCGGCTACGCGACCACGGGGTGCAGACGGTCTTCGGCGTGGTCGGCCGGGAGGCCGCCTCGATCCTCTTCGACGAGGTCGACGGCGTCGACTTCGTGCTGACCCGGCACGAGTTCACCGCCGGGGTGGCGGCCGACGTACTGGCCCGGATCACCGGCCGGCCGCAGGCCTGCTGGGCCACCCTGGGGCCCGGAATGACCAACCTGTCGACCGGGGTGGCCACCTCGATCCTCGACCGCTCCCCGGTGATCGCGCTGGCCGCCCAGTCCGAGTCGCACGACATCTTCCCCAACGACACCCACCAGTGCCTGGACTCGGTCGCGGTGATGCGCCCGATGACCAAGTACTCGGTGGAGCTCCAGCGCCCCGACGACATCACCGACCTGGTCGACTCCGCGGTCGCCGCCGCGATGACCGAACCGGTCGGCCCGAGCTTCATCTCGCTGCCCGTCGACCTGCTCGGCAGCGACATCGACACCACGCTGGTCCACCCCGCCGCCCGGACCCCCGCCAAGCCGGTCGGCGCGGTGCAGGACGGCTGGCAGGCCGCCGCCCGGCAGGCCGCGGAGCTGGTCGCGTCGGCGCAGCACCCGGTGCTGGTGGTCGGCGCCGCCGCGATCCGCTCCGGCGCCGTCCCGGCCGTCCGCGCACTCGCCGAGCGGCTGAACATCCCGGTCATCACCACGTACATCGCCAAGGGCGTGCTGCCGCACGGCCACGACCTCAACTACGGCGCCGTCACCGGCTACATGGACGGCATCCTGTCGTTCCCGGCCCTGGAGACGCTGTTCGGCCCGGCCGACGTCATCCTCACCCTCGGCTACGACTACGCGGAGGACCTACGCCCGTCGATGTGGCAGCGCGGCGGGACCAAGACCACCGTCCGGGTGTCGCCCACCGTCAACCCGATCCCGCGGGTCTACCGGCCGGACGTCGACGTCGTCACCGACGTGCTCGCCTTCGTGGAGTACCTCGACGAGCAGACGGCTGAGGTCCCGGTGAAGACCCCGCACGACATCACGCCGCTGCGCGAGCGGATCGCGGAGTTCCTCGCCGACACCGAGCACTACCAGGACGGCATGCGCGTCCACCAGGTGATCGACTCGATGAACACCGTGATGGCGGAGACCGCCGAGCCGGGCGAGGGCACCATCGTCTCCGACATCGGCTTCTTCCGGCACTACGGTGTGCTGTTCGCCCGCGCGGACCAGCCGTTCGGCTTCCTCACCTCGGCCGGCTGCTCCAGCTTTGGCTACGGCATCCCGGCGGCGATGGGCGCCCAGCTCGCCCGCCCGGGACAGCCGACCTTCCTGATCGCCGGCGACGGCGGCTTCCACTCCAACAGCGCCGACCTGGAGACCATCGCCCGGCTCAACCTGCCGATCGTCACCGTCGTCGTCAACAACGACACCAACGGCCTGATCGAGCTGTACCAGAACCTCGGCCACCACCGCTCGCACGACCCGGCGGTCAAGTTCACCGGCGTCGACTTCACCGAACTCGCCCGCGCCAACGGCGTGGAGGCCGTCAAGGCGGCCACCCGGGAGGAACTGCTCGCCGCGCTGCGCAAGGGCGCTGCCCTCGGCCGACCGTTCCTGATCGAGGTGCCGGTGAACTACGACTTCCAGGCCGGCGGCTTCGGCGCGCTGAGCATCTGACGATGGCTCGGACACTGCCCGCCGCCACCGGCTTCCTGGCCGCCGTCCACCACGGCGGCGGCCAGGCCCCCGAGGCGGTCTTCGCCTCCGCCGGGTCCCGCGCCGCCCTGCGGGCGCGGCCCGGCGGCCTGACCCTGGACGCCGTCCTGCTGCACTCCGGCGCGCCCGACGCCGCCCACGCCCACGGGCGGGGCCGCACGGTGGTGCTCGCCGGGGAGCTCTACAACCAGGACGAGCTGCTCACCCTGCTCCCGGGGCGCTCCCGGCCGGTCACCGACGCGGACCTGCTGCTCGCCCTTTTCGACACCTACGACGTGCACGCGTTCCGGCTGCTCAACGGGCGCTTCGCCGCACTGGTCGCCGGGGAGGGCCGGGCGGTCCTCGCCACCGACCACGCCGGCTCCGTCCCGCTGTACGTGAGCGCCGTGCCCGGCGGCGTCCTCGCGGCGACCGAGGCGAAGGCACTGCGGACCGCACCGGTCGGCAGGCGGATCACGGCCGCCCGCCGGGTCCGCCGGCTGCCCGGCACCCACCAGGTGCCGGCCGGTACCGTCCTGGAGATCGAGGTGGCCACCGCTGACTGCACCGACCACCGCACCTGGGCGCCGACGCCGGCTCGCCGAATCATGGCCGAGCAGGACGCGGCCGAGGCCGTCCGGCACGCCCTGGACCGGGCCGTCCGCACCCGTACCGGGCCGGACACCCCGCTGGTGGTGCTCTCCGGCGGTATCGACTCCTCCAGCATCGCCGCGCTGGCCAGCGGCCACCGGGCCGGGCCCGTCGACACCGTGTCGATGGGCACCGACCTGGCCGACGAGTTCCAGCAGGCCAGGGTGGTAGCCGAGCACCTCGGCTCCACCCACCGGGAGGTCACCGTCCACACAGACGACCTGCTGCGCCGGCTCCCGCACGCGGTCTGGGCCGCCGAGTCGCTGGACCCGGACATCATCGAGTACCTGCTGCCGCTGACCGCCCTGTACCTGGCCCTGGAGGGCCCCGGCCGGCGCATCCTCACCGGCTACGGGGCCGACATCCCCCTTGGCGGTATGCACCGGGAGAACCGGCTCCCGGCCCTGGACACCGCCCTCGCCCACGACATGGCCACCTTCGACGGCCTGAACGAGATGACGCCGGTGCTGTCCGGGATCGCCGGCCACTGGTCGACCCACCCGTTCTGGGACCGCGAGGTGCTCGACCTGCTGGTGTCCCTGGAGTCCGGGCTCAAGCGGCGCCACGGCCGGGACAAATGGGTGCTGCGCGCGGCCATGGCGGACCTGCTCCCGCACGAGACCGTCACCCGTCCCAAGCTCGGCGTGCACGAGGGGTCGGGCACCACCAGCTCGTTCAGCCGACTGCTGACTGACGCCGGGGTGCCCGCGGGCCGCGTGCACAGGGCCAAGGAGCTCGTTGTCCAGCACCTGTTCGACCGGGTCGTGGTCGACGGCCGGCACCCGGACGAGGTGGCGGCCGCCGAGGCGGTGCAGCTGGTCGCCGACGCCCTGGAGCGCGACGCGACGCTGGTCCACCGGTGACGCCCGACGACCGGTGGCAGCGACCGCAGCACCTCAACCGAAAGGAGCGATGAACGCGTGGAACGCATCGACATCAAGGTCTCACCCCGCTACGCGCAGATCCCCACGTTCATGCGCCTGCCGCACGACCCCGAACCGCACGGCCGGGACGTCGTGGTCATCGGCGCACCGTACGACGGCGGCACCAGCTACCGCCCCGGCGCCCGCTTCGGGCCCCGCGCGATCCGCAACGAGTCCGGGCTCATCCACGGCGTCGGCATCGACCGCGGGCCCGGCACCTTCGACCTGATCAGCTGCGTGGACGCGGGGGACATCGACCTCACCCCGTTCAACATGCACATCGCGATGGAGACCGCCCAGCAGCGGCTGACCGAACTGCTGGACGACAACGGCGCCTTCCTGATGCTCGGCGGCGACCACTCGCTGACCCTCGCCGCCCTGCGCGCCGTCGCCGCCAAGCACGGGCCGGTCGCGGTGCTGCACCTGGACGCGCACTCGGACACCAACCCGGCGTTCTACGGCGGCGAGTTCCACCATGGCACGCCGTTCCGGCACGCCATCGAGGAGAAGCTCGTCGACCCGCGGCGCATGGTCCAGATCGGGATCAGGGGGCACAACCCGCAGCCCGACTCGCTGGACTACGCCCGCGGCCACGGCGTCCGGATCGTCACCTCCGACGACTTCTGCGACCTCGGGCCCGCCGAGACCGCGCGCCTGGTGTGCGAACTCGTCGGCGACGCACCCCTGTACGTCTCGGTCGACGTCGACGTGGTCGACCCGGCCTTCGCCCCCGGCACCGGCACACCGGCCCCCGGCGGGCCCAGCTCCCGCGAGGTGCTGGCGCTGCTGCGCGGGATCGGCGACCTGTCGCCCGTCGGCTTCGACGTCATGGAGGTCTCCCCGCTCTACGACCACGGCGGCATCACCTCCGTCCTGGCCACCGAAATCGGCGCGGAGCTCCTGTACCAGTACGCCCGCGCCCACGCCCGAGAAAGGACCACCTCGTGACCGTCCTGGACTGCTCCGAGCACGCGGCCGACCTGCGCGCGCTCGCCGCCCGGCTGCCGCGGGTCCCGCGCGCGGACCTGCCCGCCTTCCTCGACGCCGCGCACGCGGCGGCCGGCGACCTGCCCGCCGAACTGGCCGCGGCGCTGGACGACTTCAACACCCGCGGCAGCACCGACGGCTACCTGCTGCTGCGTGGCCTGCCGGTGGAGGAGGACGACGCCCTGCCGTCCACCCCGACCAGTACCCCGGCGCCGGTGGACCGCCCCCTGCTGGTCATGGAGGCCATGCTCGGCATCGTCGGCCGCCGGCTCGGCCTGCACACCGGCTACCAGGAGCTGCGCTCCGCCACCGTCTACCACGACGTGTACCCCTCGCCGGGCGCCCACTACCTGTCCTCCGAGACCTCCGAGACGTTGCTGGAGTTCCACACGGAGATGGCGTACCACGTGCTGCAGCCCAACTACGTGATGCTCGCCTGCTCCCGGGCCGACCACGAGCGCAAGGCGGCCACCCTGGTCGGCTCGGTCCGCAAGGCCCTGCCGCTGGTGCCCGCCAAAGTGCGCGCCCACCTGTACGACCGGCCGGTGCCCTGCTGCGTGGACGTGGCCTTCCGCGGCGGCGAGGAGGACCCCGGGGCGATCGCCAACGTCCGCCCGCTCTACGGCGACCCGGCCGACCCGTACCTCGGCTACGACCGCGAACTGCTCGCGCCCGAGGACCCCCGGGACGTCGAGGCCGTCGCCGCGCTCTCCAAGGCGCTGGACGAGGTCACGGAGGCGGTGCACCTGGTCCCCGGGGACGTCCTGATCATCGACAACTTCCGCACCACCCACGCCCGTACGCCGTTCACCCCGCGCTGGGACGGCAAGGACCGGTGGCTGCACCGGGTCTACATCCGCACCGACCGCGGCGGCCAGCTGTCGGGCGACGAGCGGGCCGGCGACGTGGTCGCCTTCACCCCGCGCCCCTGACCCGCTGCGCACCCGAAGGGCCCGCAGGAGTGACCGGCCGCCGGCCGCCTGCGGGCCCTTCGGCCGTACTTCCTTTCAAAACAGGCAAGTTGGCAGGGTGTCGGTAGCCGCCACCGGGCCGACTCGACCCGGCAGGCGGCACATGATGGGATCGACCGGACACCGCACCGGCGTGTCGGCACGCCGTTGCACTCCGCCTCTCGGGAGACGATGGACCATGACCGAAATCGCAGCTGATGAGCCACGGGGATTCGCGGTACACACCGCGCCGGTCGGACTGGGCGACGACGGGCGGGACGACTTCACCGTCCTGCTCTCCACCCGACCGGCGGTGGTGAGCGCGGTCTTCACCCGCTCCCGGTTCGCCGGCCCCAGCGTGACCCTGAGCCGGGCCGCCGCCGCGGACCGCAGCGCCCGGGGCGTCGTCGTGCTGGCCCGCAACGCGAACGTCGCCACCGGAGCCCAGGGCGAGGCGAACGCCCGCGAGGTCCGGGCCGCCACCGCGCGGGCGCTCGGCCTCGCCGAGGACGAGTTGCTGATCGCCTCCACCGGGGTGATCGGCCGCCAGTACCCGATGGCCGGGATCCTGGACCACATCGGGACGCTGGCCGGCCCGCTGCCCGAGGGCGGCTTCGACCGGGCCTCGCGGGCCATCATGACCACCGACACCCGGCCCAAGACCGCTCGCGCCCGGGTCGGCGACGCCGTGGTGATCGGCATCGCCAAGGGCGTCGGGATGATCGAGCCCGACATGGCCACCCTGCTGACCTTCTTCGCCACCGACGCGCTGCTGGACCCCGAGGAGCAGGACCGGATCTTCCGCCGGGTGATGGACCGGACCTTCAACGCGGTCAGCATCGACACCGACACCTCCACCAGCGACACCGCCGCACTGTTCGCCAACGGCCTGGCCGGCGCCGTCGACCCGGCAGCCTTCGAGCAGGCGCTGCACGAGGTGGCGCTCGCCCTGGTCAAGGACATCGCGAGCGACGGGGAGGGCGCCGGCAAGCTCATCGAGGTCCAGGTCTCGGGCGCGCGGGACACCGCGCAGGCCAAGCGGATCGGCAAGTCCGTGGTCAACTCCCCGCTGGTGAAGACCGCCGTGCACGGCGGCGACCCGAACTGGGGCCGGGTCGCGATGGCGATCGGCAAGTGCGCCGACGACACCGACATCGACCAGGAGAAGGTCACCATCCGCTTCGGCGACGTCGAGGTCTACCCACCGAGCGGCCGCGGCGCCGAGGGCGAGGGCGAGCTGCGGGTCGCCGTCGCCAAGCAGATGCAGGGCAGCGAGGTGGTCATCGGCATCGACCTCGGCATCGCCGCCGGTGTCTTCACCGTCTACGGCTGCGACCTGACCGAGGGGTACGTGCGGCTCAACGCCGACTACTCGACCTGACCCGCGCCAGCCGCCGAGCGGCGGCCGTACGGCTCGCGCCCCCCGGGGGGGGAACCCCCCGGGGGGACGACAGCTGAGGGGATCGGCGCCCGATAGATGGTGGCGCCAACCGCCCAGCCAACCCGGGGGGAAGCTCATGGTTG
>NZ_JBHTTU010000005.1:7548-52583 GCF_042794375.1 Kitasatospora sp. NPDC056531 | reverse complement strand
GGCCGAGTCTACCGATCCACCGGGCGCGACCTGCGGGGACGTCCGGTCGGCGGCGGGAGGCGGGGGCCGGGCCCGGAACCGGGGGGGGGGGGGGCAGAGAGGGGGGGGGAAGGAAAGGGGGGGGGGGGGAGGGAAAAAACCAACGATACAACGAAACCAACAAAAGCAACGGAGGGGGGGCAGGACGTCCTCCCCCCAGGGGATCCCCCCTCCTTGCGCCCCCAGCCGCGTACGGGGCCGGCCGTCAGGCGGCCGCCGGCGCCGGCCGCCCGGCCAGCAGGGCGGAGATCGCGTCGCCGATGAACTCCCGGTCGGCGGCGGTCGCCCCCGCACCGGCCAGGTGGCCCCACACGCCCGGGATCACCCGCAGGGCGGCGCGCGGCATCAGGGTGGCCGCCCTCGCCTCGTCCTCCACCGCGAAGCACAGGTCACGGGCGCCGGGCAGCAGCACGGCCTCGGCCGTGACCGAGCCCAGCGCGGCCTCTGCCCGGCCGCCGAAACCGGGCGTCGCCCCCACGTCGGCACCGGCCCAGGTCCCGACCATGGTCAGCAGGTCCTCGGTGGACGGCCCGGCGACGAAGAACTCCTCCCAGAAGCCGGTGAGGTACGTCTCCCGGGAGTCGAAGCCCAGCTCCCGGTACCCGCCCTCGGCCCAGAACGGGTGCGAGGCCGCCCACCCGGCGAAGACCCGGCCCGCGGCCCGCCGGCCCCGTTCGGCGCCCCCGTCGGCGCGCAGCGCGGCGGCCAGCGCCGCCAGGAACACCTGGTTGTGCTCGCTGGTCACCGCCGACCCGCAGACCGGCGCGATCCGGCGGACCATCTGCGGGTACGACACCGCCCACTGGTAGGCGTGTGCCGCGCCCATCGACCAGCCGGTCACCAGCGCCAGTTCGTTGACCCCCAGCTCCTCGGTGAGCAGCCGGTACTGGGCGTTGACGTTGTCCTGCGGGCTGATCCGGGGGAAAGCCGCCCCCAGCGGGTGGTTGCTCGGCGAGCTGGACACGCCGTTGCCGAACAGGCCGACGGTGATGACGCAGTACCGGCTGGTGTCCAGCGGTCTGCCGTCCCCGATCAGCCAGTCGTACGCGGTGTGGTCGCCGCCGAAGTAGGACGGGCACAGCACGACGTTGCGGCCCTCGGCGTCGAGCGTCCCGTGGGCCGCGTAGGCGATCCTGGCCGACGGCAGGGTCCCTCCGTCAGCCAGCGGGAGGCTGTCCAGTTCGAAGACGCGGTGGTCCACCGGCTTCTCCTCTGTGATGAGCGGCCCCGCGGGGGCCGGACGGTCGGTCGGTGTCGTGGCGGAAGGTGTCCCACCGCCGCCGGGTTCACAGCCAGTTGGGCGCGATCTCGGTCGCCCAGAGCTCCAGGCTGCGCATCTGCACGTCGTGCGGGATCAGGCCGGAGTACTGGCACTGCAGCAGGTACTCGGGGTCGTGCCGGGTCACCAGCTTCTCGATCTTGCGGTTGATGTCGTCGGGGGTGCCGACCCATTCGAGGCCCCGCTCGACCAGGGTCCGGTAGTCCGCGCCGATCGGTCCGGTCTCACCGACGTGGCGCAGGCTCTCGGTGAACCCCATCGGGCCGAACCAGTTCTCGAAGATGAAGCCGCCGCCGCGGGCCGCCCAGTGGTGGGCCTCGTCGGCGTCCCTGGCCACCAGCACGTCCTTCATCACCCCGACCCGCTCGCCGCGCCGCAGCCGGCCGTGCCCGGCGGCCTCGGCCTCCTCCTGGTAGAGGTCCATCAGGCGGCGGACGATCTGGTCGTCGGTGTTCATCAGGATCGGCACCACACCCTCGCGGGCACAGAACCGGAAGGTGTCCTCGCTGAAGCTGAACGGCTGGAACACCGGCGGGTGCGGGTGCTGGTACGGCTTCGGGGCGATGCCGACCTCCTGCACCACGCCGTTCTCGTCGAGGCCACGGCCGAAGCTGCGGACCGCGTCGTAGGGAAACTCCAGGTCTTTGGGCGGGATCGTCCACTGGGCGCCGGTGTGCGAGAAGGTTTCGGTGGTCCACGCCTTCTTGAGGATCTCCCAGTGCTCCTCGAACAGCGCCCGGTTGCGCACGTCGTTGGCGCCGGCGTCGGACAGCGTCCCGCCGACCCCGAACGGCTGGCCCATGATCTCGGCCCACCGCTTCTGGAAGCCGCGCGCGATCCCGACGAAGGTCCGGCCCCGGGTCATGTGGTCGAGCATCGCCAGGTCCTCGGCCAGCCGCAGCGGGTTGTGGAACGGCAGCACGTTGGCCATCTGGCCGACCCTGATGTGCTTGGTCTGCATGGCCAGGTACAGGCCCAGCATGATCGGGTTGTTGGAGACCTCGAAGCCCTCGACGTGGAAGTGGTGCTCGGTGAACGACAGTCCCCAGTAGCCGAGTTCGTCGGCCGCCTTGGCCTGCTGGGTGAGCTGCCAGAGCATGTTCTGGTAGTTCTGCCGGTTCACCCCCGACATGCCCTTGAGCACCTGGTCATGGCTGCCGACGGTCGGCAGGTAGAAGAGGATGGACTTCACTGGTGGTCCTTTCGTGCCGTGCCGCGACGCCGCGGCTGGATACGGGGAGGGTGGGGTCGACGGTGGCACCGGGTTCTTGCGAATCGTTTGACGCACCGCCTGTCGGCCGGCCGGCCCCGGCGGCGGCCGGCGCGGCCGGGCGGGTGGCGGCGCGGAGCGGGACGTCCAACGGGCGCCAAGGCGTCGCTGACAGCCTGGTGGCGGGCCTCATCCGATCCGAAGGAGCTCGCTTTGAACCCAGCAACTGCCACCGCCCCCGGTGCGACCGGCACCGGGCTCGCGGCCGCGGACCGCGCGACGCTCATCCACCCCACGCTGCCGGCCCACCGGACGGACCGCACCGTCCTGGTCTCCGGCGCGGGCTGCCGGGTCACCGACGCGGCCGGCCGCGAGTACCTGGACGCCTCCGCCGTCCTCGGGGTGACCCAGGTGGGCCACGGCCGCGCGGAGCTCGCCCGGGCCGCCGCCGACCAGATGACCCGGCTGGAGTACTTCCACACCTGGGGCACCGTGACCAACGATCGTGCGGTGGAACTCGCAACCCGGCTCGCCGAGTTGGCCCCGGATCCGCTGCGCCGGACGTACTTCACCAGCGGGGGCGCGGAGGGCAACGAGATCGCGCTACGGATGGCGCGGCTGTACCACCACCGGCGCGGCGAGCCGCAGCGCACCTGGATCCTGGCGCGTACGATGGGCTACCACGGCATCGGCTACGGCAGCGGCGGCGTGTCCGGATTCCCGGTCTACCACAACGGGTTCGGCCCCAGCATGCCGAACGTGCACTTCCTGACACCGCCGCACCCCTACCGCGAGGAGCTGTTCTCCGGCACGGACGTCACCGAGTTCTGCCTGGCCGAACTGCGGGAGTCGATCGAGCGGATCGGACCGGAGCGGATCGCCGCGATGATCGGCGAACCGGTGATGGGCGGCATCGGCGCGGTCGTCCCGCCGGCCGACTACTGGCCGCGCGTCGCCGAACTGCTGCGCTCCTACGGCATCCTGCTGATCCTGGACGAGGTGGTTACCGGGTACGGCCGCACCGGGCACTGGTTCGCCAGCGAGCACTTCGGGGTGGTGCCCGACATCCTGGTCACCGCCAAGGGCCTCACCTCGGGGTACATCCCGCACGGCGCCGTACTGGTCACCGACGCGGTCGCCGACGCAATCACCGCTGAGCAGGGCTTCCCGGTGGGCTACACCTACACCGGGCACCCGACCGCGTGCGCCGTCGCGCTGGCCAACCTGGACATCATCGAACGCGAGGGACTGCTGGCCAACGCCACCGCCGTCGGCGGTCATCTGCAAGGCCGGCTGGCGCAGTTGCTGGACCTGCCGGTGGTCGGGGAGGTCCGCGGGGTCGGGCTGATGCTGGCCGTCGAGCTGACCTCGGACCGGGCGGGCCGGCGCCCGCTGCCGCACGGCACCACCGAGGTGGCGGACGCGCTGCGCGAGCAGGCCGGCATCATCCTGCGGACCAACCCGTACGCGCTGGTGATCAACCCGCCGCTGGTGTTCACCCGGCAGGACGCGGACCAACTCGTCGACGGCCTACGGTCGGTGCTCTCCCGGGTGGACCCCGACGGACACGTGCGCTGACCGGTCGACGGACCCGGTCCGCGGCGGCAGCGCGGCGGACCGACCGCGCTGCCGCCGCGGGCTATCGCGCCCCGGCGAGCAGCGCGGCGAACGGCCACTGCGGCCGCCGCAGCACGTACTCGCCCCGTAGCTCGATCTCGTCGGCCATGGTCCGTACCGTCGCACGGGCCAGGTCCGGCATCCCGGCGTGGTGCTCCGCCTCGGCGAGCAGCCCCAGGTGCAGGGCCCGCCGGAACACCGTGCCGGACCGGGAGGCCGCGTCCAGGGCCCAGCGCATCCGCCGCAAGCCGATGCCGGGCCGGCCGCGGTGCACCTCGGCCCAGCCGAGCAGGACGGCGAGCATGTACTGCCAGTGGCTCAGCTGGCAGCGCACGGTCAGGTCGACCCCGGCGGTGCTGGCCTGCCAGGCCCGTTCCACGTCCCCGTCGAGCACGGCCAGCAGCGCGTCGGCGTACAGTGCGAAGGCGCGGTCCCACGGCCGGTCGTAGCTGTCCGACTCGGAGAACTGCAGCAGTTGCTCGCGGTAGCGTTCGGCGGCCGCGGTGTCGCCGAGCAGGACGTGGCTGACGGCCAGGTGGGCCCGGTAGTTGATCCTGGGGTCGCTGCGGGACAGGCCCATGAACCGGTCCGGCCGTTCCTGCTCGCCTTGCGCATCGACCAGCGGGAGCCCACACTCCAGTTCGGTGACGGCCTCTTCCAGTCGGCCGGCGGTGTACCGCAGCACGCCCTTGCCGTAGCACGCGGCCGTTCGGGCCTCGGTCCCGCCGCCGTGCTCGGCCAACTCGTCCAACAGCGCGACCAGTCCGGACACCCGGGGGTGGTCGCCGCCGGCCAGGTGCATGATGACCCGGGAGGCCAGCAGCGCGGTCGGCCGGGTGTTGTCGAGGGTCCTCTGCAGCACCTCCACCCGGGTACAGGCATCCGTGACCGCCGGCGACCCGTACCCGCGGGTCATGGACAGCAGCCAGACGACCCGCTTCTGCAGCTCCAGTTCGGCCGCGACGGATCGGTCCCGGGGCTGCCCGTGCAGCACGTCGATGGCATGCGACAGCCAGGCGTAGGCCTCGGAGTGCAGCAGCCGGCGCTCGGCGAGGTCGGCCAGGCCGACCAAGGGCTGCACCGCCTCGTGCAGGTCGAGTTCCTGCGCCGCCCGGCCGCAGTGGTAGCCGATGGTCTCGGCGCAGTCGGTGCGGGCCGTGCCGACCGCGCCGTCGGCCAGCGCACCCGCCACCCGGTGGTGCAGCCGGGCGCGGTGGACCGGGTCGAGGTCGGCGAGCAGCATGTCCCGCACCAGGCCCTGGGCGAACCGGAAGCCGTGCGGGTCGACCGGGTCAGGACTCAGCAGCCCGCTGTGCAAGGCCTCGTTGATCAGGCCCGGCGGTTCGCCCAGCCCGGCCAGCACGTCGGTGAGCAGCCGGCGGTCCACGGTCGGGCCGATCACCGCACAGGCCTGCAGCACCCGGGTGACGCCCTCCGGGCACTCTGCGAGGCGCGCACGCAACACCAGGCGCAGGTCGAAGGAGACCGCGGCGGTCAGTTCGGCGGGGTCGGCCACGGCGCCGGCCGACGGCCGCAGCTTGGTGAGCAGGTACGGATTGCCGCCGGTGGCACGGTGCGCGGCCGACACCAGGTCCCAGGTGAGCGGCTCGCCGTCGGTGCGGTCGATCAGCACCCTGGTCTCGGCGAGCGAGAGCACGTTGAGGTGCATGTACTCGGCGGCGACCTCCTGGAGCAGGTCGGCCACCGCGCGCCCGAGTTCGGGGCGCAGGGCGAGCCGGTGCTCCCGGACGGTCGCGACCACCAGCAGGTCGGTGTCGCGGATCTCCTTGGTGAGCAGCTGGAGCAGGGCCAGGGTGCGGGTGTCGGCGAGGTGCAGGTCCTCCAGGAAGAGCGCCAGCGGGCGGCGGGCGGCCGTCAGCAGGGCCTGGCAGACCGCGTCCTGGTAGGCCAGGTGTTGGGCGGGAGAGAGTGCCGCCTCGGCGCCCGCGAGGCCCGGGGTCCGGTCCGGGCGCAGCATGCCGAGGGCGTCCAGGACCGGCTCGGGCAGCGAGGCCAGCTCGTGGGCCCTGGTGCGGCGCAGCTTGCGGACGACCCGGGTCCACAGCCAGTAGTCCGGGAGTTCGGGTCCGGCGGCGCAGTGCGCCCAGAGGGCGTCCATGCCGGCGGCCGGCAGTCCGCTCTCCAGTTCCTGGAGTAGCCGGGTCTTGCCGACGCCCTGTTCACCGATCACCAGGACGGTACGGCCGCGGCGGCCCGGCCCGGTCAGCGCCCGAAGGGTGTCCAGCTCCCGGGTCCGGCCGACCAGGTGCCCGGCCGGTGCGGGGAGCGGCACGGGGGCCGGCGCGGAGCGCGGCGGTTCGGGCGCGGGGGCGGGGGTCGGGTCGGGCGGCCGCAGGGCGTCGACGTCGGTGACCACGGTGAGGCGGGGGCGGGGGGCGGCCGGGGAAGCGGCTGGCCGGCCCGCGTACACGAGGTCCTGACGCAGAATCGCCCCGTGCAGCTCCTGGAGTTCCTTGCTGGTGTCGGCGCCCAGCTCCTCGGCGAGGTGTGCGCGGATCCGTTCGAAGGTCAGCAGCGCCTCGGCGGGCTGGCCGCAGTGGTACTGCGCCAGCATGAGTTGGCAGCCGAGGCGTTCAAGCATCGGGTTACGCCGGACCTCGTCGTCGAGTTCGCGCACCACCTCGTCGAAGCGGGCGAGGCCCAGGCAGGCGTCGGCCCAGGTCTGCAGGCCCATCAGGCGCAGCTGTTCGAGCCGGGCGGACTCCAGCTGGGCGAAGTCGTAGGCGGCCAGCTCCCCGTACGGGGAGCCGTGCCACAGACCGAGCGCGTCGTCGGTGGTGCTGCGGGCCGCGGCCAGGTCTCCGCGGGCGAACTGCTCGCGCCCGCTCTCGACCGCGGACTGGAACCGGCTGGCGTCGATGCAGTCCCGATCGACCTCCAGGACGTAGCCGGGGGCCTGATAGCGCAGGGCCAGCAGGCGGTCCTTGGGCGGTCCGGGGGCGTGGCTGTCGATCGCCTTGCGCAGCCGGGAGACGTACGACTGGAGGGTGCCGACCACCGCCTGTGGCGGCGAGGAGCCCCAGATGGCGTTGATGATCCCGGAGACCGACACCACCTGGCCCGCGTTGATCAGCAGCAGTGCCAGCAAAGCCCGTTGTCGCGGTGGGCCCAGGTCCAGCTCCCGCCGGCCGGCCTGCACCGACATCTGTCCCAGCACCCGGATCGGCGCGGGGGTCCGTAACACGAGATCGGCAGCTGCGTGGTCAACTTGGCTCATCTCATCACATCCCGTCAAGCAAGACAGCTGGTGCATCCGCGATGGCCGCAGGGGTGAGCCCGCGTCATGGCGTGATTCAGGTAATGTCCGAACATGGCCGGGGATGTCGCGGCAGCCAGCCGTGCGGGGGTACGAACGGCGGGGGCCTCAGGGAGTCGCCGGTCCCGTGTGGTGGCCGCCCCCTGCCGTCACCGACGGTTGCTGATCCGATGGTGCTGGGGGGCTGGGGAGGGCGCGGGAGCCGTCGACGGGAGTGGTGCCGGGCGCTCTCAGGCCAGGCGTCTGGATGTGGTGCGACGAGGACGGCGTGGGGCGGAAATGGTGGTGCCTCCCTTGGCGCGACCAGCCGTGATCCGTATGCGTACGACGCGGCGGGGCAGCGCGGGGCTTAGCCATGTCACTGTCATATGAATCATGAACGCTGCCAGGCTACCCCGGATGAGAGGGTCATAAAACCCACCATCGGACAGGGATACGTGTCCATCTTGACGGCTACGGAAGGTGACAGGAACGGGTCCGCGCCGGAGCACCGCACGCGGGTACGGGGGAGCCGCCGGGCCGTCACAAGAGCGGCTTGGCGGGCGGGTCGGGCTGGAGCTGGGGCCGGATCAGGGGAACGTGGCGGTCTCCTTGCTGCCGGGCACGGCCTCGGCCCGGCGGTCCCCGCGCAGCCGGGCCAGCAGCAGGTGGCCCCCGGCGCAGACCACGGCCAGGCACGAGCAGGCACCCCACACCGTCGCGGTGCCGGAGGCCTCGATCACCCGGCCGCTGAGCACCGGCGCCAGCGCCACCGACACGCTCCAGGTCGACAGGAACCAGCCCTGGTAGCCGCCCTGCCGGCCGGGTGGCGACAGCACGGCCACCAGCGCCATGCAGGTCGGCCAGACCACGATCTCGCCGAGGCTCCACAGCACGACAGTCGCCCCGTACCCGGCGGTGCCGTGCACGCCGGCGGTCAGCCCCATGCCGAGGCCGGTCACCAAGGTCGCCGCGGCCAGCGCGTGCTCCGGCCGCAGCCGCCCCGCCAACCGGGTCAGCGGGAGCTGGAGCACTGCGATGACCAGGCCGTTCATCATCATCGCCGCGCCGTAGTCGGCGGCGGACAGCCCGTCCGCCGTCATCGCCAGCGGCAGTGCCACCAGCGGCTGTTGGAAGATCAGCCCGAGCAGCAGCACCGAGCCCAGCAGGACCAGGAACGCCGGCGCCCGGTGCACCGCCCCCGCCGCCCCGGCCGCGCCCGCCGCCCGGCCGGTGCCCGGCGGCGGCCGGGTCTCCGGCACCCGCAGGTAGACCATGACACCGGCGAGCAGATTGGCCAGCGCGTTGACCAGGAACAGCAGCAGGAAGCCGTGGGACGCCGCGAGACCCGCCGTGACGGCGGCCGCCGAGAAACCCAGGTTGGTCGCCCAGTAGATCAGCGCGTACGCCCGCGGCAGGTCCTCGGGTGTCACCAGGTCCGCGACGGCCGCCGCCCGCGCCGGGCGGGTGGCGTTCAGGCCCACCCCCACCGTGAGGGTGAACAGCAGGACCGGCGCCCGGCCGTGGGTCAGGCCGAGCCCCAGCATGCCGGTGACGGTGAGGACTTCACTCGCCAGCAGCACCGTCCGCCGCCCGATCCGGTCCGCCAGGATGCCGCCGAACAGCGAGGCGATCCCGCTGCCCACCCCGAACGTGGTCAGGGTCAGGCCGGTGAAGAAGACCGAGTAGCCGCGCACTGTGGTGAGGTAGATCGCCATGAACGGCACCACGAAGCCGCCCGCGGAGGTGACCAGCGTCCCGCCCCAGAGCCACCAGAACGGGCCCGGAAGCCCCCACGGCGCCCTGGCCGGCCGGGTCGGCACGTCAGTTCTGCCCTTCGTACTCGACCCTGAGGGTCCGTGAGAGATGGTCACGGAACTCCACCGCCGCGGCGTCCGAGGGGTGCTGCGACAGCACGATCGCCGGGTACCCCGACCAGTCCGGATACGGCCGCAGGAACGCGCCGGGGCCGACGGTCTGCGCCACGTGGTCCACGCAGGGCTCGCCGCGCACCTCGTCCAGGCCGTGCACCCGGGCGATCCGGCCGCCGCTGCCCACCGGCACCAGGTAGGCCGCCGCGTGGCCGGTGCCCACCGGCTCGCCGGTCCAGCACTCGGGTTCCCGGCCGAGGTGGATGCGGACCGCCTCCGCCGCGAGGTCGATCCCGCTGCTGACGTGCACCAAGTGGTGCATTAACCCGCCGCCGCCGATCCGCGCCCCCATCTCCAGCAGGACCGGCCGGGTGCCCGAGACCAGGCGCAGTTCGGTGTGGGTGGTGCCCTCGGTGATGCCGAAGGCGTGGTGCGCGCCGACCACCTCGCGCTCGACGGCCGCCAGCACGTCGGCCGGGAGCTGGGCGGGGGCCCGCACCGTGGTCTCCTCGAAGTACGGTCCGCTCAACTCGCCCTTGTAGCTGATGGCGCAGACCCGGACCCGGCCGCGGTGCACCAGCGACTCGGCGGAGATCTCGGGGCCGTCCAGGTACTCCTCGACCAGCACCCCGCAGCCCTCGGCCGCCGCGTCGTCGTACCCGAGGTGGGCGTTGCCCAGCGCCCAGGTGGTGCGCACCGCCCGCTCCAGCTCCTGGCCGGAGTCGACCCGGATCACGCCGAGGCTCGAGTAGCCGTTGGCCGGCTTGACCACGACCGGGAAGCGCAGGCCCGCCGCGTCCGCCCAGTCGTCCGGGTGGCCGACGGCGACGAACCCGGGGACGGCCAGGCCTGCGGCGCGCAGCAGGCGGCGCATGCTGCGCTTGTCCCTGACCACCTCCGCCGCCTCCTCGGCCAGTCCGGTGAGCCCGAGCACCCGCGCGGCCCGGGCTACGAAGGGGACGGCCTTCTCGTTGCCCGCCATGATCCCGTCGAACGGCTCGCGGCCGAACCGCTCCACCAGCGCGGCCAGCGCCGCGTCGTGGTCCCCGTCGACGTCCAGCGGCAGGAGTTCGACCACCCCGGCGGCCTTGCGGGCCCGCTCGACGTCGTCGTCACCCCGGGGCACCAGGATCAGGTCGACACCGGCGCGCTCCGCGGCCTCGAACACCCAGGGAAGAGCGGAGAACTGACCGACCAGGACGAGTTTCGGGCGCTGCCGCATAGGGATCTCCGTACGAGAGTGGTAGACGTGGGGGTGCCCGGCGACCGGGCGCCCGCCACGGCCGTTCGACCGGCCCGGTTCGCGGGCCGCGTCCGGGCGGCCGCGCGGACACGACGCAGCCTTTCCCAGCACTCTTGACGGATCCTTGCAAACGGTTTGACGTCCCGGTTCGAGCTCCCGGGCGGGAGCGGACCGCGGTGGCCGCCCGGACCCGGGGATCGCGGCGCGGCCCGCCGCCCGCCTGCCCTGCCGAAAACCTTATCCAGGGCCTGTGACCTGCGCGTTCTCACGAATGGCCACGGGTGTCGGATGAGCGTGTCAGGCTGATGGATCGTGCTGCTGAGACTGGCGTACCTGGGCGTGACCAACGTGTTCGCGGTGCTGCGTTTGCTGCCGATGAGCGACCGCGACAAGGAAGTGGAGATCCTGGCCCTGCGCCATCAGATCGTGGTGCTGGAACGGCAGCTGGGTGGGCAGCGGGTCCGGTTCGAAGCGAGCGACCGGGCGTTCCTGGCGGCTCTGCTCAGCGGCCTGCCGCGCAACGTGCTGCACCGGATGCGGCTGCTGGTGCGGCCGGACACCGTGCTGCGGTGGCACCGCGACCTGGTCGCCCGCCGTCTCGCTGCCCGGTCCCGGCCCAAGTGCGGAGGCCGGCCGCGTACCGTATGCTCCATCCGCGCCCTGGTCCTGCGCCTGGCTGCAGAAAATCTGACCTGGGGCTACCGGCGCCTTCACGGGGAGCTGCTGGTCCTCGGCGTGAAGGTGGCCGCGTCCACGGTGTGGGAGATCTTGAAGGAGGCCGGTATCCCGCCGTCGCCCGATCGGACCTCCAGTACCTGGGCGGACTTCCTGCGCTCCCAAGCAGACGCGCTCCTGGCGTGCGACTTCTTCGAAACCGTCACTCTGTCCGGGGCCCGCCTGTACGTGTTCGCGGTGATCGAGCACACCAACCGCCGGATCCGGATCCTGGGCGCAACCGTGCATCCGACCGCGTCCTGGGTGGCCCAGGCAGCAAGGAATCTGGTGATGGACCTCGAGGACGCCGGCTGCCGGGCCTGCTATCTGATCCGGGACCGTGACGGGAAGTTCCCGCAGTTGTTCGACGAGGTACTCATGGACGCGGGCATCGAGGTGGTACTCAGCGGCGTCCGGATACCGAGGATGAACTCGGTCATGGAGCGATGGGTGCAGACCCGCCGCCGTGAGCTGCTGGACCGGACATTGATCTGGAACCAGTGCCATCTCCTGTACGCCCTGCGCGAGTTCGAGACGTTCTATAACGGGCATCGCGCCCACCAGGGCGTCGCCAACGCCCGCCCCCTCCGCCCGCTCCCCCAACCGATCGCCGATCCAGGGCAGATCACCCGCCTCGACATACGACAGCGCGACCGGCTCGGCGGCCTTCTCCATGAGTATCAACATGCTGCCTGAGCAGGGTGGATGAGGTTTTCGGCAAGGGCCCGATCTTGGTGGCTAATTTCAAGTTCCTTGTGATGACTCCGAGTTGGGATGCTTTGGGGCGGTCTGGGGAGCGGTCTGGGACTTGTTCCTTGGGGCAGGGGTGGCAGCGTGGCCACGGTGCAGTGGATCATGAGCGCTGGTGATCTCTCGGGCCTTGTCTTGGATCGGAGCATGTCGTGTCGGTGCAGCCGCAGCCCTGGCCCCAGCCTGATCCGCAGATCGCGGCGGCGATCCGGGCGATGTACCGGGGCAAGCGGGAGGCGCCGCTGGCGGTGCAGGTCCGTGACCGGCTCGGTGAGCTGTTCCCGGACGCGGCCTTCGCCGACGCGTTCGGCCGGGCGGGCAAGCCGGGCTGGTCGCCGGGCCGGCTCGCGCTGGTCACGGTCCTGCAGAAGGCCGCGAACCTGACCGACCGGCAGGCGGCGGACGAGGTCCGGGAGAACCTGGCGTGGAAGTACGCACTGGGTCTGAGCTTGGAGGATCCGGGGTTCGACCACAGTGTGCTGTCGGAGTTCCGCTCCCGCGTCGTCACCCACGAGCTGGAGGAGCGGGCGCTGGACCTGCTGCTGGAGCGTCTACGCGGGCTGGGCCTGGTGGGCGCGGGCGGCGGCCAGCGCACTGACTCCACGCATATCGTGGCGGCGGTGCGGGATCTGAACCGGCTTGAGCTGGCCGGCGAAAGCGTCCGCGCGGCCCTGAACGCGCTGGCCGCCGCCTGTCCCGGCTGGGTCGATCAGGTGCTGGTCGTGGAGGACTGGAGCCGCCGCTACGCGGACCGGATCGACACCTGGCGCCTTCCCACCTCCAAGGCCAAGCAGGACGCGCTCGCGCTCGACTACGCCAAGGACGGATACACCTTGCTGCAAGCGGTGTATGCACACGGCTCCCCGGCATGGCTGCGTGAGCTGCCGGCCGTGCAGAGCCTGCGAATCGTGCTGGTGCAGAACTACATCCGCACCACGGCCGGCAACGGGCATATCCGCGTCAAGCGTCGCGAGAGCGCCGAGGACGGGGGCGACGGGCTGCCGCCCGGCCCGATACGCCTGGCCTCCCCCTATGACACCGACGCCCGCTGGTCGGCCAAACAGGACATGTTCTGGAACGGGTACAAGCTCCACGTCTCGGAGACATGCCACCCGCAGGCCGACGGCGACCGCCCCGCCCGGCCGAACATCATCACGAACGTGGCCACCACCGCCTCCACCCTCCCGGACTCCAAGGCCCTGGAACCGATCCATCAGGCGCTCCAGCGCCGTCGGCTCCTGCCCGCGCGGCACTACCTCGACTCCGGCTACCCGAGTGCCGAACTGATCGTGGGCTCGGCCAAGACCTACGGCGTCGCCCTGATCACTCCGGTCCTGCTCGACACCTCCCGCCAAGCCAAAGCCCAAGAAGGGTTCGCCGCCGACGACTTCACCATCGACTGGGACAATCAGCAGGCCGTCTGCCCAGCCGGGAAGACCAGCGCCACCTGGACACCGAACATCCAAAACGGGGTGCCCAAGACCGTCGTCACCTTCGCCGCCCTCGACTGCATTCCCTGCCCCTTCAAGGAGCAATGCACCAGCTCCCGCAAAAACCGCCGCCAGCTCAGCCTCTACCCCCGCGAACTCACCGAGGCCATCCGCGACGCCCGCAACCGACAGCAGACCGGAACCTGGCAACGCGACTACGCGCTCCGCGCCGGCGTCGAGGGCACCATCCGCCAGGCCACCCACACGACCGGACTACGCCGAGCCCGCTACCGCGGCCTGCCCAAGACCCACCTCGACCACACCACCAGCGCCACCGCCCTCAACCTCATCCGCCTCCACTCCTGTTGGAACGGCCACCCCCTCGACCGCGCCAACCACAGTCACCTCGCCAGACTCCAACTCGGCCTCTCAGCATGAAAGTTGAAATTAACCACCAAGATCGGGCACGGCACGGCCGGATGCAGGGCGCGCGTGCGGGGTCCTTGCCCTACTGGCGGGCCGGCTCACGGCCTGGACCGGACCGGGGTGTCTACGCCGGGCCGATGGCGGGCCCCGAGCTGCACTGGCACGACGTCAGGAGTGCACCGGCCCGCTCGACGCCACCTGAACAAGCGTGCATGTACTCGAGGAGTGAATCCCGCACCGTCAGGGGAGGTCGGGGAGTGGCGGGTGTCGGTACTCCTCCATCGCGTCGAGCAACCAGTCCGCGAGGTACTGGGCGAACGACCCGCGGACCAGGAGCCGGTACGACGGCGCCTCGTCGAGCTGGTGGAGCACCACGTTGACCTTGGACACCGTCGTCTGGGCGCAGCGGCCCGGCGCGAAGGCGCGCGGGTGGAGATCGAGTGAGCAGCCCTTCTCCAGCACCTGGCGTGCGGCCGGGCCGGTCAGTTCGAGCGTCGTGCGGTTGGCGGAGACGTCCACGACCGATCCGGGCTCGTCTGCCAGCGCCGCGCGCAGAAGCCACTCGGTGGTCGGCCCCGAGCCGTCGGGGCCGACGACGAGCCACTCGTCCGGGCCCAGCCACAGCAACTGGAGGTCGCCTGCTCGGACGGCGGTGTCGGCCTGGGCCGGCAGAGCCGCGCCGAGCGCCGTGCCGACCCGTGCTGCGGCCGCGCCGGCCGGGTCGAGCCGGAGGTTGAGCTGGGCATGGAACGGGACCTCGCGCAGCCGGACGCCTCGTTCGCCGGTGACAGCAGGGCCGAGATGGGGGTACCCCCGGCCGGAGGCTGGAGGAGTGTCGGCGAGGTGTCCGAGCGGACTCTGCCGCAGCTGGTCAACCGTCACGGCGGGCTCCCTTCGGGTCGTAGAGGACGGGGTCGGCGATGGTCGCGGCGACCGTGCGGCCGTCTGCGAGCGGTGCGAGGACGGTCTCGCCGATCCTGTCCCGGCCGCCTCGGACGAGGGCGAGAGCGAAGGTCCGGCCGAGCGCGGCGCTGCGGTAGCTGGAGGTCACGTGGCCGAGCGAGGGCACCGGGCCGGCCGTGGTGTCGACGCCCTCGGCCACCAGCTGAGAGCCCTCCGGCAGCAACTCGGCGCGGTCGACCGGCAGCAGCGCGACCAGGTGCTTCCGGTCGGCCCGCGCGGTGTCCGCCCGCCGGAAGGACCGCTTGCCGACGAAGTGCTTGCGGCGGGAGACGATCCACTCCATGCCGAGGTCCTGCGGGGTGACCGTGCCGTCCGTGTCCTGGCCGACGATGGGGTAGCCCTTCTCCGCGCGTAGCACGTGCATGGTCTCGGTGCCGTAGGGGGTGATTCCGGCCGGGCCGCCCGCCGCGATCACGGCCTCCCACACGGCGAGGCCGAACCAGCTCGCGACGTTGATCTCGTACGCCAGCTCGCCGGAGAAGGAGATGCGGCAGATCCGGGCCGGGATGCCGTTGGCCAGTCCGGTCTGACGGGCCGTCATGAACGGGAATGCCTCGTTGGAGACGTCCAGACCGGGCGCGAGGACGGCGAGGACCTCACGGGACCGGGGGCCGACGACGGCGACGGTGGACCACTGCTCGGTCACCGAGGTGCAGCGCACGCGCAGCTCGGGCCACTCGGTCTGCAGCCACTCCTCGAGCCAGTCGAACACGGCCGCCGCGTTGCCCGTGGTCGTCGTCAGGTAGTAGTGGTCGTCGGCGAGCCGCACGGTGACGCCGTCGTCGAGGACCATGCCGTCGGGGCGGCACATGATGCCGTAACGGGCCGATCCGACGGCCAGTTCGGCGAAGCCGTTGGTATAGATGCGGTCCAGGAAGGCCCCGGCGTCGGGGCCGATGATGTCGATCTTTCCGAGGGTGGAGGCGTCCATGACCGCGACGCCTTCGCGGGCCGCTCGGCACTCCCGCAGCACGGCGGCGTCCATGTCCTCATTCGCCTCCGGGTAGTACCGGGGGCGCTTCCACTGGCCGACGTTCTCGAAGACCGCGCCGTGCCGGACGTGCCAGGGGTGGATCGGCGTGGTGCGCACCGGGTCGAAGAGCGGGCCGCGTTCGCGCCCGGCGAGGAGGGCGAAGGAGACGGGTACGTACGGGCCGCGGAAGGTGGTGGTGCCCACCTCGCCGGGTGAACTCGCCCCCAACAGGCGGGCGATGGCGCCGATCGCATTCACCCCGCAGCCCTTGCCCTGGTCGTGGGCGGTGCCGATGGTGGTGTAGCGCTTGATGTGCTCGACGGAGCGCATCCCGGCCCGGATCGCCCGCTGGACGTCGGCGACGGTCGCGTCGCGCTGGGAGTCGATGAAGTGGTCGCGCCAGGTGGCCGGTTCGCCGTCCTCGCCGGGCACGATCCAGACCGGACGCGGCGGCGCGGGCGGCTCGTCGCCCGTGCCGGGTGGCACCGGTGGGACGGCTGCGGGGAACCCGGCGCGGGTCGCGGCCTCCGCTCCGGCCGAGAAGCCCTCGCCGAGGCAGCCGGCGAGGTCGTACGTGCCGCGCCCGGCTCCGACGGCCTGGACGCGCTGGGCGTTCACGTCCGGGACGAACGCGGCGATCGCCTCCGCGTACCGCACGGTGCCCCGGGACTGGCTCCACAGCTGCACCGCCGGGCTCCAGCCGCCCGAGACGGCGAGCAGGTCGCAGGCCACCTCGCGTACCGGCCCGGTCAGCGCGTCACCGCCCGTCAGTCCGCTGATCCGCACCGCCGTGATCCGTTTCGCACCGGCGGTCGCGACCACGGCGGACCCGGGGAGCACCTCGATCCCGACGCGGTGTGCGGCGGCGACCAGCGTGGCCGGCGGCTGCGGGCGGGTGTCCACCAGTGCGGCCACTTCGGCGCCGGCCGCGGCGAGTTCGAGGGCCGTGGCGTAGGCGTGGTCGTTGGTGGTGAACACGACGGCGCGCCGGCCGGGGAGGACCGCGTACCGGTTGAGGTAGCTGCGGACGGCGGCGGCCGACATCACCCCGGGGCGGTCGTTGCCCGCGAACACCATCGGACGCTCGTGCGACCCGGTCGCCAGGACGACCTGGCGGGCCCTCAGGTGCCAGAGCCTCTGGCGGGACACGCCCGGGACGGGGTGCGGGCCCAGGTGGTCGGTGCGGCGCTCGGCGACCAGCAGGTAGTTGTGGTCGTGGTAGCCGATCGCGGTGGCGCGGGTGAGGATCCGGGTCTCGGGCTGGCCGGCGAGTTCGCCGTGGACGGCTTCGACCCAGTCGAGTGCGGGGCGCCCGTCGATCTCCTCGCGGCCGCTGAGCAGCGCGCCACCGAGCTCCGGCTGGTCGTCGACCAGGACGACCCGGGCTCCGGAGCGCCCGGCGGCGAGTGCGGCGGCAAGTCCCGCCGGGCCGCCGCCGACGACGAGGACGTCGGTGTGGAGGTGCATCTTGTCGTGGACGGCCTCGTCGGGCGCCTCGTCGAGCCGGCCCCGGCCCCGCAGGCTGCTGGCCCGCAGCCCGTCGTACAGCTCGACCGTGGTGGCGAGCAGCATCGGTTCCGAGCAGGGGCCGTCGACCTGCACCAGTGCGTGGGGCTCGTCGACGCCCGCCGTGACGATCCCGCGTGGGCGCTCGCGGTAGAGGCTGGGGGCGGTGCCGAGGACGTCGTTGGCGAGCAGTGCGGAGGCGAGGGTGTCGCCGCGCAGCCCGGAGTACTCGACCCCGTCGTAGCTGAACCGCAGCACGGTCGTGCGATCGACGCGACCGCCCTCGGGGAGGCGGTGGGTCATGCGTTCACCTCGGGCTTCGGCTGCCCGGCCGGGTAGACGGCCAGGATGTCGTGGGTGACGGTGTGGCGGATGACGTTGAACCAGCGGCGGCATCCGGCGGCGTGGGACCAGCGCTCCGCGAACGGGCCCTTGGGGTTGTCGCGGACGAAGACGTACTCGGCCCACTCGGTGTCGGAGAGCGCCTCGGGGTCGGCCGGACACGCGACGTGGGCCTGGCCGCCGTAGTGGAACTCGGTCTCGTCGCGCTCCCCGCACCAGGGACAGGCGATGAGCAGCATGTGTCCTCCTGTGAGGGTTGAGGGCTCAGTGTGCGACGGCGGCGGCGCCGTGCTCGTCGATGAGGGCGCCGGTGGTGAAGCGTTCCAGCGCGAAGGGCTCGTTCAGCGGGTGCGGCTCACCGGTGGCGATGGTGTGGGCGTAGACCCAGCCCGAGGAGGGTGTCGCCTTGAAACCGCCGGTTCCCCAGCCGCAGTTGAGGTAGAGGTTCTCGATCGGAGTCGGTCCGATGATCGGCGAGGCGTCCGGGGTGACGTCGACGATGCCGCCCCAGGTACGCAGCACGTGGGCTCGGGCGAAGACCGGGAACAGTTCGAGGGCCGCCGCCATCTGGTGCTCGATCTGGTGGAACGAGCCGCGCTGGCCGTAGCCGTTGTACGAGTCGATTCCCGCGCCCATGACCAGTTCGCCCTTGTGTGCCTGGCTGACGTACACGTGCACGTGGTTGGACATGACGACGGTCGGGTGCACGGGTTCGAGCAGTTCGGAGACCAGGGCCTGCAGCGGGTGGCTCTGGAGCGGCAGACGCAGGCCGAGCAGGTCGGCGAGGGTGCTGGTGTGCCCGGCGGCGGCCAGCGCGACCCGGCCGGCGGCGATCCGGCCGCGGGTGGTCTCGACGCCGACGACCCGCTCGCCGTCGCGGACGAAGCCGGTCACCTCGCAGTTCTGGATCAGGTCGATGCCGTACTCGTCGGCCTTGCGCGCCAGGGCCCAGGCGACGTGGTCGTGCTTGGCGATGCCCGCGCGGGGCTGGAGGGTCGCACCGAGGACCGGGTAGCGCACGTCCGGCGAGGTGTTGACGATCGGGCAGAAGGCGCGGACCTCGTCCGGGTCGAGCCACTCGGCGTCGACCCCGCCGAGCCGGTTGGCGTTGACCCGCCGGGTGCCCTCACGGACGTCCTGCAGGGTGTGCGCGAGGTTGAGCACGCCGCGCTGGCTGAACAGGAAGTCGTACTCCAGCTCCTCCGGCAGCTCCTCCCACAGTTTCAGCGCGTGCTCGTAGATCGCCGCGCTCTCCTCGCAGAGGTAGTTCGAGCGGATGATCGTGGTGTTGCGTGCCATGTTGCCGCCGGCCAGCCAACCACGTTCGAGCACCGCGACGTTGGTGATGCCGTGGTTGCGGGCCAGGTAGTAGGCGGTGGCCAGTCCGTGGCCGCCCGCGCCGACGATGACGACGTCGTAGGACGGCCTCGGGTCGGGCGTGCGCCACAGCCAGTCGGGGTGCTCGGGAAGCTGATGGGACATGGCAGGACTCCTGGGCTCCTGAGTGGGGCGGCGGGGTGGCCGGGAACCGGGAGACCAGGATGAGCAGCCGCGGCCGACCGTCGGCGGCGTGCAGCCATCGTGACTCGCCTCCCTGACGTGTGGAGGGCAACCAAGCTGTTTCAGATTACGCACACAGTTGCGCCACCCACAACAGTCGGGAGGGACTGGCCTCGGCAGAAAACCTGGCATCACAGGCTGGTGCGGCTTGACGCCGATCCGAGCCGCGCGGAGACTGTTGCGCCATACGGAGCTGGTTTCACTTGAGGAAACTTGCTGTCGACGTCGTGTTGAACGTCAGTTCCCCTGCCCCATCCCGCCTCGCCATCGCCCGACAACCGCCTGGTTGCGGTACCGCACCCACCGGGCGCCGACAGCTACGGCAGGAACACATGACCTTTCAGCAGTACGACTTCATCATCGTCGGCGGAGGATCGGCCGGTTGTGCGCTCGCGGCCCGGCTGAGCTCGGACCCGGGGAACCGGGTGCTGGTACTGGAGGCCGGGCGGCCCGACTACCCGTGGGACGTCTTCATCCACATGCCGGCCGCCCTGACCTTCCCGATCGGGAGCCGCTTCTACGACTGGAAGTACGAGTCCGAGCCCGAGCCGTTCATGAACGGACGGCGGATCTACCACGCCCGGGGCAAGGTCCTCGGCGGCTCCAGCAGCATCAACGGCATGATCTTCCAGCGCGGCAACCCGCTGGACTACGAGCGCTGGGGTGCCGACCCAGGCATGAAGACCTGGGACTACGCGCACTGCCTGCCGTACTTCAAGAAGATGGAGAACTGCCTGGCCGACCGGGAGGCCCGGCGCGGAGCGGCTGATGGCCCCGGTTTCCGTGGCCACGACGGCCCGCTCGTCATGGAGCGCGGGCCGGTCACCAATCCGCTCTTCGGCGCCTTCTTCGAGGCCGTCCAGCAGGCCGGGTACCCGCTGACCGATGACGTCAACGGTCACCGCCAGGAGGGCTTCGCCCCCTTCGACCGCAACCTGCACCGCGGCCGCCGCCTCAGTGCCGCCCGCGCGTACCTGCACCCCGTCATGGGCCGCCCGAACCTCGAAGTGCGGACCCGGGCGCTCGCCACCCGCGTACTCTTCGACGGCAAGCGGGCCGTCGGTGTGGAGTACGCCCGCCGGGGTTCGCTGGAGCGCGTGCAGGGCGGGAAGATCATCCTCTCCGGAGGCGCGGTCAACTCCCCCCAACTGCTTCAGCTTTCGGGCGTCGGCAACGCGGACGAGCTGGCCGCCCTCGGTATCAGGCCCGTCCACCACCTGCCCGGCGTCGGCGAGAACCTCCAGGACCACCTGGAGGTGTACGTCCAGCACGCCTGCAGGCAGCCCGTCTCGGTGCAGCCGCAACTCCAGCTCTGGCGGCGGCCGTTCATCGGCGCGCAGTGGCTGTTCCTGCGCAGCGGGCCGGGGGCGACCAACCACTTCGAGGGCGGCGGCTTCGTGCGCAGCAACGAGGACGTCGACTACCCCAACCTGATGTTCCACTTCCTGCCGATCGCCGTCCGCTACGACGGCTCCGCGCCGGCCGGAGGGCACGGCTACCAGGTGCACATCGGCCCGATGTACTCGGACGCACGAGGCTCGGTGAAGATCAAGTCGCGCGACCCCCGCGTCCACCCCGCGCTGCGCTTCAACTACCTCTCCACCGCCCAGGACCGGCGGGAGTGGGTCGAGGCCATCCGCGTCACCCGGCACATCCTCGGCCAGGACGCCTTCGCAGAGTTCAGCGACGGCGAGATCTCGCCCGGCCCCGCCGTGGAGACCGACGAGCAGATCCTCGACTGGGTCGCCCGCGACGGCGAGACGGCTCTGCACCCGTCCTGCACCTGCAAGATGGGGACCGACGACATGTCAGTCATCGACCCGACCACCATGCAGGTCCACGGCCTGGAGGGGCTGCACGTGGTGGACGCCTCGGCGATGCCGTACGTCACCAACGGCAACATCTACGCCCCGGTGATGATGCTCGCGGAGAAGTCCGCCGACATCATCCTCGGCAACACACCCCTCGAACCAGACCACGCCGAGTTCTACCGCCACCGCAAGGCGGCCTGAGCCGCGCGGAGTTCCGGCTGCGGTGGCGGGGAACAGCTGGACCGGCGATCGGCAGGGGGCTGGGTGGTGTCGAGCAGGGTGATCAGGCGCTGGTAGGTGTCGTCGTCCGGCACGCGGTGCATTCCTTCACGGTTTGTGCCGTGGTGCGGTGCGTGCGCTCGATGGTCTGCCCCCAGTGGGTCCCGGCGATCATCAGTACGGCACCGAGGGCGGACCAGACCGTGAGCCGTTCGCCGCCGAGGCTGATCCCGATGGCGACGGCCCAGATCGGTTCGGTTCCCAGCAGAAGGCTGGCCCGGCTGGCGGAGGTGCGTTGCACGGCCCAGGTCTGGGCGAGGAAGGCGAACACGCTGCAGCACAGGGCGAGGTAGATCAGCTGGGTCCAGGTGGTAGCACTGCTGCGGGTCAGGTCGGGCAGGTGGGCGATGGCGGCTGGCAGGAACAGTGCCGAGCCGACGACGGTTTGGGCGGTTGTCAGGTGGAGCGGGTCCATGGGTCGGTCGGCGGTGAGCCGTCCGACGAGCGCGACGTGCCCGGCCCGTACGACTGCGGCGGCAAGCATCAGGACGTCCCCGAGTCGTGGTGCGTGCAGTCCGGTGCTGGAGGTGAGCAGCCCGACGGCCAGGACGCAGAGGCCGGCGGCGAGGAAGAACGTCGGGGGCAGGCTGCGGCCCCCGGTGCGGTCCATCAGGGGGGTGAGCACGATCGTCAGGCTGATGATCAGTCCGGCGTTGGCGGCGCTGGTGTGTGCCACCCCGTAGGTCTCCAGCACGAGAACGGCCGCCTGGGTGACTCCCAGGACGGACCCGGTGCGGACCTCGTCGCGGGTCCAGCGGCGCGTCCGGCGTCGAGAGGCGACCAGAGCGCCGCACGCGAGCGCGGAGATCGCATACCGGGCGAACAGCACTGCCAGGACCGGGAGCGCGGCGGTGGCCGTCTTGGCTGCCAGGTAGCTGGAGCCCCAGACGAGTGCGACCAGGAGGAGTACTGCATCGGTACGGCGGGCAACGGGCATGCCCCCACGCTGCCCGACCAGGGCGTTGAAGGCCACAACCAACTTCTTAAACGAGCCTGTAGTACCCCTACACTGTCGGCGTGGATGAGCGGCAGCTGCGGATCCTGCGGGAACTGGGAGAACTGGGGAGTGTCACCGCGGTCGCCGAGGCGCTGCACGTCACGCCGTCCGCGATTTCGCAGCAGCTGAGGCTGCTGCAGCGTTCGATCCCCGTACCGCTCACCGAACGCGCCGGCCGCCGGGTGGTGCTGACCGACGCCGGGCAGGCCCTGGCGGGGGCGGCCATCGAGGTGGAGACCGCACTGGCCAGAGCACGCCACGCCGTCACCGACTTCACCGAACAACCGGACGGTGAGGTATCGGTGGCGGCGTTCCACAGCGCGGCCTCGGCGTTCTTTCCGCCTCTGCTGCGCAGCCTCGCCGGCCCGGGTCGTCCTCGACTGGCTCTCGCCGACGAAGATGTCACCCAGGACCGCTTTCCCGTCCTCACCCGTGACTACGACCTTGTGGTCGCTCACCGCCTTGACCACGCTCCGCCGTGGCCGCGCACCGTGATCGCCGGCACTCTGCTGCGCGAGCCCCTCGATGTCGCCCTGCCGGTCGGCCACCCCCTCGCCTCGAACCGGCAGCTCTCGCCGCGGGACGTGGCCGACCAGCCGTGGATCACGGTCCACGACGGCTTCCCACTGATGGCCACCATCGAGGCCATCGCCAGCGTCGCCAACCGCCGACTCGACATCGTCCACCGCATCAACGAGTTCGCGGTGGTCGCCGAGGCCGTGGCCGCCGGCGGCGGCCTGGCACTGATGCCGCGCTGGACCGCCCGCCCACACCCCGACGTGGTTCTCAGGCCGCTGAGTGGAGTCCAGGCCCGACGACACATCGATGTGCTCCACCGGCCCGAGCGTGCGGCACGAAGGGCCGTCCGGACGGTCCTCGCCGAACTGCACCGCGCCGCCGCGGCGATCCAAGGCCGAGACACGGGCGCGCCCCAGCCGGATGCCGGCACCTCCGCCGGACTGTGACCGGCGCAGCGTGGTGTGCGAGCTCGTCAGAACAGCAGCCGGCAGTGATCGGATTGCCGCCTCCCAGGTCCTCGGAGTCAGCCGGAACTCCCGGCGGCCGGGCATCCAGGTTCCGCAACCCGGCCGTCAGCAGAGCGGGTGCTTCACCGCGAGGGTGGTGACGCGGGCCTTGAGGGCGGTGGCCTTGTCGGCGTCGAAGCCGGGGAGCAGCGCCTCGGCGATGACGTCGGCGACCCTCCGACGGGGCGCGGAACGAGGCTCAGCCGGTTGCGACCGCGACGGCCGGGACGAGGGTGCGGCGGAGCCGGTTGAACGCCTTGGCCCGGTTCATCGCGAGTACGGCGACGGCCTGCCCGTCCCGCAGGTACACGGCAGCGAAGGAACGGCTGTCGAGGTCCCCCTCGACGATCCGGGGTTCGTCGCCCGGCCGGACGTGCCCGGCGAGCTGGATCCGCGCCTGGTACTGGTCGGACCAGAAGTAGGGGGCGGAGGCGGGTCCGGGTGCGGACGCACCGGACAGCAGTGTGCGGGCCGCGGTCCTCGGCTGCTCCATCGCGTTGGTCCAGTGCTCGATGCGCGCGTGCCGCCCGGTGAAGGGGTTGGGGCAGCGGGCCACATCGCCGACGGCCACCACGGTGGGGAGGCTCGTCGCGCACCCGGCATCGCAGACCACCCCGTCGTCCACCCGGACGCCGGAGCCCGCGAGCCAGCCCGTCGCGGGACGGACCCCGACGCCGACCACGACGACCTCGGCGGGCAGCACGCGTCCGTCCGCCAGCCGTACACCGGAGACACGGCCGTCGCCTTCGAAGTCGGCGACGCCCACGCCGCACAGCAGGCGGACCCCGTGGTCGGTGTGGAGCGAGGCGCAGACCCGGCCCATCTCGCGACCCAGCGCCCGCTCCAGGGGCACATCGGCGGCCTCGACGACGGTGACGTCCAACCCCAGCCGGTGAGCGGTGGAGGCCACCTCGGCGCCGATGAAACCGGCGCCGATGACGACGACCCGGGGCAGGCCGTCGGTGAGGTCCGCGCGCAGGGCCTCGGCGTCGTCCAGCGTGCGCAGGGTGTGGATGCCGGCCAGCCCTTCCGAGCCGGGGATCGTCCAGGGGCTTGCGCCGGTGGCGATGACGACCGCGTCGGTGCGCAGCTCGCGGCCGCCGGCCAGGGTCACCGTCCGGCTCGCCGGATCGAGGCGCACCGCCCGCTCACCGAGCAGCCAGTCCACGCCCAGCTCCCGGTACTCGTCCGGGGTGCCCAGGGCGAGCGCTTCCGCGTCGATGCCGCCTCTGAGGAACTCCTTGGACAGCGGCGGGCGGTCGTACGGCCGGTGTCGCTCCTCGCCGACGATCACGAGGGAGCCGTCGTACCCCTGGGAGCGGAGCTCACGGGCGGTGCCGAGGCCCGCGAGCGAGGCTCCGACGACGGCGATCGTTCTCATGCCGGCTCGCCGACGGGGATGTCGAGCAGGACGAAGCCGTCCTGCACGGAGACCCGGTGGGTGCGCAGCGGCTCCTTCGCCGGGAGGCAGGTGGGGCGGCCGGTCCGCAGGTCGAACGAGGCGGCGTGCAGGGGGCATTCGATGAGGCAGCCCTCCAGCCAGCCGTCGGCGAGGGACGCGTCCTGGTGCGTGCAGGTGTCGTCGACGGCGTAGAGGGTGCCGTCCGCGTTGAAGACGGCGATGGGGGAGGGGACGCCCTCGGTGACCCGGAGGGCCTCGCCGGGGGGCAGGTCCTCGAGCCGGCACACCGTGATCATGTGGAACCTCCAGAGCCGCCAGAGAGCGATTCGTGTCGCGTATTACACAACGAGATTCGTTATGCGCAACATGGTTTCTCCGAGGTGAGGCCTTGTCAAGGGTCGCGGCGGCCACTGGATGTGCATAATGTTGCGCCATGAGCAACAGTGCGGGGGAGTCCCCGGTGCAGTCCGTCGACCGGGCGGTGACGATCCTCGAACTCCTCGCCCGGCGCGGCGAGGCGGGGGTCACCGAGATCGCCGCCGAACTCGGTGTGCACAAGTCGACCGCGTTCCGGCTGGTCGCCGCCCTGGAGCTGCGTGGGCTCGTCGAGCAGCCCGGCGAGCGCGGGAAGTACCGCCTCGGCCTGGGCCTGGTGCGGCTCGCCGGCGCGGCGACCGTCCGACTCGATCTGTCCCAGCAGAGCCGACCGATCTGCGAGCGGCTGGCGGTCGAGGTCGCCGAGACCATCAACCTGGCGATCCTCGACGTGGACGCCGCCGTCAACATCGACCAGGTGCTCGGCCCGTCGGCGATCACGACGCACAACTGGGTCGGCCAGCGGACCCCCCTGCATGCGACCTCGAGCGGAAAGGTGCTGTTGGCGCACCTGCCCGAGGCGGCACTGGAGAAGCGGCTCGCCGAGCCGCTGGAGCGGTACACGCCGCTCACCGTCACCGACCCCGAGGAGCTGCGGAAGCAGCTCGAGTCCGCTCGCAGGGACGGATTCGCCTGCACGATCGAGGAGTTGGAGACGGGGCTGAATGCCGTGGCCGCTCCGGTCTTCGCTCACAACGGGCAGGTCGTGGCCGCGATCAGCGCCTCCGGGCCGTCGTTCAGGCTGTCCGAGGGACGCCTCCGCGAGGTGGCCGCCGCGGTCCGGGCCGCCGCCGAGGAGGTCTCCGGACGCCTCGGCTACATGCGCGTCCGCTGAACGCAGGGCGCCGGGTGTCCGCCCGGCGCCCCGCTCGGGTCTCCCTCCAGCGAACGTCAGAGTTCCGCGGCAGCAGCCTCGACGACCGGGCGCTGTACCGCGACGCCCTTGCGGTACCGGAGGTACAGTCCCAGGCCGATCGCAGTGATCACGGCGGTGAAGAGCACCGCGCCCCACTGGAAGTACCAGTGGTCGTCGCCGTAGACGGCCGCGCGCGGCCAGGCCAGGTTGACCGTCATCGCCGCCCCGTAGAGCACCGCGAAGGCGTTCACCGGCAGGCCCCAGCGGCCCAGGTTGAAGTACGGGCCGTGGTCGGGCCCCGGCCACCGCCCGCGCAGCCGGCGCAGCAGCATCGGGCCGGTGACCATCAGGTAGGGGATGTAGAAGAGGATGATCGCGACCGAGGTGAGGATGTAGAAGACTCGCTGGTTGCCGATGTTGACCACCAGCAGGGCGATGGTGAGCACACCGGTGACGACCGCCGGGACGATCGGCGTCCTCGACCGCGGGGAGACCCTGGCGATGGCGTGGCCGAAGGGCAGCCGGCCGTCGCGGGCCATGGCGAAGAGCAGCCGGATGGCGGCGGTCTGTACCGCCAGGCAGCAGACGGTGATGGCGATCGCCGAGCAGATCAGGAAGGCGTCGCCGAGGCCGGTGCCGAGGGTGGACTTGATCAGGTAGGGCATGCCCAGCGTGCCGAGTTCCCGGGCGTCGATGTCGCCGACCGCCATCATGCCGACCAGCATCAGCAGGCCGCCCGCGAGGAACGCCGCCGTGATGGCGCGGAGGATGGCCCGCGGGGCATGGCGGCGCGGCTCCTTGGTCTCCTCGGCCAGGGCTCCCGCAGTGTCGAAGCCGTAGAAGACGTAGGCACTCATGATGGACGCGACCAGGAAGGCGCCCAGGTAACCCGAGGAGTGGCCGGCGCCGGTGCCTGCGGTGTGCAGGACCACCTGCGGGCCGCGGTGGATGTGGACGGCCAGCATGACGATCAGCAGCGTGACGCCGAGCAGCTCGACCGCCACACCCAGGTTGTTGATCTTCGCCATCAGCCGGACGCCCACGATGTTGACGACCGTGGTGAACACCACCAGGCCGAGGGCGAGCACGATCGCGTTCTTGGCACCGTTCGGCGTCGAGGTCACCCCGGCGTCGTCGGCGCCGCCGACGATCTGGAAGGCCAGTGAGACCTGAGGCAGGATCACCTGGTAGGCGACCGCCACGGCGGCGGCCGTGACCACCGCGCCGATGGCCATGATCCAGCCGGACATCCACGAGGTGACCGGGCGGGCTGTCTGCTTGGACCACTGGTAGACGCCACCGGCCAGCGGGAACTGCCCGGCCATCTCGGCGAAGCAGAGGGCGACGGCGAGCTGCCCGAGGAAGACCAACGGCCAGGACCAGATGAAGGCCGGTCCGCCGGCGCCGAAGCCGAAGCCGAAGAGCTGGAAGACACCGGTCATGATCGAGATGTAGCTGAAACCGGCGGCGAAGCTGGAGAACGAGCCGAGGGAGCGCTCCAACTCCTGCCGGTAGCCGAACCGGGCCAGGTCGCGCGTGTCGTCGGCGGGTTGTCCGGGGACGGTGGTGCTGCTGTTTCCCGAGGTGCTCATGGACGCTCCAGGTGCAAGGCAGGTGTCGGGACGCGGGGGACCGCAAGGACCGGCGGAGGCGGTGGAGGGGGGCCGGGTCGGCCTCGGCCGGAGAACTCACTCAGCCGGAGAACCAGTGCTGGGGTGCCGGGTTGACGGTACGCCAGATGTGCTTGGTCTCCTGGTACTCGCGCAGGCCGGAGGGGCCGAGTTCGCGGCCGGTGCCGGACTGCTTGAAACCACCCCACTCCGCCTGCGGGACGTACGGGTGGTAGTCGTTGATCCAGACCGTGCCCAGACGCAGCCGGGCCGCCAGCCGCTCGCCGCGGCCGGGGTCCCGGGTCCAGACGGCGCCGGCCAGTCCGTACGGCGTGTCGTTGGCCAGGACCAGCGCCTCGTCCTCGTGGTCGAAGGTCTCGACGGTGAGGACGGGGCCGAAGACCTCCTCGCGGACCACGGCCATGCCGGCGTGGCATCCGTCGAGGACGGTCGGCCGCAGGAAGTAGCCGGCCTGGAGTCCGGGCTCGGTGGGGCGGGCGCCGCCCGCGCGCAGGGCGGCGCCTTCGGCGATGGCGCCGGCGATGTGGCGCTCGACCTTCTCGCGGTGCTCGGCGGAGACCAGCGGGCCGGTCTCGGTGCCTTCGGCCAGACCGTCGCCGAGCCGGATGCGGTCGGCGCGACGGGCCAGCTCGGCGGTGAACTCGCGGTGCAGGCTGCGGTGGAGGATGAGTCGGGAGCCGGCCGAGCAGACCTGCCCCGAGTGCAGGAACGCGGCGGTGAGCGCGAAGTCCACCGCCGCCTCCAGGTCGGCATCGGCGAAGACGATGTTCGGGTTCTTGCCGCCGAGTTCCAGTGCGACCTTCTTGACCGTGGCGGCCGCCGCCCGCATGACGGACTGTCCGGTGGCCAGGCCGCCGGTGAAGGAGACCAGGTCCACCCCGGGGTGTTCGGCCAGTGCCGCCCCGACCGGCCCGGCGCCGAGCACCAGGTTCGCCGTGCCGCCGGGTGCGCCGGCCTCGGCGAGCCGTTCCCGGAGGATCTCGAAGAGGCGGATGGTGGTGAGCGGGGTGATCTCGCTGGGCTTGGCGACCACTGTGTTGCCCGCGGCCAGTGCCGGGGCGAGTTTCCAAGTGATCTGCAGCAGCGGGTAGTTCCACGGCGTGATCAGTGCGCAGACGCCGACCGGCTCGTGGACCACCCGGCTGACCGCGTCCGAGCGCCCGGTGTCGACCGTGCGGCCCGCGTCGGTGGTCACCAGGGCCGCGTAGTAGCGCAGGACGGCCGTCGAGTCGTCGACGTCGAATCGGCTCTCGGCCAGGGTCTTGCCGGTGTCGAGCGACTCCAGCCGGGCCAGTTCGTCGCGCTGCTCCTGGAGCGCGTCGGCGACGGCGGTCAGCACGGCGGCGCGCCGGGTGGCCGGGGCGCGGGCCCAGGAGCCCTCGTCGAACGCGGCGCGGGCGGCCCGTACGGCTCGATCGGCGTCGCGCGCGGACGCCTCGGCGACGGTCGCCAGGGGGGAGGCGTCGAACGGGTTGACGATCTCGCGCTCGCGACCGTCCTCGGCCGCCGTCCAGGCATCGGCGATGAGCAGTGATGCGGAGCGGATCGATGGGCGCATGGCCGCCGCCTCCTCGGGTGAGTTGCGTAATTTGAGACGATTGTCTTTATCCGCAACGTGCCGCTGAGTATGGAAGGACGGGAAAGGGGTGTCAAGGGGGCGGGTCCTGACTCCTCCCAGGCGCACGGGAGTTGGGGGTGGAGTCTTGACACGGTCCGACCGGCGGTCGACGCTGTTCCATATCGCGCATTGATTTGCGCATTATGCAACTCCGATCTCCCAAGAGGGGGCGGATCACTTGACAGCTCACCCGAAGGTCGTGATCGTCGGCGCCGGAATCGTGGGATGCGCGCTGGGCGACGAACTCACCGCGCGCGGTTGGACGGACGTCACGGTGCTCGAACAGGGACCGCTGTTCGCCACCGGCGGGTCCAGTTCGCACGCTCCCGGTCTGGTCTTCCAGACCAACTCCTCCAAGACGATGACCGAGTTCGCGCGTTACACCGTCGACAAGTACTCCGCGCTCTCGCTGGACGGACAGTGGTGCTTCCGCAAGGTCGGAGGTCTGGAGGTCGCCACCACACCGGAGCGGGTGGAGGAACTCAAGCGCAAGCACGGCTACGCCGCCTCGTGGGGCGTCCGGGCCCACCTGCTCGACGCGGACCAGTGTGCCGAGCTCCACCCTCTGCTCGACCGCAGCCAGGTGCTCGCCGGATTCCACACCCCGGACGACGGCCTGGCCAAGGCACTGCGGGCCGCCGAGGCGCAGGCCCGCCGGGCGATCGCGCGGGGCGCGCGGTTCCTCGGGCACCACACCGTGACCGGGATCGATTCGGCGCACGGCCGGGTCGCCGCCGTGGTGACCGACCAGGGCACCTTCCCCGCCGACGTCGTGGTCTCCTGCGCCGGGTTCTGGGGACCGAGGATCGGGCGGATGGCCGGTCTCGCCGTGCCGCTGGTCCCCATGGCCCACCAGTACGCCAGGACCACCCCGGTGCCCGCACTGGCCGGCCACAACTCCGAGCTGCTGGAGGCGTCCAAGCCGATCCTGCGGCACCAGGACCGCGACCTGTACTTCCGCGAGCACGTGGACCGGATCGGCATCGGCTCCTACGCCCACCGCCCGATGCCCGTCGACCTCGCCGAGGTGGCCGCCCCCGGTGGTCCGGTCATGCCCTCGATGAAGGCGTTCACCGCGGAGGACTTCGAGCCGGCCTGGAACGATTCCAAGACGCTGCTGCCCGCGCTGGCCGGGACGAAGGTCGAGGAGGGCTTCAACGGCATCTTCTCCTTCACCACGGACGGCTTCCCGCTCCTGGGCGAGGCGCCCGAGCTGCGCGGCTTCTGGGTGGCGGAGGCCGTGTGGGTGACGCATTCGGCGGGCGTGGCACAGGCCGTGGCGGAGTGGCTGGTCGAGGGCAGGCCGCGCACCGACCTGCACGAATGCGACCTGAACCGCTTCGAGCAGGTCCAGCTCGCGCCCTCCTACGTGCACCGGCGCAGCTGCCAGAACTTCGTCGAGGTCTACGACATCCTCCACCCGCTGCAGCCGATGGCGGAGCCGCGCCCGCTGCGGGTCAGCCCGTTCCACACCCGGCAGCGGGAACTCGGCGCGGTCTTCCTGGAGGCCTCCGGCTGGGAGCGCCCGCACTGGTACGAGGCCAACGCCGACCTGCCCGAGGTAGCCGGCATCCCGGGGCGGGGCGAATGGGCCTCGCGGTACTGGTCGCCCATCGCGGGCGCAGAGTCGCTGGCCACCCGTGAGCGGGTCGCGCTCTACGACATGACGGCCCTCAAGCGACTGGAGGTCACCGGTCCCGGAGCGCTCGGCTTCCTGCAGTACCTCACCACCAACCAGCTGGACAAGCCGGTCGGTTCGGTCACCTACACCCTGCTGCTCGACGAAGCCGGCGGAGTGCGAAGCGATCTGACGGTAGCTCGGCTCGGCGAGCACCGTTTCCAGGTCGGCGCCAACGGCAACCTCGACCTCGACTGGCTCACCCGGCACCTGCCGGAGGACAGCACGGTCCAGGTCCGCGACATCACCGCCGGCACCTGCTGCCTCGGCGTCTGGGGCCCGCTCGCCCGTGAGCTGGTCCAGCCGTTGACCGACGCCGACTTCTCGCACCGCGGCTTCGGCTACTTCAAGGCCAGGCACGCGTACCTCGGCAACGTCCCGGTCACCGCGATGCGCCTGAGCTACGTCGGTGAGCTCGGCTGGGAGCTGTACACCACCGCCGACGCCGGGCCGCGGCTCTGGGACACCCTGTGGCGGGCGGGCCGACCGCTGGGCCTGGTCGCCGCCGGCCGCAGCGCGTTCAACAGCCTCCGCCTGGAGAAGGGCTACCGCTCCTGGGGGACGGACCTGACCGTAGAGCACAACCCGTACGAGGCCGGCCTCGGCTTCGCCGTCCGGATGGACAAGGGCGACTTCCTCGGCCGCGACGCGCTGGTCGGCCTCGGCGAGGAGACCGTCTCCCGCCGGCTCACCTGCCTGCTGCTGGACGACCCGCAGGCCGTGGTGATGGGCAAGGAGCCGGTGTACGTCGACGGCGCACCGGCGGGCTACGTCACCAGCGCCGCGTACGGGTACACCGTCGGCAGGTCCATCGCCTACGCGTGGCTGCCGACCGCCGCGGCCGTCCCCGGAAACCGGGTGCACGTCGAGTACTTCGGGGAGCGGCTGCCCGCCACGGTCGCCCAGGAGCCGCTGTTCGACCCGGAGATGGCACGCATCCGCCGGTGATCCCGGCCGGCCGTCCGTCAGGCATCCCGGTTCCCCACTCACGAAAGGCGACCGCCGTGACCGCGACCGAACTCCCACCGAGCCTGATCAGCACCCTGCCCGGATCCTCCTACACCGACCCGCAGATCTTCGCGCTGGAGCAGGAGAAGATCTTCGAGACGATGTGGTTCTGCGTCGTGCGCGCCGCTGACCTGGATGCGCCGGGCAAGTTCCGGACCGTGCAGGTCGGCCGGGAGAGCGTGCTGGTGACCCGTTCCCGAGACCACACGATCAAGGCCTTCCTCAACATCTGCCGCCACCGCGGTGCCCGGATCTGCACCGAGGAGTCCGGCGAGGTCAAGCGGAACTTCCAATGCCCCTACCACGCCTGGACGTACGGGCTGGACGGCAAGCTGGTGGCCGCGCCCAACCTGACCAGCATGCCCGACGTCGACCGGACGGCCTACGGCCTGGTCCCGGTGCACGTGCGGGAGTGGCTCGGGTACGTCTGGGTCTGTCTGGCAGACGACCCGCCCTCCTTCGAGGACGACGTGATCGGCGCCGCAACCGAGCGGCTCGGCGACCCGCACGCGATCGGCCACTACCAGGCCGACGAGCTCGCCGTGGGGCGGCGCATCCGCTACGAGGTGCGGGCGAACTGGAAGCTGATCATCGAGAACTTCATGGAGTGCTACCACTGCGCCACGATCCACCCCGAACTCACCGAGGTTCTGCCCGAGTTCGCCGGCGGCTACGCGGCCCAGTACTACGTCGGGCACGGTGCCGAGTTCGCGACGGAGGCCGAGGGCTTCACCGTGGACGGAAGTGCCGGGGTCGAGCGGATCCCCGGCGTCTCCGAGGAGCAGGACCGCAGGTACTACGCGATCACCGTCAAGCCTCAGGTGTTCATCAACCTGGTGCCCGACCACGTGATCGTCCACCGGATGTACCCCCTCGCGGTGGACCGCACGGTCGTCGAGTGCGACTGGCTCTTCATCAAGGACGTGGTCGAGTCGGGTACGGACCTGTCCCGCTCGGTGGAGCTCTTCCACCGGGTGAACGTGCAGGACTTCGAGGCGTGCGACCGCACCCAGCTCGGCATGGATTCCCGCGCCTACGCGCGGGGCGGCGTGCTGGTGCCCAGCGAGCACCACATCGGGGCCTTCCACGAGTGGGTGACGGAACGGCTCCGCGGCTGACCCGTCCGTCCCTGCCGGATCACACCCACAGCGAAAGGTGTCGTGCAATGTCCCATCAGGTCAAGGGAGTCATCGCCCCCGCCAAGGGCGAGCCGGTGCGGGTCGAGACGATCCTGGTGCCCGACCCGGGCCCCGGCGAGGCGCTGGTCGCCGTGCAGGCCTGCGGCGTCTGCCACACCGACCTGCACTACCGCGAGGGCGGCATCGGCGACGACTTCCCGTTCCTGCTCGGCCACGAGGCCGCGGGCGTGGTGGAGGCGGTCGGCGAGGGCGTGACCGAGGTGGCACCCGGCGACTTCGTGATCCTCAACTGGCGGGCGGTCTGCGGCCAGTGCCGCGCGTGTCTGCGCGGGCGGCCCTGGTACTGCTTCAACACGCACAACGCCCGGCAGAAGATGACCCTCGCCTCCAGCGGCCAGGAACTGTCCCCGGCCCTGGGCATCGGCGCCTTCGCCGAGAAGACCCTGGTCGCCGCCGGGCAGTGTACGAAGGTCGACCCGGCGGCCTCGCCGGCCGTGGCCGGACTGCTCGGCTGCGGTGTGATGGCCGGCATCGGCGCGGCCATCAACACAGGCGGCGTGGGCCGGGGCGACACGGTCGCCGTGATCGGCTGCGGCGGCGTCGGCGACGCGGCCGTCGTCGGGTCTCGGCTCGCCGGCGCTGCGAAGATCATCGCGGTCGACATCGACGGCCGGAAGCTCGCGACGGCGCAGCGGATCGGTGCCACGCACACGGTGAACTCGATGGAGGTCGACGCGGTCGAGGCGGTCCGCGAGCTGACCGGCGGCTTCGGCGCGGACGTGGTGATCGAGGCGGTCGGCCGCCCGGAGACGTACCAGCAGGCCTTCTACGCCCGCGACCTGGCGGGGACGGTGGTGCTCGTCGGCGTTCCGACCCCGGAGATGAAGCTGGAGCTGCCCCTGCTGGACGTCTTCGGCCGCGGCGGCGCCCTGAAGTCCTCCTGGTACGGCGACTGCCTGCCCTCCCGGGACTTCCCGATGCTGATCGACCTGTATCTGCAGGGCCGCCTGGACCTGGACGCGTTCGTCACCGAGACCATCGCCCTGGACGAGGTGGAGAAGGCCTTTGAGCGGATGCACGGGGGCGACGTGCTCCGCTCGGCCGTGGTGTTCTGACAGCAGCCCGGGTGAACGCCTGGTCTTGCGGGGGTTCCGCACCGCCCGGACGTGCCCGCCCACATGCCCGTGCAGAGAGACCAGCCGTGCAGCTTCGTGTGCTTTGCCGCAGGTCAGGTAGGGTGCCAGAGTGTTTCGCCGATCTGGGGTGGGGGCACACTCTGCCATCCGGGGCGGAACGGTGGATGTTGGTCGGCCGGTGAGTCGAAGACCGCGTACGACCCTCCTGATCTATCGGCTCGCGGTGCGCAGAAGCGGTGCGCCAGCGTCTTGCCGGGACGAGCCCACCGCAACTGACCCGTGGTGGCCTACGAGTGCCCTGGCCTCCGGGGCTCTGTCCCGTCCGGGCCGCAGCCGGGCGCGGGCGGCGTCGAGTTGCTCGCCGTAGTCAGGGACGGAGATCGTGGTCAGCCTCAACTTTCCGTAACCTTCTTGGATTTGAGGCGTTGATCCGATGGTCCGACCACCCCATGGTCTGAGGGGATTACGCTATGGCCACCGTGCCGTACCAGAGTTCCGCCGACACCGCCGAGCGGCTGATCGCCGAGGCGATGAGGCAGGGCACCAGCCATCTGGCGACCGGGCTCGACGCGCCGCCGGGCACGTACCTGCGGATCGGGGGCCGGGATCTCGTCAACTTCGGGACCTGCGGCTACCTCTCGCTCGAACAGGAGGAGGAGGTTCGGCGCGGCGCCGTGGACGCGACCGAGCGCTTCGGCGTCCAGTTCTCGATCTCCAGGGGGTACGTGGCATCCGGCCTGAACCTCGAACTCGAAGAGCTGCTGCGGGAGATGTACGACGACCACCCCGTGCTGGTGTACTCGTCGACGTCGCTGTGCCACATCTCCGTGTTGCCGGCGCTGCTCGGGGCCGGCGACCTGGCCGTGCTGGACCAGCAGGTCCACTTCAGCGTTCAGACGGCAGCCCAGCTCGGGCGGCAACAGGGGATCGAGCTCGCGATGGTGCGGCACAACGACCTGGACGCGCTGGAACGCAGGCTCCGGCGCGCGCAGGGTGCCGGCGAGCGGATCTGGTACCTGATCGACGGCGTGTACTCGATGTTCGGCGACGTCGCTCCCGTCGAAGACCTCGTCCGGCTGATGGCGGCGTACCCCGCGCTGCACCTCTACGTCGACGATGCGCACGGCATGAGCTGGTACGGGAGGCACGGCGCGGGCTACGTCTTCGAGAAGCTCGGCCGGCGCCTGGGCGAACGCGTGGTACTCGTCACGACACTCGCCAAGGGCTTCGGGACCATCGGCGGCGTCGCCGTGCTCCCCACCGAGGAAGCGTTCCACCAGGTGCAGGTCAACGGCGGACCGCTGATGTACTCCCACCCGCTGCCGCCCCCGATGCTCGGGGCGGCGATCGCCTCGGCGCGGATCCACCTCTCCGCCCGGATTGAGACCCTCCAAGCGGAGCTGGCGGAGCGTCGCGAGCACTGCAACGAGCTCCTTGCCGCGGCCGGCCTGCCCGTCGTCTCCGACCCCAGGACGCCGGTCTACTTCATCGGACTCGGCGAGCCCGGGGTGAGTTACAGCATGGTGCGGCGTGTGCTCGACGAGGGGTTCTACGTGAACCAGTCGTCCTTCCCCCTCGTCCCCCTGAAGAAGTCGGGCCTGCGCTTCACCCTCACCCGGCATGTCGGCAGTGATCACATCCAGGGACTGGTCGAGGCCCTGGCGCACCACCTGCCGCAGACGCTCCGGGAGGCCGGCCGCACGATGGCCGACGCCTGGTCCGCTTTCGGGCCCGTGTTGTCCTGAACGGGGCGGCAAGCGGTGCCACGGAGCCTCAGGCCAGGAAGCCCCGCAGCAGTGCGGCCGTAGCGGCGAGGTGTTCCTCGGTGGCGCGTCGGGCGGCGTCACCGTCGCCGGCGAGGATCGCCCGGGCCATCGTCCGGTGCTGCTCGGCGGCGTGCTCGATGTTCCGGTCCAGCATGGGGATGGCGTTGAGCAGGTCGTTGAGACGCATCCTGGCCTCGGCGATGGCCGCGGCAAGGGTGGGGGAGCCGGTGAGCTCGCCGATGGCGAGGTGGAAGCGCGAGTCCAGCTGGCGGTACTGCTCCGGCGGGGCTCCCTCCAGGTCGGTCAGCCGGCTCTCCAGGTGGGCCCGCTGGTCGGGGGAGAGGGGGCGACGGGCGGCCGCCTCGGCGGCGCCGACCTCCAGCACCTGGCGATAGGTCAGCGCGTCCTCCAGTGCGCCGCCGAGGTCGCGGGCCGCGCGGCGCAGGTCGGCGACGTCCGGCGCGGGCAGCCGATAGGTGACGAAGGTGCCGCCGTACCGGCCGCGGCGGGGTTCGACGCAGCCGGCCTGCTGCAGCGTGCGGAGCGCCTCGCGCAGGGTCTCCCGGCTGACGCCGAGCCGGGCGGCGAGATCCCGTTCGGCGGGCAGTCGGTCGCCGAGGTCGAAGACGCCGAGCTTGATCGCCTGGAGCAGCCTCTCGACGGTCTCCTCGAAGGCGTTGCCGGTCCGGACCGGGCGGAAGATCGCCCCGGCCTGCCAGCCGAGCCGCGCCTGCTCACGTGTTTCGTCCACGTCCACGTCGGAATCGTACCTATGAACGGGTTCCCCGGACTCGTTTCCTCCTCGCTCTTGACGCGGCCCCGATCCAGCCGGAACGATGCTGCTCACCCACCCCAATGGACTGATTCCAGACCATTGAAGAGCCGTCCGACCGTCGAACCCGTCGGGGCGACCGTTCCACGCCGTCGTGGCCGTGTCCTCCCCGGCACACCCTCAACCCCCAGGGGTGCCCATGACCGACGCACGCTCACCCGATCACCCTGCCCCCGAAGTGTTTCCGGAGAACACCGCCCCCGTTTCCGACGACGAACAACGGCTCCGCGAGCTGGGCTACACCCAGGAACTGGCCCGCTCGATGTCGGGCTTCTCCAACTTCGCCGTCTCCTTCTCCATCGTCTCGATCCTCTCCGGCTGCCTGACCCTGTACGGAACGGGGATGAAGACCGGAGGCCCGGCCCTGATCGTCTGGGGCTGGCCGGTGGTCGGTCTGCTCACGCTCTGCGTCGGGCTGGCGATGGCCGAGATCTGTTCCAGCTACCCGACGGCCGGCGGGCTCTACTACTGGTCCGCCAAACTGACCCGCAGCCGCGGCCCGGCCTGGAGCTGGTTCACCGGCTGGTTCAACTTCCTCGGTCAGGTCGCGGTGACCGCCGGTGTCGACTTCGGCGCCGCCTTCTTCACCAACGCGTTCCTCACGCTCCGCTTCGGCGTCGCGGCCAGCCCCGTGCACACCATGGAGGTCTTCGCCGTCATCCTGCTGGTGCACGGCCTGCTCAACACCCGGGGGGTGCGCCTGGTCGCGGTCCTCAACAACGTGTCCGTGTGGTGGCACCTGGTGGGCGTCGCGGTCATCGTCGGCGCGCTCGCCGTGCTGCCCGACCAGCACGCCTCCGTCTCCTTCGTCCTCACCGAGTTCGTCAACCAGACCGGCTTCCACAACCAGTTCTACGTCGCGATGCTCGGCCTGCTGATGGCCCAGTACACCCTCACCGGCTATGACGCCTCCGCGCACATGACCGAGGAGACCCACGACGCCGCCCGCTCCGGCCCGCGCGGCATCGTCAACGCCATCACCGTCTCCCTGGTGGCGGGCTGGATCCTGCTGCTCGGCATCACCTTCGCGATCCGCGACTACGACGGCGCGCTCAACAGCGACACCCAGGTCCCGCCCGCGCAGATCTTCATCGACGCGATCGGCGCCGGCGGCGCCGAGGTCCTGCTGCTCATCGTCATCGGAGCCCAGTTCTTCTGCGGGATGGCCTCCGTCACTGCCAACTCCCGTATGATCTACGCCTTCTCCCGGGACGGTGCGCTGCCCGGCTCCCGCCTATGGCACCGCATCGACCCGCGCACCCAGACCCCGACCAACGCGGTCTGGCTGGCGACCGGCGGCGCGCTGCTGCTCGGCCTGCCCGCGCTGTGGAACACCACCGCCTACACCGCCGTGACCTCCATCTCCGTCATCGGCCTGTACATCTCCTATGTCATCCCGGTGTACCTGCGACTGCGCCAGGGCGAGGACTTCCCGCGCGGTCCCTGGCACCTGGGCCGGTGGAGTCGGCCGGTCGGCATCGTCGCGGTCGCCTGGACGGCAGTGATCACCGTCCTGTTCATGCTCCCCACTGCCAGCCCGATCACCGCCGAGAACTTCAACTACACGCCCGTCGCCGTGGCCGTCGTCGTCGGCTTCGCCGGCGTGTGGTGGCTGGCCTCCGCCCGGCACTGGTTCACCGGGCCCCACGTCCAGAGCACGCCGCCCGAACCCGACGCACGGGACACCGAACTGGAGGTCCGATGACCAGCCCCCGGCTCACCCTCGACGAACTGCGCGGCCACGTCGCCGACGGGTCCGTCGACACCGTCGTGCTCGCCATGACCGACATGCAGGGGCGCCTCCAGGGCAAACGCGTCGCCGCCGAGTACTTCCTCGACGACGTCGTGCCCGGCGCCGCGGAAGGCTGCGGCTACCTGCTGGCCGTCGACGTCGACATGAACACCGTCGACGGGTACGAGATCTCCTCCTGGGAGAACGGCTACGGCGACCTGGTGCTGCGCCCCGACCTCGCCACCCTGCGGTCCGTCCCCTGGCACCCCGCCACCGTCATGGTGCAGTGCGACGTCACCCACCACGACGGCAGCCCGGTCGCAGTCTCCCCGCGCCAGGTCCTGCAACGCCAGCTGGACCGGCTGGCCGGTTACGGCTGGCAGGCCCAGGCCGCCACCGAGCTGGAGTTCGTCGTCTTCCAGGACACCTACGAACAGGCCTGGGACAAGGACTACACCCGGCTCACCCCGGCCAACCAGTACAACGTCGACTACTCCATCCTCGGCACCGGCCGGATCGAGCCCCTCCTGCGCCGACTCCGCAACGGCATGGCCGGCGCCGGCCTCACCGTCGAGTCCGCCAAGGGCGAGTGCAACCTCGGCCAGCACGAGATCGCCTTCAAGTACGCCGACGCCCTCACCACCTGCGACAACCACGCCGTCTACAAGACCGGCGCCAAGGAGATCGCCGCCCAGGAGGGCTGCAGCCTCACGTTCATGGCGAAGTACGACGAACGCGAGGGTAACTCCTGCCACATCCATCTGAGCCTGCGCGACGAGCAGGGCGCCCCGGTGTTCGCCGGTGACCGTCCGCACGGTTTCTCCCGCACCATGGAGCACTTCCTCGCCGGACAGCTCGCCTGCCTGGCCGACTTCGCCCTGCTGCTCGCACCCACCGTCAACTCCTACAAGCGCTACGTGCCCGGCAGCTTCGCACCCACCGCCATCGCCTGGGGCCGCGACAACCGCACCTGCGCCCTGCGCGTGGTCGGTCACGGCCCCTCGCTGCGCTTCGAGAACCGCGTCCCCGGCGGCGACGTCAACCCGTACCTCGCGGTCGCCGCCCTGATCGCGGCCGGACTGCACGGCGTCGAGCAACAGCTCGAACTCGAACCGGAGTTCACCGGAAACGCGTACGCCTCCGCCGCGCCCCGGGTGCCCGCCACCCTGCGCGACGCGGTCGACGCCTTCGAGCGCAGCGCAGTCGCCACCCAGGCCTTCGGCAAGGACGTCGTCCGGCACTACACCCACGCCGGACGCACCGAACTCGCCTCCTACGAACGGGCGGTGACCGACTGGGAGCGGCGCCGCGGATTCGAGCGCCTGTGACGCGCGACGACCGCCGACGACCGCTGATCGGCATCACCAGCTACCAGGACGACGCCGCCTGGTCCGTCTGGAACCAGCGCGCCTCCCTCGTGCCCCAGACGTACGTCGACGCCGTCGTCCGCGCGGGCGGCACCCCGGTGTTGCTGCCGCCGCAGCCCGGCGGGGCCGACCACCTGCTCGACGCCCTGGACGGGCTCGTCCTCGCCGGTGGACCGGACGTCGACCCGGCCCGGTACGCGGCGGACGCCGACCCGCGCACCGGCCCGCCGCACCACGCCCGCGACGGTTGGGAGAGCATGCTCCTGCACACCGCCCTCACCCGGGACCTGCCGGTGCTCGGCGTCTGCCGCGGCATGCAGCTGCTCAACGTCGAACTCGGCGGCACCCTCCTGCAGCACCTGCCCGACGGGAACCACCAGATCGTCCCCGCCCGCTACGTCCGCCATCGGGTCGGCGTGGTGGCGGGCAGCCGGCTCGCCGACGTCCTGGGGCCGACCGCCGAGGTCTCCTGCTACCACCACCAGGCCGTCGACCGGCTCGGCGCCGGCCTGCAGATCACCGCCCGCAGCGCCGACGGCACCGTTGAAGGGCTCGAACTGGCGGGCCACCGCTTCGCGTTGGGCGTCCAGTGGCACCCCGAGACGAACCCCGACGACCTGCGCCTCTTCCAGGCCCTGGTCGCCGCCGGCCAGACCACCTCCACACACAGGGAGCCAGCTCCATGACCGCACCGGACCTCTTCGAGGTCGTCAACCCCGCCACCGAGGAGGTGATCACCACCGTCGAACTGGCCGGCCTCGCCGAAACCGATGCCGCCGTCGCTCGCGCCCGCGCCGCCTTCGACACCTGGCGCCGGGTGGCACCCGCCGACCGGGCCAGGCTGCTGCGCTCCTTCGCCGCCGCCGTCGACGCCGACCGCGAGCACCTTGCCGCCCTGGAGGTCGCCAACGCCGGCCACACCATCGGCAATGCGCGCTGGGAGGCGGGCAACGCGCGTGACGTCATCGAGTACTACGCCGCCGCGCCCGAGCGGCTGTTCGGCCGACAGATCCCGGTGTCCGGCGGCATCGATGTCACCTTCCAGGAACCGATCGGCGTGGTCGGGGTCATCGTGCCGTGGAACTTCCCGATGCCGATCGCCGCCTGGGCCCTGGCCCCGGCGCTGGCCGCCGGCAACACCGTCATCGTCAAACCGGCCGAACTCACTCCACTCACCGCCCTGCGCCTCGGCGAACTCGCCCTCCAGGCCGGGATCCCGGAAGGCGTGCTGCAGATCCTGCCCGGCCGCGGCCCGGTCGTCGGACAGCGCTTCGTCACCCACCCCGACGTGCGCAAGGTGGTGTTCACCGGCTCGACCCGGGTCGGCAAGGAGATCATGGCGGGCTGCGCCGCCCAGGTGAAGCCCGTCACCCTCGAACTCGGCGGCAAGAGCGCCAACATCGTCTTCGCCGACGCCGACCTCGCCAAAGCCGCCGCGACGGCCCCCTACGCGGTCTTCGACAACGCCGGCCAGGACTGCTGCGCCCGCTCCCGGATCCTGGTCGAAGCATCCGTTCTCGAGGACTTCCTGGAGCTCCTGGAACCAGCCGTCCGCGGCGTGAGGGTCGGTGACCCGACCGACGAGAAGACCGAGATGGGCCCGCTGATCTCCGCTGCCCACCGGGCGCGGGTCTCCTCCTACGTCCCGGACGGGTCGGCTGTCGCCTTCCGCGGCAGCGTCCCCGACGGGCCCGGCTTCTGGTACCCGCCGACCGTGCTCGCGCCCGTGCGGCACGACGACCGCGTCTTCACCGAGGAGATCTTCGGCCCGGTCGTCGCGGTCGTCCCGTTCCGCGACGAACAGGACGCCCTGCGCATCGCCAACGCCACCGAGTACGGGCTGTCCGGCTCCATCTGGACCAGGGACGTCGGGCGCGCACTGCGGGTCTCACGCGGCGTGGAAGCCGGCAACCTGTCCGTCAACTCGCACTCCTCGGTGCGCTACACCACGCCGTTCGGCGGCTTCAAGCAGTCCGGCCTCGGCCGCGAGCTCGGCCCGGACGCCCTCGACGCCTTCACCCAGACCAAGAACGTCTTCATCTCCACGGAGGAGTGATCAGCATGACCCAGCGACTCGACGGCCGGGTGGCCGTCATCACCGGCGCGGGCAGCGGCATCGGCCTGGCGACCGCCCGCCGCTTCGCCGCGGAGGGCGCCAAGGTGGTCTGCGTCGACCTCGACGCCGAGACCGGCGCCAAGGCCGCGAACGAGGTCGACGGCCTGTTCATCCAGGCCGACGTCACCGACGAGGACGCGGTGCGCGACCTCTTCCAGCGGGTCGTCGACGAGTGCGGGCGGCTCGACATCGCCTTCAACAACGCGGGCATCTCGCCGCCGGACGACGACTCCATCCTCACCACCGGCCTGGACGCCTGGAAGCGTGTCCAGGAGGTCAATCTGACCAGCGTCTACCTGTGCTGCAAGTACGCGATCCCGCACATGCAGCGCCAGGGCAAGGGGTCGATCATCAACACCGCGTCGTTCGTCGCCGTGATGGGCGCGGCCACCTCGCAGATCTCCTACAGCGCCTCCAAGGGCGGAGTGCTGGCCATGTCCCGCGAGCTGGGCGTGCAGTTCGCCCGCGAGGGCATCCGGGTCAACGCGCTCTGCCCCGGCCCGGTGAACACCCCGCTGCTGCAGGAACTGTTCGCCAAGGACCCGGAGCGGGCCGCCCGTCGACTGGTCCACATCCCGCTCGGCCGCTTCGCCGAGCCCGAGGAGATCGCCGCAGCGGTGGCCTTCCTCGCCTCCGACGACTCGTCCTTCATGACCGCTAACACCTTCCTCGTCGACGGCGGCATCTCCGGCGCCTACGTGACGCCGCAGTAGCGGCGCCCTTCCCCGGAGGACACCGGCGGCTCGCCCATCACGCTTCTCCTGTCCTGCGCAAGGTGATCTGGATGGGGTCCCGGGCTTCACCGTCGACGCGTACCGCGACCGGCTGCGCGAGCTGGACGCCCTGATCCGGGCTGAGGGGCCGTTCGTCGCCCACTCGGCGCGGTTCCTGATCGAGGCGCGCAAGCCGTAGAGCGGTTCGCGGACCGCGGAACGTTTTTCGTCGACGCTCGGCCCGCCGGGGAAGTCCGGCGGGCCGAGACGGGACTCGGAACGGGCGTCAGGCCTGCGTGACCAGTTCCAGGTAGGAGTCGTGCCGGAGGTCCTCGTCCCCGTCCGGCGGCCCGGAGAACGACTTCACCAACCGCAACGCGACCCTCATGACGTGGAACCAGCTCCACTTGGCGAGGATGCTCAAGGACGTCGGCGGCATCCCGGCCCACGGCAACCAGCGCTCCGAGTGGGACGCGGGCTGCCGCTTCGACTTCGAGAACCCCGAGCACCGCTGAGCTCCGTCACGCCTCCACGGAACCGCTTGCCCGTAAGGTACAGGTCAGGTGCCTTGATGCAGCGTCGGCGGACCCATGGCGGGATGGTCAGGCGGAGCGAGGCTCGCCGAGGAGCGGGTCCGTGACCGCCTTGATGCCTCTGGCCCAGGCGCCTGAGGCGGTCGACGGCCAGGAGCAGGGGCTGGGCGGCGGTGTCGGCCGCGCACATCCCGGCGGGGCTGTCGGTCTGGTTCGGGCCGTCGCCGAACCACTTGGGGAGATTCTCCACGCCGAGGTCGTCGAGTAGGAGGCCGTGGGAGGCGTGGACCTCGCCGACGACGCCGAATACGGCCTCCAGCCGGGTGGAGGCCTCACACTCGCAGTGCAGCTCGGGGGGTCTGAGGAAGGACCTCGGAGTCGTAGGTGCAGCCCGCCGGAGGAGCAGCCTCCAGCTGCTGCCAGACCTCGGCTTCCGCCGCGTCGGTGCCCGGCGAGGCCGTGAGGGTGAAGTGGTGGACGGACAAGGTCGGTTCGGTGGCGGCGCGGACGTGGCCGCCCTGTCGTGTCGGGCTCGGCGGCCTACTGCGCGGGTGGATGCTCGTCGCGGCTCTCCGGGGTGAAGGCGTCCCGGCGGGCGAGGGTCACCGACAGAGGCAGGCCCAGCCGCTCGGCCGCGCGTCGGCGGACGCGCACCTGTGATTGGGTCCGGGGGCGGAACGAGGGGAGCCGCGAGCAGCCGCAGCCGGGGCGGTGGTCGTAGGTCAGCCCCTCCGCGAGCACGGTAGCAACGACGGACCACGCCTTCGCGTCGCGTCGCCGGGGCGCGGCGAAGTCGTAGCCGGCGAAGACGAGCTGCTGACGACAGCCAGGACAGATGCGCTTCCGGATCGGCCACGTGCTGCCCTTGAAGGAGAGCCGGCACGCGACGCACACGTAGTGCCGGAAGGCGCCGTTGAACGCGTGGTAGCACATGGCCAAGAGGCTACGCGTCGTCCGCGGGCGGGCCCAAGCGGATTCGTGGCGCCCCGGTATGGCCAGTCAGCCGCCCGTAGCCCCCGTCCACCCACACCAGCCCGACCAGCGGAAACACCTCGCGGACACCGGCGAGGACCAGCTTCGCCCCGGCGCGCTCCTGGACCGTGGCGGAGTGCACGACCGCCCGCAGCAGCTCGGCCCGCACGTATCCACCAGCAGGTGTCGCTTGCGCCCGCGCACCCGCTTGCCGGCGTCGTAACCGATCGCCTGCCCGCCCTGATGACTGCGCACGGACTGGGAGTCCAGCACGGGAGCCGACGGCTGCGGATCGCGGCCGTCGGCCACCCGGACCCGCTCACGCAGGGCGTCGTGGACCCGATCCCAGGTGCCGTCCGCCGCCCGGACCCGGAACCAGCGGTACGCCGCGGCCCACGGCGCGAGGTCATGCGGCACCAGCCTCCACGCATACCCGGTGACCAGCACATACAGCACGGTGTCCACGACGAGCCGGCGCGGGAACTTCAACGGACGCCCGCCCCGGCGCGAATCCCGCTCCGGCAGCAGCGACTCGATCACCGCCCACTGAGCATCCGTCAACGACGGGGCATGGAGAGGCTCGCGCGAACAGGCACACATGACGGTGATCTTCGCGGTCGAGACCCGCGAAGATCACCCCCAGCAACTCACGCCATGCAGTTGATCAATTACCCAACACTTCCTGAGGTCCGCTGGATGCCCGCCGTCCTCGGCGACCTGGTCGAGGCCTGCCCGGTCCGGCTCGTCTGATCCGCTTCTGCCCGGCTTCGCGTCGTGGGGGGGGGGGGGGGACGACGGCGGGGAAAAGCAGGGGGGTTGGGGGGGTGGGGCGGTAAGGCGACTGCCCTGACCAGGCAACCACGGTGTAAA
>NZ_JBHTTU010000005.1:0-7538 GCF_042794375.1 Kitasatospora sp. NPDC056531 | reverse complement strand
CTTTTTTTTTGGGTTTTTTTTTTGTTTTTTTTTTTTTTTTTTTTTTTTTCTTTTTTTTTTCTTTTTTTTTTTTCCCCCCCTCCCACCCCCCCCCCCCCCGGGCCCCGACGGGTCGTGCGACCGGACGGATCGTCAAGTAGTCCGCTCGACAGTGCAATGGCTTGGCCAACCTTGCCCCTGATCCTCTTGCTCAGGCCATGACAGACGGCTCATCCTGAACTGCCACCCGTCAACGGCCGCCCCCACGGCCTTCGTTGGCGTGTGCGCTCCTGTTCGTCCCCTCACGAAGGAGCCCAGCATGCGCAGATTCATGATCCGCGTCGCCACTCTCGCCGCCGCGGCCACCACGCTGGCCGCCCCCGCCGTCCCGACCACCGCGGCGGCCGCCCAGGGGCTCGCGTTCCGCCCGCTGCAGTACAACACCAACGGCTACAACTGGGGCGGTTACGCCGCGACCGGCAGTGGCTTCAGTTCGGTCTCGGCGTCCTGGACCGAGCCCGACGCGACCTGCAACTCCACCAACGACCTCTACGCCCCGTGGGTCGGCATCGACGGGTACGGCTCCTCCAGCGTGGAGCAGACCGGGGTGGCCACCGACTGCTCCAGCGGCAGCCCCGTCAACCAGGCCTGGTACGAGATGTACCCGGCGAGCCCGGTCTACCTGAGCCAGAGTTCGTACCCGGTGTCGGCCGGCGACCACATCACCGCCTCGGTGACCTACGTCGGAAGCAATCGGTACACCCTCAAGCTGACCGACTCCTCACGGGGCTGGACCTACACCACCACCAAGTCCACCACCGCCCAGCGGACCAGCGCCGAGGTCATCATCGAGTCGCCGACCGGCGCCTACCCCGACTTCGGGACGCTGACCTTCACTTCGGCCACCGTCAACGGCAGGTCCCTCGGCTCCGCCGGGCCGGTCGCCCTCGACCCCAGCTCCAACGGCGCCTACGAGGCCACCACCGGCGGCCTGAGCTCCAGCGGCACCAGCTTCACCGAAACGTTCCTCCAGGAGTAGCGGCCCCGGGTGCCGGGGCGGGCGGGCGGATGGCCACCCGCCCGCCAAAGGGCCCTTCTAGGGAAACCGTTGTTGTTCGGGGCCCAGGTGCACCCGTTGGCAGGGAAGTTTTCCTAAGGGAGGACCTCCCCCGGCACCGTCCCCCGGCACCGGACGCCCCGGCACCGGACGTCCCGGTTCAGCGCGGCTCGAGTCAGCGCGCCAGCAGCTGCCGCAGCTGGTCGACGACGAACCGCGGGTCCTCCTCCAGCACCCAGTGGTTGGCGTTCGGCACGACCGCGGTGGTCACGTTCGTCGCCACGTTCTTCAGGTCCGTCCCGATCGCGTCCTTCATGCTGTTCTGGCCGCCGAGGCCGAGCACCGGCATGGTCAGCGGAGCGCGGTCGAGCAGCGCCTGCACCTCCGGCATGCCCTTGTCCTGCTGGCGGAAGAAGTCGAAGCCCGAACGGGTCGCACCGGGACGGCTGTAGGCCGCGATGTACTCCCGCTGGCTCTTGGCGCTCGGCGCGCCGCCCGGGCCGCCGTTGTTGTAGACCGACCCGTAGAAGACCTTCTCCTTGCCCGCCACCAACTGCTCCGGCAGCCCGGGCTGCTGGCCGTTGATGAACGAGTCCCACCACAGGAAGTTCGGGTGCTCGGCCACCAGCTTCAGGTACCAGGTGGTAGGCGGCGCCTCCAGGACCCCCAACTGGCTCACCTGGTCGCGGTACCGGGCGGCGTAGGCCAGCGCCACCGCGCCGCCGACGTCATGGCCGGCCACGGCGATCCTGGCCCCGCCGAAGCCGAGCCGGTCCACCACGGTGTGCACATCGGCGGCGAGCGTCAGCGGGGTGTAGCTGCCGTAGGCGTCGCTGTCGGAGGCCTGCGAGCGCCCGAGGCCGCGCAGGTCCACCGCGATCACCGTGTGGTCCTCGGCCAGCGCGGGCGCCACCTGCTCCCACGCCTGCAGCGTCTCCGGCCAGCCGTGCAGCAGCACCAGCGCCGGACCGTGCCCGGCCATCGCGTAGTGGATCCTCAGCCCGTCGCTGACCACGTAGCCGTCCTTGAACCCCGGCAGCCCACCGGACGGGGTCGCGGAGGCCTCGGCGGCACTGCCGGTGGCGGTGAGGACGGTGGCGGCGGCGAGCGCGACGGCGGTCGCCGCGACCGACCAGCGATTTGCCTGACGCCTGGTCAATGTCCGTGCGCGAGTCACGAGTTCCCCCGTTTGACCGTTCTCGTTCGGGGCGGCATCGTAGGCAGCCAGGTGAACGGCCCGCCCGTCGATCACCGGCGATCCACGACTTTCGGTCACCCGCGACGGCGTGCCCGGGGCGGGCGGACCGGCCGTGGCCAGCACCGCCGTCCCGTCCGCGCTCGTCCGTGCCCGTCCGACGCCCGGCGGCGACCGTACGGCGTGGTCATGCCGATTGGCTGGAATCCCCGCCCTCAGCAGCGCGAACCCGGCGGCTTCACTGCCGCCGCCGCGCTCGTCGCCGCGAGCACCGACCCGACCGCCGCCGTCGCCGACTACCGGCGCGGCATCCAGGAGCTCATGGAGTCCAACCGGCAGCTCGGCGCCGTCGGCAACAACCCCGACCAGCTCGCCCACTTCGTGAACGCCAGCGGCCAGCCGGGCGCCGAGCTCCGGCAGCTCCTGGCCAGGGTCGAAGCCTCCACCGACGCGGTCGACGAGGCCGTCGACCGGCTGGTCCGTCGGTGATCCCCAAGATCCGCACCGGCACCGACCGCGCCTTCCCCCTCATCGACTAGCTGTTCGGCCCCGGCAAGCACGAGGAGCACACCGACCAGCACCTCGCGGCGAGTTGGAACGGCTTCGCCCCCGACCCGGGCCCCAATCCGGAGCGCCACCAGGTCGCCAAGCTCGCCAACCAGCTCGACCAGCCGGTCAAGGCCCTCGGCAAGCAGGCGCCCGCCAACGCCGACGGACCGGTCGACACCGAGCAGCTCCGGCCGGGTACTTCTCGCACCGGCCGGTTCGCTGCCGCCCGGCACCGCCGGGATGCCCACGCGAAGGCTGTGGCGCCGCCCCTGCGGTAGTCGGTCGGAGCCGCACAGCCCCTGTGCGCGGATCCCTTGGCCGCTGTACTCCCCGTTCTCTTCTCTTACGCACGATGGAGTTCGCCATGCCGGCTCACCCCTTCAGCCGCCGTGCCATGTTCAAGGCGACCGGCGTCGCGGCCGTGGCCGCAGCCGCCGGCCCCGTCCTCGGTCCCGTCTCCGCCGGGGCACAGACGCCCCCGGTCAGGTCCGACGTCGGAGTGTCGACGGTCCCGTTCGAGCTGGGTCAGGTCCGGCTCACCAGCAGCCGATGGCTCGACAACCAGAACCGCACCCTGACCTACCTCCGCTTCATCGACGTCGACCGCCTGCTGTACAACTTCCGCGCCAACCACCGGCTCTCCACCAACGCGGCTGCCACAAACGGGGGTTGGGACGACCCGGGATTCCCCTTCCGCACCCACGTGCAGGGCCACTTCCTCTCGGCGTGGGCACAGGCCGCCGCCGCGCTCGGGGACACCACCTGCCGCGACAAGGCCAACCAGATGGTGGCTGAACTCGCCAAGTGCCAGGCCAACAACGCTGCCGCGGGCTTCTCCGCCGGCTACCTGTCGGGCTTCCCCGAGGCCGACTTCGCCAACCTCGAAGCGGGCAAGCTGAGCAACGGCAACGTCCCGTACTACTGCGTCCACAAGACCATGGCCGGTCTGCTCGACGTGTGGCGCCTCCTGGGCAACACCCAGGCCCGCGACGTGCTCCTCGCGCTCGCCGGCTGGGTCGACCGCCGCACCGCCGCGCTCGGCTACAGCACGATGCAGTCGATGCTGGGAACCGAGTTCGGCGGAATGAACGAGGTGCTGGCCGATCTCTACCAACAGAGCGGTGACACGCGCTGGCTGACGGCTGCTCAACGGTTCGACCACGCCGCGGCCTTCGACCCGCTCGCCGCGAACCTGGACCAGCTCAACGGATTACACGCCAACACGCAGGTGCCCAAGTGGATCGGAGCCGTCCGCGAGTACAAGGCCACCGGGACGACCCGCTACCGCGACATCGCCGCCAACGCCTGGGCGATCACCACCGGCTCGCACACCTACGCCATCGGCGGCAACAGCCAGGCGGAGCACTTCCGGGCCGCGAACGCCATCTCCGGCTACCTCACCGACGACACCTGCGAGCTCTGCAACTCCTACAACATGCTCAAGCTGACCCGGGAGCTGTGGCAGCTGAGCCCGGACCAGGCCTCGTACTTCGACTTCTACGAGAAGGCGCTGCTCAACCACGTCATCGGCGCCCAGAACCCGGCCGACCCGCACGGCCACATCACGTACTTCACCCCCCTCAACCCGAGCGGCCGCCGGGGCAAGGGCCCGGCCTGGGGCGGCGGCACCTGGAGCACCGACTACGGCACGTTCTGGTGCTGCCAGGGAACGGGTGTCGAGTCCAACACCAAGCTGATGGACTCCATCTACTTCCACGACGGCACCACCCTCACGGTGAACCTGTTCCTCCCGTCCATCCTGGACTGGACCCAGCGGGGCATCACGGTCACCCAGACCACCGCGTTCCCCGCCGAGGACACCACGACGCTCAAGGTCACCGGCAGTGTCGGCGGGACGTGGTCCATGCGCGTCCGCATCCCCGGGTGGACCTCGGGCGCCGGCATCAGCGTCAACGGCGTCGCGCAGAGCGTCGCGGCCACCCCGGGCACGTACGCCACCCTCACCCGGTCCTGGGTCTCCGGCGACACCGTCACCGTGAAGCTCCCCATGCGGGTGGCTCTCCAAGCCGCCAACGACAACCCCGGTGTCGCGGCGATCACCTACGGCCCCGCCGTCCTGGCCGGCAACTACGGCAGCACCGCACTGTCCGCCCTCCCGGCCCTGGACGCCGCCACGATCACCCGGACCAGCACCACCGCCCTCGCCTTCACGGCCACCGCCAGCGGAGCAACGGTCGACCTCGTCCCGTTCCACGACGCCCAGGGCTTCAACTACACCGTCTACTGGCGGACCGACAGTGCGGCTTTCCGTCTGGTCAACTCGGCCAGCGGACTCGTCCTCGGCATCCAGAACATGTCCACCGTCGACGGCGGCCTCGCCCTGCAGTGGCCCGACACCGGCACCGCCGACCACAACTGGGCGCTCGTCGTCGACGGCACCGCACTGCGGCTGCGCAACGTCAACAGCGGCAAGGTCCTCGGCGTGAAGGACATGTCCACCGCCGACGGCGGCCTCGCCATCCAGTGGGACGACAACGGCACCGCCGACCACCTCTGGACCGTCGTCGACGCCGGCAACGGCTACCACGAGGTCCAGAACGTCCATACCGGCAAGCTGCTCGGCATCGCCGGCGGCGCCACTGCCCAGGGCGCCGCAGCCGTACAACTGGCCGACGGCGGTGCCGCCGCCGGCCAGTGGCAGTTCGCCCCCGTCGGCGCCAGGCGGATCCAGAACGTCGCCAGCGGGCGGCTCCTCGGAGTGAAGGACATGTCCACCGCCGACGGCGGCCTCGCCATCCAGTGGGACGACAACGGCACCGCCGACCACCTCTGGACGGCCGCCCTCGACACCGGCGGCTACCTGCGCCTGCGCAACTCCAACAGCGGCAAGGTCCTCGCCGTGGAGAACGGTGGCACTGCCAACGGCACCCGGATCGTCCAGTGGGCCGACAACGGCGCCGCCGACCACCGGTGGCGCCTTCGCCACGGCGGCGGCGACACCTTCAGGATCCAGTGCGCCAACAACGGCCGAGTTCTCGGCATCTCCGGTGCCTCCACCGCCTTGGGAGCGCTGGCCGTGCTCTGGGACGACAACGGCACCAGCGACCACCTGTGGCGGTTCGTCTGATCCGGCGTCGGGTCCGCGGCCGAACACTAGCCGATTCCCGCGCTGGCCTGCGGAGATGACCGAATCTCCGCCGACGGGCCTCGCCGAACCCCTCCCCGACCAGGTGGTGGGGGACTCTTGATGGCGATCCTCCGTATCGTCATCGAGGTCATGCTGCGCGAGGCCATCCGGGCCCTTCTCGACGCACGCTGTCGTGATTCACGGCTGACGGCGCACAGTCCCCCCGGTACTCCTAACGGGGCGGGCTGCATCGTCCGAACTGCGCCGGGGCGATCGGGGGGCTGGTGTGTGCGGTGTCGACACGAAGCGCGAAGTGGGTCCACCGCCCGGCGAGTCAAAGGGGAAGGCAACCTCTTCCGGATATTTGCGCTGGTCGTGTGCCACGAACGCTGAAGGAGGCGTGATGTAGGAGCTTCTGGACGCGGTGCTGTGCGAGAGATGGAGGTAGGTCCTCCGGGGTCGCCCTGCAGGGGGAGGCTTCAAACCACCGTTGGCTGCGTCGGTTAAGTGCCGGTCGTGGTGAGCGCAACGGGAAAAGGCGCGGCTTGATCGCGTCAGGTATGGATCAGGAAGGCGAGCGAGAGCGAACCGCTGATGACGTGTCGTAACGAATTCCAGTGGCGTCGAAACCGGGGCAAGACCTGGGCCCCGGGACAAGTCCGGGGGGAGCCTGCTGACTGCCCGGATGGCGTCCGGCATGTAGGCGGCGCGAGCCTGGTCCGGGCTCTTGCATGGAACGTGGGAACCTGTCGCCCCGATACTGTCGCCGGTCCGGTGGGCCGGCGGCGAGAGGGAGTACTCCAAGCGGACAACGCCGCGAGGAGCCGAGTACCGTCGCGGGGCACGGGGGCAGACCGTCTCGTAGTAGTGACGAAGCCCGGTAATGCGGGTGGAGCGAAGGGGACGGATCGTCTGGGCTTGCTTGATGGTCAACCGGAGTTCCCGGGATGAGCCTGGCGAGTGAGCCGAAGTCGTTCGAGATCTCGAAACACCTTGTGTTCGAGGCGTACTTGAGGGTCAAGGCCAACAAGGGCGCGGCGGGCGTCGACGGCGAGGCGATCACGCAGTTCGAGGAGAACCTTCGGGGCAACCTCTACAAGCTGTGGAATCGCATGTCATCGGGCTGCTACTTCCCGCCGCCGGTGCGGATGGTGGAGATTCCCAAGCCTGGGGGATCGGGCAAGGTCAGGGTGCTCGGGGTGCCCACGGTCGCGGACAGGATCGCGCAGACGGTGGCGGCCATGGTCCTGGAGCCGATGGTGGAACCTGTGTTCCACCCGGACTCCTACGGCTATCGGCCCCGCCGCAGCGCGCTGGACGCGGTCGAGGCGTGCCGGGAGCGGTGCTGGAGTACCGACTGGGTGATCGATATGGACATCCAGGGGTTCTTCGACAACCTTGATCACGATCTGGTCCTCAAAGCGGTGGCCCATCACACCGACCAGCGGTGGATCCTGCTGTATGTGGAGCGGTGGCTCAAGGCCCCGCTCCAGCGGCCGGACGGCAGCCTGCTGGCCAGGGAGCGGGGGAGTCCGCAGGGCTCTGCGATCTCGCCGTTGTTGTCGAACCTGTTCATGCACTACGCGTGTACGTCCAGGAGTTCGGGCGTCATCTCAACTTGAAAGAGGTGGAGGGGATGTAACCGGACGCCAAGTTCAGGGCAGCCAGCC
>NZ_JBHTTU010000004.1:277082-300590 GCF_042794375.1 Kitasatospora sp. NPDC056531 | reverse complement strand
CCGCCGCCCTGCGCGTATCTCACAACCAACAGCTACCGGAGCCGTCCGGCGCCTGTCAGCCGAACGACCCCGACATCACCCGATCAAGCTCAGTACCGCCGATCACGGGACAGGGCCGCCATGAGGTGCAGACCGGGCCGGGGCGTCACGCCGGGACGGTGAGCAGCCGCTGACCGTTGCCGGCGTAGATGTCGAAGTGACTGATCATTCCTGGGGACATGGGCACGGTCCCGGAAATCTTGGCGCCACCCGGGTACTCGCCGGCCTGCCAGGTGGCGGCGGTCGCTGTGGTGCCCGTGATCCCGACCGCTTGCAGGCTGCAGGTGATCCCGGTGGGCGCTCCCTTCGCCGAGACCTGCAGGGCGCTGCCCCAGGCGGCGGGCGAGACCTCAACCGAGGCGGACACGCCGGTGGTGGGGTCGGTTCCGGAGAAGGTGCGGACCGGGGAGGGTGACGTCGGTGCGGGCTGGGCCACCTGGCTGCTCGTGGACGCGACGGTGGCCAGCCACGTACCGCCCGACGCTGCCACAGCGATGAGTGTCGCGGCGGTTGCGACCCCGACCAGTTGCCTCCGCACGGCGGTACGACGTCGGGACGCGGCCTGCTGGAGCAGCCGGTCGAGCCGGCTTCGCTCGGTTCGCTGCGGCACGCCCGGCACGGCAGTGGCCGCAGGCTCCGGCTGCGCTTGCTCGCGTGCGGCGGCCCGCTGCACCAACCGGTCGGCCAGTTCCTCGCTGGGCACGGGCGGTGCCTCGCCCGTGGCCTCGGCCTCGGCCTCGCTGACCCTTGCGAGTAGCGCGGGCAGTCCCGCCAGTTCAGCATGCTCGGCCTGGCACTCGGCGCATTCTGCGAGGTGGGCGCGGACCTGCTCCGTCTCTGCCGGGGAGAGCGTTCCCAGCACGTATCCGCCCAGGGACAACCGGATGGCGTCACGGTCGCCGTTCATGGTCCGCACCTCCTCCACGACGCTGTCACGGCTCGAGACCCCGTTCCTGGAGCGCCAGCCGCAGCGCCTTCAAGGCGTAGTACGTGCGCGACTTCACGGTGCCTACCGGAATGCCGAGCACCTCCGCGGCCTCCACCATCGTCCGGCCTCTGTAGTACGTCTCCAGCAGCACGGCCCGGTGTTCCGGGGAGAGGGTCCGGATGGCCTCGGCCACCGCCCAGCTCTGCAGCGTCTGCTCGATTTCGTCTTCTCCGGGCGTCTGCGCCGCGAGCCGTTCCAGCGCCTCCCCGTCGACCTCGGTCGGCCTGGCCCGGCGGGCCCGGTGGGCGTCGATGACCAGGTTCCGGGCGACCGTGCACAGCCACGCCCGGGCCGGTCCGCGCTCGGGGTCGAACGCCGCCGGGTGCTGCCAGGCCCGTAGCAGTGTCTCCTGCACGACATCCTCGGCCCATTGCCAGTCTCCTGAGGTCAGTCGCAGGACGAAGTGGAGCAGCGGCCCGGCGTGCTCCGCGTACAGGGTGCGGAGTAGTTCCTCGTCCGCGCGGGAGATGGTCCCGGTACCAGAGACACGGTCCCCGGAGCGATCCGGCTCACTCGATGGACCGCGGTTCCGAAGACTCCACGGCATAAGTCGATCATCGCATATACCGCTAATCCGTGAAATCTCGCAAAAGGTGCTTACATGCCGAACCGTACAGCCGCCGGTACCCGTGGAACCTGACGAGCACCGATCCTCGGAATCCCCTCCTTCCCCCCATCCCGCAAGGAGTGAGCCGAGATGACCGAGGCGGTTCCGCCGCCCCTCGAGGCGCTTCTCGCCGTCACGAACAGTGACTGCGCCGTCGTAGCCGGTGCTGCCCGCGGGTAGCCACCGGCGGACACATCAAGCGAATGACCGACCCCCGCCCGCCTTCATCGCGGGCTGATCAGTAGAGAGCACACACCCGCACCCATGTACCTGTACTCCCTGGTCCGCAGCGGCCCAAGTGATGCACCCGAGTGGCCCGAGCGTTACGGCCACCTGTTGCCACGGTCCGCCGCCGGTGAGAAGGAGCCACTGAAATGTGTGGAAAGCAGAAGACACTCGCCGTCCTGATCGGGACCGTGCTGGCGGCCGGACTCACCAGCCCGGCCTTCGGTTCCACCGCCATCGACGCTGTGCCACCGACCACGAGCACCGCCGCCAACGCGTCCGGGACGTCGGTCGTGGCGTGGAACCGCGAGCTCATCTCCATCCTGAGCGACCCGAAAGCCCAACCGCCCACCGTCCAGCCCACGCGCAGCTTCGCGCTCCTCCAGGCCGCCGAGTACGACGCGGTGGTGTCGATCACCCGGGCGGACCCCCCGTACGTGTTCTCGGTGCCGGCACCTCAGGGCGCGCGTGCGGACGTCGCGGCGGACCAGGCGGCGCACGATGTGCTGGTTGCCCTGTACCCCACCAAGCGGGCAGGCGTGGACCGGCAGCTGAGCAGCCAGTTGTCGGCGATCGCCGACGGCACCGGCAAGCAGGCGGGCATCGGCGTGGGAGCAGCGGTCGCGCGCCAACTGATCAGTCTGCGCTCCGATGACGGGTCCTCGGCCAAGCCGCCGCGGTTCACTCCCGGCGGCCTGCCCGGCGACTACCGGCCCACGCCGCCTGACTTCCCCACGCCGGTGTTCACCAACTGGGGCTCGGTCAAGCCGTTCGTGATGGCGAGCGGAAGCCAGTTCCGCCCGGCGGCGCCGCCGGCTGTGGGCACCGCCGAGTACGCCGCCGCCCTGAACGAGGTCAAGAGCCTGGGGAGCAAGACCAGTACCACCCGCACTCCCGATCAGACCGCGGCCGCGAAGTTCTGGGCGGCGGCACCCGTCTGGAACGTCTGGAACCAGGTCGCGCAGGGTCTTGTCACCTCCGAGAACGCGAGCCTGGAGAAAGCGGTGAGGGTCTTCGCCCGGCTCGACCTGTCCCTCGCCGACACCGCGATCGCGATGTACGACGCCAAGTACGCCTACCACGTGTGGCGGCCAGTGACCGCGATCCGGCTCGGCGACTCGCACGACAACCCGGGCATCGTCGGCGATCCCAACTGGACCCCCCTCCTGCCGACCGCCCCGGACCCGTCCTACCCCGGCGCTCACGGCGCCCTCAGCCAGGCGGCGGCAACGACGCTCGCCGGAATCTACGGTGCGCAGCACCGGCTCACGGTGACCTCGAAGGGCGTCACCCGAACCTTCACCGGCTTCCAGGACGCCGCCACCGAAGCCTGGCTCAGCCGGGTCTGGTCCGGCCAGCACACCTCCATCGACAACCGGGCTGGCCAGCAACTCGGCATGCAGGTAGCTGAGTTCGTGGCACACGACCTCTGACCGTCCGCGCGACGCCACGGCGCCGAACATCGAGTGCGCTCAGCACGAAGCGCGCCGTGCCGTCGGGGTGTGACCCCGCGGATCAGGGCGCTGGACTCGCCGGAGGCGAAGCGTTCGGGAAGACATGCCGTCCGGGCCGGGCACGCTCACGCTCCGGAGCCGCAGAGGGCGACGGATCGTCGTCGATCGAACGCGTCCGGTCCGGCGTCGGCCGCGCAGGCTGATCCGACGCGCTCGAGGGCCTCGTCCGTACGGGTGACAAACCCCGGTGGGCTGGCGCAAACGGGGTGGTGGACACCGCCGAATTCCTTTGATTCAACTGATCATGACGGTTGATCAGCTACGCTCTCGCCCGCCCGCCCGACCCGTCGAAGCAGAGAGTAACCCGATATGAGCAGTCCCCCTGCCGCCGCCGCGCCCCGCTGGCCGCTGATCCTGCTGCGCATCTCCACCGCCACGCTGGCGCTGTTGTCCCTGCTCCAGGTCATGCTGGCCGGCAGCTTCCTCAACGGCACCTACGAATCCCTCAAGGACCACGAGGGCACCGCGATGACGATCGGCACCGTGGTCGTGCTCCAGCTGGCGGTGGCCGCCCTGGTGTGGCGGCCCGGCCACGGCCCGCTCTGGCCGCTGTGGACCACCGCCGTGCTCGCCGTCGCCGTGGTCGGCCAGATCGTGGTCGGCTACACCCGGGCGATCGGGGTGCACGTCACCCTGGGCGTGCTGCTGGTCAGCGGCATCCTGTTCGGCCTGGTCGGTGCCTGGCGGCTGCCGCTGCCAGCCCGGGAGGCCCTGTCCGAGAGCGGCGCGGACGGCGGTGGGCGGCTGCCGCGCCCCGGCGGTCCGGTGGAGGTGAGCCAGTGAACCGCCGCCGGTTCCTGGGCATCGGCGCCTCGGTCTTCGGCGCGGGCGCGCTGGCCGCCGTCGCCGTCCCCTCGGCGGCCCGGCTGCTCGCCGAGGGCCGCCCCGGGCGGCTGCTCAGCAGCGAGCTCGACCTGCCGGGGCCCTTCCAGGTGCCGCTGCCGGTGCCGGCCGTGCTCCAGCCGGTGCGCACCGACGGCACCAACGACTACTACGAGATCACCCAGAAGGTCGCCGAGCTGGAGATCCTGCCCGGGGTGCGGACCGAGGCCTGGACGTACGGCGGCAGTTACCCCGGGCCGACGGTGGTCACCCGGTCCGGGCGGGCGGCGGTGATCAAGCACCGCAACGAGCTGCCGGTGCCGTCCGTGGTCCACCTGCACGGCGGGCACACCCCGGCCGACAGCGACGGCTACCCGGTGGACCTGCTGCTGCCGGTGGGGGCCTCCGACGCGGCTGCGGCGGGCAGCATGGACGGCATGCCGGGGATGCGGCACGCGACGGGCCGCAACGTGGTCGGCGAGCGGACCCACACCTATCCGTGCAAGCAGCGCGCCGCCACCCTCTGGTACCACGACCACCGCATGGGCTTCACCGGCCCCGGCGTCTGGCGCGGCCTGTCCGGCTTCCACCTGGTCCACGACGACGAGGAGGACGCGCTGCCGCTGCCGCGCGGGGAGCGCGACCTCCCGCTGATGCTCGCCGACCGCTCCTTCGCCGCCGACGGCTCCTTCCGGTACCCGTCCACCGATGCCGCGCTCGCCGTGCCCGGCGTCACCGACGACTACATGAACGGCGTGCTCGGCGACGTCATCCTGGTCAACGGCGCCCCCTGGCCAAGCCTGGACGTCGACCGCGCGCACTACCGGCTGCGGCTGCTCAACGCCTCCAACACCCGGCTCTACCGGCTCGAACTCGACCCCCAGCCCTCCGGCGGCGACGCGCTGGTCCAGATCGGCTCCGACGGCGGCCTGCTCGCCGCCCCGCTCGCCCACGACGCGATCGAGATCGCCCCCGCCGAACGCTTCGACGTGGTGGTCGACTTCTCCCGCTACCAGCCCGGCACCCAGGTGCGACTGCTCAACCGCTTCGGCAGCGGGCGGACGGCCGAGGTGATGCGCTTCGACGTCTCCTCCCGGGCGGTGAGCGACGACGCCACGGTGCCCGACAAGCTGTCCACCGTCGAGGAGTTGGACGCCTCGGCGGCCGTCACCACCCGCGCCTTCAAGTTCCGCCGCAGCCGCGACGACGGCTGGACGATCAACGGCGACCCGTACGAGCCCGGGCGCAACGTCGCCACCCCCGCGCTCGGCAGCGTCGAACGGTGGCGCTTCTCCTCCGACGTGCACCACCCGGTGCACCTCCACCTCGACCACTTCCAGGTGATCGGGCGCAACGGCAAGGACCCCGGCCGGTGGGACGGGGGCTGGAAGGACACCGTCGACCTGCGCCCGGCCGAGGCGGTGGAGGTGCTGGTGCGGTTCACCGACTACGCGGGGACGTACATGATGCACTGCCACAACCTGGAGCACGAGGACATGGCGATGATGGCCGACTTCACCGTGGGATGACCGGGCGGCCTCACCCGATCGGCCGAGTGCCGGAGGTCGCGTGCTGCGCCCTCCGGCACTCTTGTCCTAGCGTCGCGGTCAGGTGTACTCGTTGAAGCTTGCCTGGTGACGGACGGAGCCGCCGCATGACCACCACCGCCGAACGCCGCCGCACCGGTCGGGCCGCGCGCGAGCGCGTCTCCCGCTCCGACCACGGTCGGTGGATCCCGGCCGCGGACCGGCCCGACCCGCTCGGCGTCCTGGAGGCGCAGGGCGCCGACCGGGTCACCCGGCTGCTGCCGATCCGCTACGGGCGGATGGCCGACAGCCCGTTCACCTACCTGCGCGGCGCCGCCGCGGTCATGGCCGCCGACCTCGCGGCCGTCCCGGACACCGGCCTGACCGTCCAACTCTGCGGGGACGCCCACCTGTTGAACTTCGGCGTGTACGCCTCGCCGGAGCGCGCGCTGCTCTTCGACGTCAACGACTTCGACGAGACCTACCCCGGGCCCTTCGAGTGGGACGTCAAGCGCCTGGCCGCCAGCATCGCGGTCGCCGCCCGGGACAACGGCCACGGCGACGAGCGGGCCCGGCGCGCCGCGCTCACCGCCGTCCAGAGCTACGCCACCGCGATGCGCGGGCTGGCCGGGAGGGGCGAACTCGACGTCTGGTACAGCCGGATCGACGCCGCCGAGCTGCTGCCGCTGGTCGGCAGGTCCAAGCGGCGCAGTCAGGCGGAGGCCGAGCTCGCCCACGCCCGGCGCAGCACCAGCCTGCAGGCCTTCGGCAAGCTCACCGAGGAGCGGGACGGGCGGCGGCGGATCATCAGCTCGCCGCCGCTGATCGAGGAGCTGAAGCGGGCCGAACTGCGCGGCATCGTCAAGGTGTTCAGCGACTACCGGGCCGCCCTGGCCGAGGACCGCCGGGTGCTGCTGGACCGCTACCGCTTCGTGGACGCGGCGATGAAGGTGGTCGGCGTCGGCAGTGTCGGCACCCGCTGCTTCATCATCCTGCTGGAGGGCCGGGACAGCCGCGACCCGCTGTTCCTGCAGCTCAAGGAGGCCGGTCGGTCGGTGCTCGAGGACCACCTGCCGCCCACCCGGGTGGACGCCGAGGTCGCCGCCCACCACGGCGGACGCCGGGTGGTCACCGGGCAGCACCTGATGCAGGCCGCCAGCGACATCTTCCTCGGCTGGACCACCGGCCCGGACGGGCGCCACTTCTACGGCCGCCAACTGCGCGACATGAAGGGCTCGGTGGAGGTGGACTCGATGACCCCCTCCGGCCTGCGCGCCTACGCCGACCTGTGCGGGCGCACCCTCGCCCGCGCCCACGCCCGCACCGGCGACCGCCTCGCCATCGCCGGCTACCTGGGCGGCGCCGACACCTTCGCCGAGGCGGTCGCCGACTTCGCGCTGAAGTACGCGGACCGGACGACGGCCGACCACGCGGAGCTGGTCGAGGCCATCGAGACCGGGCGGGTCACCGCGACGCGGGGCGTGTGAGGGCTGGGGTCGACGCGGCGCGCGCGGAGGGCGCCACGAGGTCCGCGAGCCTCTCCAACTGCTCGTATTGGCCCTTGAGTTCCAGCGCGCCGAGCCGGGCGACGACCTGCCGGGCGCCCGCCTCGGTGTAGCGGCGCAGGGTGACGGCGACCTGTTCCGGGGTGCCGAGGGCGATCGCCTGGATGTGCTCCACCTCCTCCAACGGCAGGCCGTAGTTGGACCGGACGTAGGCGTCCATGGTGCGGCGGGCCGCCTCGGGGTCCTCGTCGATCCGGACGTTGACGAAGAGCGCGGGGGTGACGGCCTCCGGGGCGCGCCCGGCCTCGCGGGTGGCCTGCCGGACGGCGGCGAGACCGGTGGCGTAGTCGGCGGGATCGGGCGGGTAGGGCAGCCAGCCGTCGTACCGCCGCCCGGTGCGGGCGAGCGCCGCCGGGGTGGCGCCGCCGAGCCAGATCGGCGGCCCCTGCGGCAGGAACGGCCTCGTGGTGGGCGGGAGTTCGGGGAAGGAGTGGAACTCGCCGTGGAACTCCGTCGCCCCCGCCCACAGGGCCCGCCAGAGGGCGACGGTCTCGTCCAGCCGGGCGAAGCGGCGCTCCCACGGCACCTGGGACAGCTCGTGCAGCGGCCGCCCGAAGTGACCGGGGAAGGCCGCGCCGACCGCGACGGTCAGCCGTCCGCCGGAGAGCTGGTCCACCGAGGCCAGGGTCTGCGCGGTCTGGGCGGCGCAGGACCGGCAGCAGCGCGCCGGTGCCCAGCCGGATCCGCTCGGTCATCGGGGCGACCGCGGCCAGCATGGTGAGCGGCTCGATCCGCGGGGTGAGCAGGGAGTCGTTGACGAACAGCGAGGCGAAGCCCAACTGCTCTGCCCGGCAGGCGAATCCGATTAGGTCGCGGGGATCGCCGACGGGCGCCCACTGGTCCTGCCCGGTGGGGAGGAAAACACCGATGTCCATGCCGTCGATCCTTCTCGTCGCGGTGAATGGACTCAATTCCCCGGGGGGAATGGCGGGTGGCACCGGGCCCGGATAGAAATGGGGCGTGGACTTCCCCCGGGCGCTGCGCGAGCGCCGTACCGGCAGCCGGATCAGTCAGCTCGACCTCGCCACCCGAGCGGGCACCACCCAGCGGCACCTCAGCTTCATCGAGTCCGGCCGCTCGGTGCCCGGGCGGGGCATGGTCGTACGCCTCGCCGAGTCACTCGACCTGCCGCTGCGGGAACGCAACGAGCTGCTGCTGGCGGCCGGTTACGCCCCCGTCTACCCGGAGACGCCACTGGACGGGCCGCAACTGGCGCCGGTCCGGGCGGCGATCGACCACATCCTGGCCGGCCACCTGCCGTACCCCGCCGTGGTGGTGGACCGGCGCGGCGACGTGGTCGCGGCCAACGAGGCACTGGACGTGATCACCGAGGGCGCCGACCCGCGCCTGGTCGGGCCCGGCACCAACGCCTACCGGCTCGCCCTGCACCCGGACGGCCTCGCGCCGCGCATCCTCAACTTCGCCGCCTGGGCCCGGCACATCGTCGAGCGCACCCGCCATCTCGGCGAACTGCACGAGGAGTTGAGGTCATACGTGCCCGAAACGGCGGTGGGGGAACAGCACTTGGGCTTCGCGGTGCCGCTGGAGCTGCGGACCGCGCTCGGCGAGCTGCACTTGATGACCACGGTGACCACCTTCGCCACCGCCGTCGACGTGACGCTCGCCGAGCTGAAGTTGGAGGCCTTCCTGCCCGCCGACGCCCGGACCGCGGAGCTGCTGGTCAGAGCCCGGGGAACTGGTAGTCGGCGGTGATCCGCCCATCGGCGTCCAGGACGACGAACTCCACACCGCCGCCCACCGCCTCACCGCCGCCGGCCGGCACCATCTCCCAGGTGAAGCGGACCGCGTCGCGCAGCCGTACGGCGTCCGGCCGGGCCCGGAAGGTGAACTCCCCGGGCGCCACGAACTCCTGGTACGCGCGGGCGACGCGGGACTCCAGCTCCCGGTAGCCGCGCGCTTCGAGCACCGGCTCCGGGAAGCCCACCCGGGCGGCCTCCTCGCGGATCCCCTCCGGCGGGTGGACGAGGTGCACGCCGTCCTCGGTCCACAGCCGCTCGATCGCCTTCCGCCGCTCATCGGCGTCGGGCTCGGTCCACAAGGCGGCGTAACGGTCGGCGAGTAGCTGGGCGCTGCTGGTCATGGCCGGCTCCTTCACGGGTTCGGTCGGTCACTGTGCGCCCCATCCTCGAATCGGCGCCGCGACCGGACAATTCCCGCCGGGGAATGGCCGTCGCTCCCGGGTGGAACGCGTACGGCGTCCGTGGGAACGTCGAGAGCGGGGGAGTCCTTGGCCGCTGCCCGCAGGAGGTGGACGTCATGAGCGCCGAGGTCAACAAGCAGATCGTGGACGGCTTCGACGCCCTGGTCCGGGCCGGGGACGTCAGCCGGCTGGACGAGTTCTGCACACCGGACCTGGTCAACCACGCCCTCGCCCCCGGCCGGCCCGCCGGCCTCGCCGGCATCCGGGAGTTCCTGACCACGACGGCCCGGCAGTTCGAGGACGACCACTGGCGCAGCTGCCGCACCGTCGCCGAGGACGACCTGGTCGTCCAGTTCGGCCTGCGAGCCGGCCACTGGGCGGGCGGCGATTTCCTCGGCTTCCCCACCCACAGCGGGGACTACGCCCGGGACGTCGCCTTCGCGTACCGGCTGAGGGAAGGCCGGATCGCTGAGCGCTGGGCGATCCGCGACGACCTCACCATGATCCGGCAGCTCGGCGGCATCCGGCTGTGAGCCGGGATCGCGCTCCGGGCGGCCGGTGGGCTGCCGCAGCCTCCGTCTCCGAAGCACCCCGTTTTTCGCTTGCCCGGGCGGGCGTGGTGCCGTTGGGTTGGCGGCATGAACGAACTGCGCACCGACCGCTTGCTGATCCGCCGCTGGCGGGAGGCCGACCTCGAACCCTGGGCCGCGATGAACGCCGACCCGGAGATCCGCGAGCACCTCGGCGGCATCCTCACCCGCGAGCAGAGCGACGCCTCGGTGGCGCGGTACGAGGCGGTGATCGAGAAGCGCGGGTACGGGTGGCTGGCCGTCGAGGTGCGGGACAGCGGCGAGTTCGTCGGTTTCGTCGGCCTGGACGACGTCGAGGAGCAGGACCTGGTCGGCGGGGTCGAGATCGGCTGGCGTCTGGCGCGCTCCGCCTGGGGCCACGGCTACGCGACGGAGGCGGCCCGCGCCGTCCTCGCGTACGGCTTCGACACGCTCGACCTCTCCGAGGTCCTCGCCCTCACCGCCGCCGCCAACCTGCGCTCCCAGGCCGTGATGCGGCGCCTCGGGATGTCGCATGACCCGGCCGAGGACTTCGACGACGCCGAGGGGGATCGCAATGTGGTGTTCCGTCTGCGGCGGGAGGACCGGGCCTGAGTCGTCAGGGGCCGGTGCCGATCGTGTCAGTGGTCCGTGCAAGGGTGACCGCATGCTGTCGATCACGGTGCGGACGAACGACACGCGGCACCTGAGGGTGACCGCGGAGGAACTGGCCGGGCTGGTCCGGCGCATCGGCGCGGGGGCCGACTCCTTCCTCGTCGTGCAGCGGATACCGGACCTGCCGGACGTGTACATCCAGATGTGTCACAAGGACGGCGGCGACTACACGCTGGAGCACCGCGACGGCTCCGCCGCCCGGCACTTCGAGGTGCGGGTGGACGGGCCGGAGCCGATGGTCGCGGCGATGACGGGGTGGGCGCGCCAGGAGCCGGGCTGGGGTGACGGCCTGGACTGGGCGCCGCTCGACTTCGGGCCGCCGGAGCCCGTGCCCGCCCTGGTGCTGGAGGCGGACGAGCGGCGGGAGTTGGAGGACCAGCTGCGGCTGACCCTGGCCTGCGGCTACACCGACCGCGCCCGGCTCGCCGAGCAGGCGGAGGAGCACCTGGTGTCGGGCGAGCGCCGCCCGGTCTCCCGGGCGCAGGCCGAGCAGCTCGCCGACCGGCTGTGGCTGGAGCGGGTCGGCGAGCAGAGCGGCTGGATCGGCGAGACGGATCCGGAGCGCCTCGCCCGTGCCTTCGCCGCCCTGGAGGAGACCGGCATCACCGCGCGGGAGCACTTCACCTGCTGCCGCTCCTGCGGCCAGGCCGAGATCGGCGCGGAGGGGGAGCCGGAGGCCCGGGGTTTCGTCTACTTCCACCTCCAGTGCACCGAGTCCGCTGCCGTCGGGCACGGCCTCTCGCTGCTCTACGGCGGCTTCGACGGTTCGGCGGCGACCACCAAGGCGGTCGGCGAGGAGGTGGTCGCCGCCCTCACGGCCGTCGGCCTGCCGACGGTGTGGAGCGGCGACCCGTCCGACGCGGTCGAGATACGCCCGCTGCTGTGGCGTCGCCGCCTGGTGGGGTGAAGCCTGGACGGCCGGGGCATTAGGGTCGGCGGCGTGTTCGGGGGAGGAGTGGGTCTCGTGCTGGAGCCGGGGCAGGTGCCGCGGAGCAACGCCCGGCAGCTGTGGCGGGAGTTGCCGAGGGGCGTACGGCGGCAGGTGATCGCGGCGGACCGGAAGGCCGGCGGCCAACTTGGTGCGGACGGAGCCGAGGTTCGCGGTGAGTGATGACGTGGTGTCGGTGATCCCGACCGACCCGCAGTGGCAGCCGGAGCCGGCCGCCGCGGAGCGGGCCGTGGCGGTGGTCGCGGAGCTGCTCCGGGAGGACGACGGCGCCGAGGTGGAGGTGACCCGGCACGAGCGGACGGCGGTGGTCGACTGCGGGGAGAACCTGGAGCGGATCGGCTGCCCGCACTGCGGCGGCTCGGTTGCCCCGAGCTGGTGGGGCAACCTGCTGGAGGAGCACGCCGAGGAAGGCTTCGCGACGCTCGCTGTGACGGCACCGTGCTGCGGCGCCGAAACGATGTTGGACGTGCTGGAGTACGACTGGCCGTGCGGCTTCGCCCGGTTCGAGATCGAGGTGTGGAACCCGGAGTGCCTCTGGTTCGCCGAGCCGGAGTTGGCGGCGATCGGCGCCGCGCTCGGTCACCCGGTCCGGCAGATCAGGGCGCACCTGTGAGCACGGCGCGCACGATCAGCTCGCCGGCGTAGCTCTCGCAGCGGACGGTGCCGTCGGGGAAGTCGAGTTCCAGCGCCATGCGCCCGGTCGTCGGCTCGTGCTCCTCGCGGGCGGCGAGGACGGGCCGGCCGAGGTGGCGGGCGAAGGCCGTTTCGGCATCGGCCGGTCCGACCTCGATGCGGCCCCATTCGCCCATGTCGTAGCCCTCGTACGGCGCGGAGGCCTCGACCTCCAGGCACCAGTCCGTCCCGCTGGCGAGCCGGGTGGCCTCGCCCCGGTCGTCGATGAGCCAGAGGTCGGCCGGGATCGGGTCCAGCCGGCCCTCGTACACGTGCCAGGCGGCGACGATCCGGGTCAGCGTGCGGCCGACCAGGGCCGCCGGGTCGAGACCGGGGCCGTGCGCCCGGCAGGCGGGGAGGGGTGTTGTCACCCCGGGACCGTACCCGAGCCCCCGGGCGGCCGGGCCGCTTACGGCACGAGCAACCGCAGTGCCTCCCGTACCACGGTGACCTCGACCGGCAGGGCCGCGATGAACTCGCCGTCGGCGTAGGCGGTGATGCCCGGGGACTCGATCCGCAGGGACTCCGTGCGCAGGGTGGTGACCTCCGGGTGGCTGATGTGGGTGCCCTTGAAGAGGGTGGGGAAGAAGCGGGCGATCCGCAGTCGGGGCATGGCGTCGACCAGGGTGACGTCGAGCAGGCCGTCGTCCGGGAGGGCGGAGGGGCAGATCAGCATGCCGCCGCCGTAGCTGCGGGTGTTGCCGACGGCGGCCAGCGTCAGGTCGCGTTCGATGACGGTGCCGTCGGCGAGGGTGATCCGGAACGGCAGCGGGCGCAGGTTGGCGAACTCGGCGAGGATGGCGAGGTTGTAGCGCATCCGGCCGCGCGGCCAGCGCAGCCGGTTGGCGCGGTCGCTGACCAGCGAGTCGAAACCGGTGGCGAGGACGGAGCCGTACCAGCGGACGGTGTCGTCCGGGCCGGTGATCCGGCCGAGGTCGACGCCGCGCACCCGACCGGCGACGACGACGTCGGCGGCGGCCTCGGGGGCGGCGATCGGCAGGCCGTACTCGCGGGCGTGGTCGTTGCCGGTGCCGGCCGGTATCACGCCGAGCGGGACGGGGGTGCCGGCCAGGGCCTGGAGGGCGAGGTTGACCATGCCGTCGCCGCCGACCACGACCAGCGCGTCCACGCCGCCCGCCGCGGCCTCGCGGGCCAGGCGGACGGCGTCCTCGGCGGAGCGCCCGGCCTGCGGTTCGACCTCGACGCCGAGGGCGCGCAGGCGGGCGACGGCCCGGCGGGCGGCGGGTTCGGCGTGGCCGATGCCCGCCGCCGGGTTGGTGAGAACGGCGACCCTGCGGACGGTTCTCATGCCGGTCACGGGATCAGCTTGCCCGGGTTGAGGATGCCCGCCGGGTCGAGTTCGGCCTTGACGGCGCGCAGGATGCGCACGCCCAGGTCACCGATCTCCTCGGTCATCCAGGGCCGGTGGTCGGCGCCGACCGCGTGGTGGTGGGTGATGGTGCCGCCCGCGCCGAGGATGGCGTCCCCGGCGGCGCGCTTGGCGACGCCCCAGCGGCTGAGCGGGTCCTCGCCGAGGGCGGCGACGACGGTGAAGTAGAGCGAGGCGCCGGTCGGGTAGACGTGCGAGATGTGGCAGAGCACGAGCGCGCCGGGCAGGGCCCCGGTGAGCGCCTCGGTGACGGCCGTCCGGAGCCGGGCCAACCCGCTCCAGCCGGCCGCCGTCTCCAGGGTCTCGCACAGCGCGCCCGCGCTGAGCAGGGAGTCGCGCAGGTACGGGGCGTTGAACCGGCCGTGCTCCCAGGCCCGGGCGGGTTCCTCGCCGAGCGAGGTGCCGCCGGCGGCGAGCAGGACCTCGCGGGTGAGCTGCCGGCGGGTGGCGACCTGGGCGGCGTCGCCCTCGAAGACGGTGACGGCCAGGCAGCCGCTGACCGTCGGGGCGTCGCCGATCTGCTCGGTCATGGCGAGGTTGACCATGGTCTCGGCCTCGTCGGAGAGCCGGATCACGGTCGGGCCGGTGCCCTGCTGCTCGACGGCGCGCAGCGCGGCCGTGCCGGTGGCGAAGTCGGGGAAGCTCCACGCCTCGTACGCCTTGACGGCGGGCAGCGGGTGCACGCGCAGCCGCACGGCGGTGATCACGCCGAGGGCGCCCTCGGAGCCGAGGAAGAGCTGGCGCAGGTCGGGGCCCGCGGCGGAGGCGGGGGCGCGGCCGAGGTCCAGCACACCGACGGGGGTGATCACGCGCAGGCCGCGGACCATCTCGTCGAAGCGCCCGTACCCGGCGGAGTCCTGGCCGGAGGAGCGGGTGGCCGCGAAGCCGCCGATGGTGGCGTAGCGGAAGCTCTGCGGGTAGTGGCCGAGTTCCCAGCCGCGCTCGGCGAGCAGGGCTTCGGCGGCCGGGCCGGTGAGGCCGGCGCCGAGGACGGCCTCGCCGGAGGTCTCGTCCAGGTCGATCAGCTGGTCGAAGCGGCGCAGGTCGAGCGAGACGACGGCCTGGAGGGCACCGCGCTCGGGGTCGAGGCCGCCGACCACGCTGGTGCCGCCGCCGAACGGGACGACGGCGATACGGCGTTCGGCGCAGACGGCCAGGACGGCGGCGATCTCCTGCTCGCTGCCGGGCACCACCACGGCGTCGGGGGCGTCCTGCGGTTCGCGGCTGCGGCGGCGCAGCAGGTCGGGGGTGGACTTGCCGCCGGCGCGCGGCAGACGGTCGGCGTCGGCGGCGCTGACGTGCGCCTCGCCGACGGCGGCGGCCAGCGCCTTGAGGTCCTCGGCGGTGATCCGGGAGGGACGCAGTACGACCTCCTCGGCGCTGGGACCGGGGGCGGCGTCGCCGGTGACCCCGAGGGCGGCGGCGAGCAGTCCCTTGATGTCCGCGGACAGCTCCTTGGCGAGGGCCGGGTCGCCCCAGGCGTCCCACTTCATCGGGGGGAGCGGCAGCGCGGCGTTCGCCGGTCCCGCTTGCGTCTCAGGTGCCATGCGTTACAGTTTCACACATCATGTCAAGTAGTAACGTCGAGCCCGCCGAGGCCCAGCAACCCCGCAGCACCGACGACGCGATCCTGGACGCCGCCGCCGACCTGATCGTCCATTTCGGCGCCCGCCGGACCCAGCTGGCGGAGATCGCGCGCCGCGCCGGGGTCAGCCGCCCGACCGTCTACCGGCGCTGGCCGGACGTCCGGGCAGTGATCGGGGCGCTGCTCACCCGGGAGATCCTGGCCACCCTGGAGGGCGCCGCGCTGGACGTCCACGACCGGGAGACGCTGGTGGAGCGGGTGGTCGAGGTCTCCGTCCGGCTGCGCGACCACCCGGTGCTCGGCGCCCTGCTCCACTCCGACGACTCCGACCTGCTGCTCCAGTACGTGGTCGAGCGGCTCGGCGCCAGCCAGCGCGGCCTGCTGGAGGCGCTGCGCACCGGCATCGAGCAGGGGCAGGCCGGCGGCTCGATCCGGGCCGGTGAGCCGACCGAACTGGCGGCCATGGTCCTGCTGATCGCCCAGTCCACCGTCCAGTCGCACCGCATGGTCGCCTCCCTGCTGCCCGAGGCGGCCTGGCGGCGTGAACTGGCCAGAGCACTGAACGGATACCTCGCGCCATGACGCCCACCGCCGGTTCCCACCCCGGTTCGTCCGCCGGCCCCTCGGCCGGTCCCTCCGTCGGCCCCTTCGCCGGAACCAGCCGACTCAACGCCGCCCGCCGGACGTTCGAGCTCGAAGCGCTCGCCGACGACCCGCGCATCGACCTGCTGGTGATCGGCGGCGGCGTCACCGGCGCCGGGGCGGCCCTGGACGCCGCCTCGCGCGGCCTGCGCACGGTGCTGGTCGAGGCCCGTGACCTCGCCTTCGGCACGAGCCGCTGGAGCTCCAAGCTGGTGCACGGCGGCCTGCGCTACCTCGCCTCCGGTCGGGTCAAGGTGGCTCGGGAGAGTGCGGTCGAGCGCGGCGTGCTGATGACCCGCACCGCCCCGCACCTGGTCCACGCCCTGCCTCAACTCGTGCCGCTGCTCCCGGACTTGCTGCGCCCCGGCCAGGCCTCGCTGATCCGTGCGGGCTTCCACGCCGGCGACGCGCTGCGGCTCAGCGCCGGCACGCCGGGCGCCCTGCTGCCCCGGGTGCGCCGGGTCGACGCGGCCCGCACCCGCCGGCTGGTGCCGGGCGTGCGGACGGCCGGCCTGCGCGGGGCGCTGGTCGCGCACGACGGCCAACTCGTGGACGACGCACGGCTGGTGGTCGCCCTGGCGCGCACCGCCGCGCAGTACGGCGCGAGCGTGCTGACCAGGGTGCGGGCCGAGTCCGTCACCGGGACCTCGGCCCGGCTGGTGGACACGCTGACCGGCCAGACGCTGACCGTCACCGCGGGCGCGGTCATCAACGCCACCGGGGTGTGGGCGGGCGAGGTGGACACCTCGATCAAGCTGCGGCCCAGCCGGGGTACCCATCTGCTGGTGGACGCCGCGGCCCTGGGGCACCCGACCGCCGCGCTCACCGTGCCGGTGCCCGGCTCCATCAGCCGTTTCGTCTTCGCCCTGCCGCAGCAGCTCGGCCGGGTCGCGATCGGCCTGACCGACGAGGACGCCCCGGGCTCGATCCCGGACGAGCCGCAGCCCACCGAGGCCGAGCTGACCTTCCTCCTCGACACCGTCAACGCGGCCCTTGCCACCGAGCTGACCAGGCAGGACGTGCTCGGGGCCTACGCCGGGCTGCGCCCGCTGATCGACACCGGGGGCGGGAACACCGCCGACATCTCCCGGGAGCACGCGGTGCTGGAGTCCCCGTCCGGGGTGGTCACCGTGGTCGGCGGCAAGCTCACCACCTACCGGCGGATGGCCGAGGACGCGGTGGACGCCGCCGTCCGGCTGCGCGGCCTGCCCGCCCGCACCTGCTGGACGGCCCGCCTGCCGCTGGTCGGCGCCCCCGGCCACCGCGACAGCCGCCCGGTCCCGGCCGCCCCGGTGCCCGCCTCGCTGCTCGCCCGGTACGGCGGCGCGGCCCACGAGGTGCTGGCAGCGGGGGAGTCGGCGCCGGTGGCGGACGACCTGGACGTGACCCGCGCCGAGATCGCCTACGCCGTGACCCACGAGGGCGCGCTCGACGCGGCCGACGTCCTCGACCGCCGGACCCGCATCGGCCTGGTGAAGGCGGACGCCGAGCGGGCCCGGAAGGCGGTCGAGGAGATCGTCGCGGAGGCCGCCTCGGAGACCGCTCCGCAGTAGCGGCGACGCCGACGGCCGGTACGGCTGGTCCGCCGTACCGGCCTGGCAGTCGTCCTCGGGCGCGGCCTGCCGCTACTGGGCCTTGGCCGGCGCCTGCAGGTTCCAGAGCCGCCCGTCGGGGTCGCGGACGGTCATCAGCCTGGTCCCGAAGTGGGTGTCCTCGAACGGCGTCACCACCTCCACGCCCTCACCGGGCTGGAACGCGTCGGCGTCGGCGACCTTCAGCACCAGCTGGAGCGGCGTCTCCCGGTCTGCGGGGACCTCGGCGATGAAGACGGTCGGGCCCTCGCCGTTGCGCAGCTGGCCGGAGTTGTGATCGGTCTCGAACTCCAGCTGGTAGCCGAGGCTCTGGAAGAACTTCGCGGACTTGCCCCAGTTGTGGGTCTCGATGAACACGGCTTCGATGCCTTCGGTCGTCATCTCAGTCCTCCTGGACGGATTCGTCGAACGGTTGCTCGTGCTGGGCGGTGGGGGCTTCGAGATAGGCGCGCAGCGCCTCGGCGACCAGCGCCGAGAGCGACAGCTCCGACTCGATGGCGCGGAACTTGACCTGCTTGATCAGGCCGACCGGCAGGTACACGTTGAACTGCTTCACATCGTCGTCTCCCACAGCAAGGATGCTAGCAGGCTAGATTGCTAGCAAGATAGCCCCGTGAGTGCGCGAGAGCCCGCCGGTCGGGCAACCGGCGGGCTCGGTCGGGGCTCGTTCGGAGCGCGGTCCGGGCTCAGCGGGCCCGGGGGAAGGGGGCGAGGTCCGGCTCGACCCAGCCGGTGCGCGCCCGCTCGTCGGCCAGGGTCTCGGGCCGGTAGTGGCGGGTGAGCAGGTCCCGGTCGAGCAGCTCGGGGTGGCGGGCGGCGAACTCGTCGAAGTCGCCCGCGCCGTCGGCGTGCTGGGCCACCAGCTCGACCCAGGCCCGGGTCATGGTGACGTGGAACTTCTGCGGCGCCCCGGCCTTGGTGGCGGTGCGCCGGATGCCCTCGCCGATCAGGTCGAGCGCGGCGGTGGCGCCGTGGCGGCGGACGGCGAGCCAGGTGAGCCGGACGTGCTGGCGGTGGCCGAAGCGCTCGGCGTCGGCCATCACCTCGCGCAGCAGCTCGTCGAAGGCGTCGAAGGCGTCGGGGGCGGTGGGGGAGGTCATGTGGAGGCCTTCGGGCAGGGGCGGAAGCGGACGGAGGATTGTAGGTTTTCTGGCTTTTCGTCCGCAAACCACCCCTGCGGGCGGCTTCAGCGCGCGGTGCGCTCCGGCATCGGCTGCTCGCCGCCCGCGACCGCCAGCACGCAGCCGAGCGGGTGGTCCGCCCGGCCCGTGCGGTCGAGGGTGACGGCGAGCGGCTGCGGCGGCTCCTCGGGCAGCTGGCCGGAGAGCGTCAGCGGGTAGCTGCCGTGGCCGTGGACACGGTGGAAGGCGCACTCCTTGCCGTCCACCAGTAGCTCGGTCTCGGTGATCCAGCCGGAGCGGACGTTGACGGTGACGGAGTGCCCGGCCCGGTCGACGTGGAAGCTGTACCGCTGGCGCATGGGAACCTCCCGCGAGGGCCTCGCATCAGGGCGAGTCCGCCGAGGCGAACAGAGCGGCCAGAGCCAGTCTAGGGCGGCCGTGGCCCGGGGTGCGCTGCGGATCATCATCGACGACGTGGGGTGAGGCCGCGGTTCCCGTTCCCGTCCCTGAGAAATCCCCGGGGCGGGGCCCGTCTGCAGGCGGATTCTCGCGATCTCTACAGTGTTGTAGATTCGTCCGCAGGGAGAGATCCGAGGAGGGCATTGTGGGAGTTTCGCTGGCCAAGGGCGGCAACGTCTCGCTGAGCAAGGAGGCGCCGGGTCTGAGCGCCGTGATCGTGGGTCTCGGCTGGGACGTGCGCACCACCACCGGGGCCGACTACGACCTGGACGCCAGTGCGCTGCTGTGCAACGCGCTCGGCAAGGTGGTCTCGGACCAGCACTTCGTCTTCTTCAACAACCTGCGCAGCCCCGAGGGTTCGGTCGAGCACAGCGGCGACAACCTGACCGGTGGCGGCGACGGCGACGACGAGCAGATCAAGGTCGACCTGTCGCGGGTGCCGGCGGACGTCGCCAAGGTCGTCTTCCCGGTGTCGATCTACGACGCCGACGCCCGGCTGCAGAACTTCGGCCAGGTCCGCAACGCCTTCATCCGGATCGTCAACCAGGCCAACGGCCAGGAGATCGCCCGCTACGACCTCAGTGAGGACGCCTCGACCGAGACCGCGATGGTCTTCGGCGAGCTGTACCGCAACGGCGCCGAGTGGAAGTTCCGCGCCATAGGCCAGGGCTACGCCTCCGGCCTGCGCGGCATCGCCACCGACTACGGCGTGAACGTCTGATCCACGCAGTGATCTGACGGGGGGTTCGGCGGTCGTCCGGCCGAGCCGGTCCGCCCAGGTGGACCGGCTCAGTCGGTCCGTCCGAGGGCGTGGCCGCCGAAACCCCCGCTGCCGGTGAGCTGGTCCCGCCACCAGGCGGTCATCGCCGGCTCGTCCATGGTCGACCAGTCCGGGGCCTCGGCGACCTGTGCCCGGCCGAGCGTGCGGCCCAGGTCCACCAACGCCAGCCCGGCCGCGCTGGTTTCACGGTCGTACTCTGCCAGCAGGGACGACCAGGACCTGTCGTCGAGCCGTCGCCCGGCCTGCTCGAAGGCGTGCGCGTCCTGCAGTGCCTTCACCGCGCCGCTGGTGTTGTGCGGGCGGACGATGGTCGCCGCGTCCCCGCCGATGAGCAGCCGGCCGGCCGTACGGCGCGGGGTCGCAAGGTCGTAGACGGGCTGCAGCAGGGTCCGTTCGCGCGGAGTCAGCGCGACCACGCCGGCCCAGTACGGCGGCAGGTGCCGCCATGCGAACCGCCGGAGCCCGTCCAGCTGTCCGTCGGTGAGGGAGCCCGCCGCGACGGCGGCCGGGCCGTCCAGGCGCAGCCAGTCCGGGGTGGGCGTGTAGAAGACCCAGTTCACCTGTGTGCTCCCGGGGGCGAGTCCGGGGATGCGGTAGATCACGACCTGGCCGCCGCGGTAGCAGACGGTGATGCACTCCTCCTCGGGCCAGACCGAGGCCCCGCCGGGCAGTTCGGCCAGCAGCGCGCAGTCGTAGCTGCCGCGCCAGCACACGTACCCGGCATATTCGGGCACGGCCTGCGGGCAGACCGCGGCGCGGACCACCGACCGGTAACCGTCCGCACCGATCACCAGGTCGTACGGCGTACGGGCGCCGTCCGCCGATTCGACCCACCCGCCGCCGTGGTCGCCGCCGACCGCCGCGACGGTGGTGTCCAGCCGGTACTCCACCGTGTCGGGTGTCCGTTCCCGCAGGGCCTGCCAGAGCACGGCCCAGTGGTGGGAGTGGAACGGGAACGGCTGGGCCCAGAGCAGCCGCCCGCGCCCGTCCGGGCCGTCGCCCCCGCCGGCCGGCTCCCGGGTGACCCAGCTGCGCACGGTGAGGCGGTGGCGGCGGGTGTCCGGGGCGAGGTGTCCGGCGTCGACCAGTTCGGCGAAGCGGTCGTTGTGGGTGCAGATTCCCAGGCCGCGGTCCTCCAGTCGGCCGGGGCTGCGCTCCAGCACCACGACCCGTTCCGCGCCCAGCCGGGCGGCGGCGCCGGCGAACGCGCTTCCGGCGATGCTGCCCCCGACCACGGCCACCGAGCCACCCCGCACGGTCGCCCCCTCTCACGAGTCCCGCGACGTCGGAACACGACGATACGCCGCCCGGCGGGGCGCGGGGGCGGTACGGCTCCTCCCGCGCTTCCTCCCGTGCTTTCCCCGCGCCCGGCTATGCAACTAGTTGCATAGCGCCTCGACCGTCCCCTACCCTGCGGTAACAATTCCCACCGGCCGCCCCCTCAGGAGACGTCGATGAGCTCCACGCCCGGCAGCAGCAGCTACCCGCACCTGCTCAGCCCGCTCGACCTCGGCTTCACCACCCTGCCCAACCGCGTGATCATGGGCTCGATGCACGTCGGCCTGGAGGAGGCCCCCGGCGGCTACGAGCGGATGGCCGCCTTCTATGCCGAGCGCGCCCGAGGCGGCGTCGGCCTGATCGTCACCGGTGGCATCGCCCCCAACGAGGCCGGGCGCCCCTGGGAGGGCGGCGCGATGCTGACCACCGAGGAGGAGGCCGACAGGCACCGGGTGGTCACCGACGCCGTGCACGCGGCCGGCGGGCGGATAGCCCTGCAGATCCTGCACTTCGGCCGCTACGCCTACCACCGCGACCTGGTCGCCCCCAGTGCCCTGCAGGCCCCGATCAGCCCCTTCGTGCCCAACGAGCTCACCGCCGAGCAGGTCGAGCAGACCGTCGAGGACTTCGCCCGCTGCGCCGAGCTCGCCCGCCGGGCCGGCTACGACGGCGTCGAGATCATGGGCTCCGAGGGTTACCTGATCAACGAGTTCATCGTCGCTGCCACCAACCGCCGCGAGGACGAGTGGGGCGGCCCGTACGAGCGCCGGATGCGCTTCCCGGTGGAGATCGTCCGCCGGGTCCGCGAGCGGGTCGGCGAGGACTTCATCATCGTCTACCGGCTCTCCATGCTCGACCTGGTACCCGGCGGCTCCACCCTGGACGAGGTGGTCCAGCTCGCCCAGGCCGTCGAGGCGGCCGGCGCGACCATCATCAACACCGGCATCGGCTGGCACGAGGCCCGCATCCCCACCATCGCGACCTCCGTGCCGCGCGGCGCCTTCGCCTGGGTCACCAAGCGGGTCATGGGCAAGGTCGGCATCCCGCTGGTCACCACCAACCGCATCAACACCCCCGAGATCGCGGAGCAGTTGCTCGCCGACGGCTGCGCCGACCTGGTCTCGATGGCCCGTCCGCTGCTCGCCGACGCCGAGTTCGTCAACAAGGCGCAGGGCGGCCGCGCCGACTCCATCAACACCTGCATCGGCTGCAACCAGGCCTGCCTGGACCACACCTTCAGCCTCCAGATCACGTCCTGCCTGGTCAACCCGCGCGCCTGCCACGAGACCGAACTCGTGCTCTCGCCCACCAAGCTGCGCAAGCGCATCGGCGTAGTCGGGGCCGGACCGGCCGGGCTCGCGTTCGCCGTCTCCGCCGCCGAACGCGGCCACGACGTCACCCTGTTCGACGCCGCCGACGCGATCGGCGGGCAGCTGAACATCGCCCGGCGAATCCCCGGCAAGGAGGAGTTCGACGAGACGCTGCGCTACTACCGCACCCGGCTGGCCGAGTTGGCCGTCACCCAGCGCCTCGGCGCCGTCGTGACCGCCGAGCAGCTCACCGCCGAGGGCTTCGACGAGATCGTCCTCGCGACCGGCGTCACGCCCCGAACCCCCGTCGACATCCCGGGAATCGACCACCCCAGCGTGCTCGGCTACCTGGACGTGCTGCGCGACGGCGCGGCCGTCGGCGAGCGGGTCGCCATCCTCGGCGCGGGCGGGATCGGCTTCGACGTGGCCGAGTTCCTCACCGACCAGGGCGACCAGGCCAGCCTCAACCCGCCGGTGTTCCAGGCCAAGTGGGGCATCGACCCGGGGTACCACGAGCGCGGCGGACTGCGCGCCCCCGAGCGGCCGAAGCCCCCGCGCAGCGTCCACCTGCTGCAGCGCAAGACCACCAAGGTCGGCGCCGGGCTCGGCAAGACCACCGGCTGGATCCACCGCACCGAGCTCAAGCACCGCGGTGTCACCATGGTCGCCGGCGCCGGCTACGACCTGATCGACGACGCCGGGCTGCACTTCACCGTGGACGGCGAGCGCCAACTCCTGCCCGTGGACACCGTGGTGCTGTGCACCGGCCAGGAGCCGCGCCGCGACCTGTACGAGGCGCTGCGCGAGCGCGGCGTGGCGGCGCACCTGATCGGCGGCGCCGACGTGGCCGCCGAGCTGGACGCCAAGCGGGCGATCAAGCAGGGCACCGAGCTGGCCGCGAGCATCTGACCCCAGGTGGCCGGGCCACCACTCGGCGTGCCGGGGACGCAGCGCACCACCCCCCCCGCCCCCCCCCCCCCCCCCCCCCCCCCCCCCAACCCCCCCCCCCCCCCCCCCCCCCCCCCCCCCCCTGAGACCCGTGTCCCTTCCCCCCCCCCC
>NZ_JBHTTU010000004.1:214724-277072 GCF_042794375.1 Kitasatospora sp. NPDC056531 | reverse complement strand
GGGGTTGGACGCAAAGGGGGAGACAAAGAGGGGCACAGGGTGGGCGGGGAGCGTTGGACCCCGGGGGGCGGGGCCACCATTGGGTGTGCGGGCCCCGAAGCGCACCGCGTTGCGGCCCCTCGCCGTACCCGGTCCGACCTGGAGCGATCCGCGCCCGCGCGCCCCGCCCGGCCCCCGGTGGGAGACTGGTGCCCTGTCCCTGCCCGAACTCTCGACCGGGGGCCAGCATGTCCCTCCCGAGACCTCTCCACGCCCTCACCGCCGCGATCCTCGTCGTGGCGGCCACCCTGGGACCGGCCCGGTTGGCATCGGCGGCACCCGCCCAGGACCTCCCCTCCGCCGACCAGCTGAAGTCGGCGCTGTTCACCGCGGACGACCTCGGCCCCGACTACACCGAGCTCCCCTCCACCGAGAGCCCCGGCCCGAGCGAGAACCCCACCCCCGTCAGGGGCTGCGACGCGCTCAGCGCCCTGATCGACATGCACGCCACCGCGCCCGACCCCTCGACCCCGCACGCCGAGACCGAACTGGACGGCCCGGACGGCAACCCGGTGGTGACCCAGGCCCTCATCGCCGAGGACTCCGACAAGCTCACCGCCGACTTCAACACCGTCACCGACGCCATCAAGACCTGCCACGCCCTCACCTTCAACGACGGCACCGCCGACTCGGTGACCTTCACCGTCACCCCCGTCACCCTCGGCGACCGCCCCGACGCCCCCGCCGTCCGCCTCGACGGCACCCTCGCCGGCGTCCAACTCAACGCCTACGTCGGCATCGAGCGCTTCGGCACCGTCGGCATGGCCTTCGGCTTCTTCCAGCGCGAGGGCGCCGACTCCCAGACCGCCTCGATGCAGTACCGCACCGCCGTCGCCAAGGTCGAACACACCCTCGGCGCCACCGGCGGCAGCGCCACCCCACCCACCGCCGCTGCGACGGCGGGGATGTCCGTCTGATCGCGCCTGCTCCCGGTTCAGCTGGTCCCATTGGCCGGGCCGGAGCGGACATCCCGGCGCATGCCCAGGATCTCCGCGACGGCGTCCAGCCAGCGGGCGAGCAGCTGGTCGCCGTCGGTGGTGGTGACGGTGGTGGCGGCCGAGCTCAGCCACTCCCGGGCGAGTCGGGTCGGCTCCTCGCCGGGCAGCGGCTCGGCGAGGTCGGCGGCATAGCGGGCGCCACCAGCACGCACCACCTCGGCGAGGAACGCGAGCGAGCGGGGGAACACCCCCAGCCCGTCGGCGGCCAGCGCCGCGGCGATGGCGCCCTCGCGGAAGAGGGCCGTCCGGTGGGGACCGGCGAAGGCCAGGCCGTAGCGGAGCATGGCGGGCACGTCGAGCTGTCGCAGCTCGTCGTCCGTCTTGGGGTGGAAGCGGCCGTCAGTGCTCATCGGACGGTCACCGTGTAGGTGTTGCGCACGACCCGTTTCCTGCTCTCGTCGTCGCCGAGTTTCGGGTGGCTGCATAGTGTGCGATAGCAGTTGAAGAGGGTGATGGTGGTGGTCCCGTTGCCCTTCGCCTCAAAGGTGTAGTAGCGGATTCCGCCGATACCGTCCGCGGTTTCCGACGCTTCTGGGAGGTCGAGCACCTCGTCGACTCCGGTCACCACGGCGGCGTCCGGCTTCGGGGTGACGACGCGCCAGTAGTCGCCGTCCGAGGCGTTGTCCCGGACGGCGATCGTGAAGCGCTCGCCGATGGCGAGGCTCACCGAGCGTTCCTCCGCGCGAAGCACCCGGCCGCGGTCAAGTTCGTCCGACGCGCTGGCCGTCAGAGTGGCCGCCAGTACGACTGACAGCCCGACCGCCCGCAGGGGTGCCCTCGTGAGCACCTTCACCGGCCTGGTCACCTCGGCAGGTGGACGGCGTAGGCGGTTGGCACCCGGTGGTCCGCTGCCCGGTCCATGTGGCCGTTGATGAAGTCGTCCTCGCTGACCCAGGTGGTGAAGCCCCAGGGGTTGTAGATCTGCAGCATGTTGCCCTCCTGACCGACGATCAGCAGGGCGTGGCCCTCGCGCTTGCCGTCCTTGTCGTGGCCCTCGATCCCGATCGGGACTGGCTTTCCGTCGGCGACCGCCTTCTCGATGTCCGGCAGGATCTCACGCCGGGCGTTGTCGTCCGGCAGCTTCTTGTAGTCGAAGTCGGCGCCGGTATGCGGGCTGACCTCCTTCTCCAGCACCTGCCCCTTGCCGTCCGCCTCCATGCCCTTCTCGTTGCCATGGCCCTCCGTGTGCACACGGTGCTGCTCGTCCAGCAGTCGCTTCTGGAACGCCTCCGGGTCGTTCTCCTGGCCGGACGGGCCGCCGGTCAGGTCCAGCGCGTAGAGCGGGTCGACCATCGCCCGGGCGGTGATGGTGGAGGAGGCGACGCAGGTGTTCTCGCCGGCGTTTTCGCCGAGCTTCTGCCTCCATACGCCGGTGCCGAAGTTCACCACGTCCGTGTTCCTGTTGGATCCGTCGTCGTTGACTCCGCCGCTGGACTTGTCCTCGCTCTCGGTGTGAACGGGCGTCAGGTGCGTGCGTAGCCACTCCGGGTTCTTGCCGTGGATCTTGTTCTGGAAGGTGCGGATCTCGTCCAGGTTGTGACCGGCCGCCAGCGCCTTCATCAGATAGGCGCGCTCCTGCGGGGAGCCGGAGGCGGCGAGCAGCTTCTCGAAGTCCGCCCGGTCCTTGTCGTTCATCTTGTTGAGGTACTCGCCGGACCGCTTCATGTCGTTGGCGGTCAACAGCTCGTTCAGTTCGGTCGGGCCGTCCGGGCCGGAGGTCTCGGCCAGGACCAGCTTGTCCGCGCTGGTGACCCCGTTGATCACGGGCAACTTGCCGGCCCGGGCCTCGGACGCCAGCTTGTTGAGGTCACGGGCCGCCGCCCGTGTCGCCTCGTCGGCCTTCTTGGCGGCGTCGAGCATCGACTCGACGTGCGGTATGGCGGCCTGCTGCGCCTTCTTGCGCTTCGCCTCGTCGTCATCGTCCTCGAACCACTCGTCGAGCAGGCCTTCCCTCCCGCCGAGCTGGTTCAGCACCTGCTGGAGCTCGGAGCGCGCGGTGCTGTCCTGGCTCTGGGCGGCACGCAGCGCGTCCGCCAGGCTGTGCAGGGCGATCCCGCCGTTGTGGAGCGCCGTGGTCTGGCGGTCGAGTGCGCGGCCGGCGGCGTTCACGACCTCGGCCGCCTTTGCGCCGGTGTTGCCGGTCCAGACGTCCGGTAGGCCGGAGCCGGCGATCTTCACGACATCCTGGTGGAGGTGGTCCGAGTTGGCGGCCGCGTTCTTGAATCGGGTTCCGGCGGCCTCGATGGCACTCGGGGACCCGAGCGGCGCGTGGACGGCGAGGGCGCCCTTGATCGCGTCGATGAGGTCGTTCTTGGAGTCCGCCTCGCGGGTGTCCTTCAGCCGATCGCCCAGCGCCTTGTAGCGCTGAGTGGTGGATTCCTTTGCCATGTCGGTTCGTCAGCCCCCCCCTGATCCCCGTGGTGCCGTGTTCAGCCGAAGGGGCGGTAGTCGCCGGCGCCGGAGGCCGTCTCCCGGAGGCCGGCCACCGCAGCGCTCTCGGCCTTCTGGTAGTTGTGCGAGGAGAGGCGTACCTTGAGCGCCAGCTCGCTCAGGGCTCCCTGGATCACTGTGGTCTCGGACTGCCATGCGTTGCGGAAGTTCTGGTACGCCGGGTCGGCGTCCTCACCGCCGTACACGTTCTCGGCGAGGTTGACGGGGTCGATGGTCGCCGCGCGTATCTTGTCCTGGTCCAGGGACGCCTTGTCCAGCGCCTTCGCCTGCCCCTCGGCTCCGCCTGCCTGGATCGTGTAGCCCGTACCCTCCGCCATGGCCCCCACCCTGTGTGCTTCCCCCGTGCCGTCTGAATGACGGCCTTCGTGCACTCTACGTACGAGTTCGTGACCGGACCAGTCCGTATCGCGTCCGATGCGGCTACTGTTGCCGGTTCATGACGCACCGTCCGCGGCGTGGTGGCACCACCGGACCGGGCGAGGCCGATGTCGTCCTCGCCCCCTCGGTCTGGGGTCCGCGCCCTGCGAGGCGGCAGCCGAGGCAGTTCGGGTGGCCGTGGCGGCCGGCCGGGTCGCGGGTGCGCCAGTGGCGCAGGTGGGGTGGGCGGGGGCCGGTGGGTTTGCCCCAGCCCGCGAGGTGGAGCAGCCAGCTGGTGAGGCCGCCGAGCGCGGTGAGCGCTGCGCCGGCCCAGAGGCCGGGTGCGGAGCCGAGGACGAGGGCGAGGCCCGCGACCGCGAAGCCGAGGGTCGCGATGGCGGAGCCGGTCCAGCCCGCGACGGTGTGGCCCATGTCGTGGTCACCGTGTGCACTCATGGATCCTCCGTGGTGTGAGATGGGCAGGTGGCGGTGAACGAACGGGGTTCGACCGGGTCGATGCCCCCACTTCATTTATCTCACGAGATAAGTTACTTAGATGCTAAGGAGATCCTGGGTGAAGGGCAAGCCGCGCCCCCAGGCGACGCCCGAGCAGGCGCTGTACGCGATGGACCGGATGATCGCGTTGGCCCAGTTCGGCCAACAGGACATCGCCGCCAGGCTCGGGCTCAACGTCACCGACCTGACCTGCCTCGGCTTCGTCATCGAGGCGGCGCTCGCCGGCGAGTCGCTGGCCGCCGGCGACCTCGCCGAGCGGGCGCAGCTGACCACCGGGGCGGTGACCGGGGTGCTCAACCGGCTGGAGAAGACCGGGTACGCGCGCCGCGAGGCCGACCCGGGCGACCGGCGCCGGGTACGGGTGGTGATGGCGGACGACGCGCAGCAGCGCATCCTCCAGGCCTACGGCCCGTTCTACGAACGGATCGGCGCGCTGTTCGCCGACTACACGCCGGAGGAGACCGCCGTGATCGCCGACTGGTTCACCCGGGCGCGGACCGTCCTGGCCGAGTCGTTGGACGAGATCCGCGCCGGGACCCCGTAGCGGCGCGAAGCGCGCAGAGCCCCTGGTCCTCGGCCGCCGCCGAGTGCCAGGGGCTCTCCCGTACGTCCCGCGACCGGGCTACGGAAGGAACTTCACCTCCGGGAAGCGCGGCGAAGGCCCGTCCAGCAGGTGCCCGCGCCGGTGCCGCAGGTGCTGGTCGAAGAAGGCGAGCGGGTAGGCCTGCTGGATGAGCATCCCGCGCCCCGGGTCGAGGGTGCCGACCTGCTGCTGGATCTGCTGCTCGCTCATCCCGAGCAGCTTCCCCGCCTGCGGGATCAGCGTCATGTTGTCCCCGTACGAGGAGTGGACGGCGCCGTCGGCCTGGATGTTCAGCCGCCAGCCGCGCAGGTGGGTCCAGAAGGTCTCGGCGGCCGAGTCCGGGGTGCGGGGCCAGTCGGCGGTCATCATCAGGAACGGCCGGTCGAGGTCGGTGGTGATGGTCGGGATCATCGGTCCGTCGAGGCTCAGCCCGGCCCGGACGCGCGGGTCGACGACCGCCGTCTGGGCGGTGACGCTGCCGCCCTTCGACCAGCCGAACATGCCGATGCGCTGCGCGTCGGGGGCGCCGAGCAGGCCCTCGGGCAGCTCGCGCCGGTCGGCGTCGGGGTTGCGGCCGGCGGCGAGTTCCTCGACGCAGTCGAGCACGAAGCGGAAGTCCGGGACGTAGGCGCGCACGCCCGTGTCGACGTTCGGGTCCCTGGCCGGGGTGACCGGGGGGAGGCCGGGGAACTGGGTGAAGGCGTCGTGGGGGAGGTCGACGGTGACCACGAGGTAGCCGTGGCTGGCGAGCTCCTGGACGATGACCGTGTGGTCGCCCCGGTGGCTGTGTGCGCCGTGCGCGTAGACGACGACGGGCAGCCGGTGTCCGCTGCGGTGGACGGGTGCGCCCACGTGCCCGGCGGTGAGCGGGGCGAGGGTGGGCGGGAGCGGGAAGCCGACATCGTCGAGGAAGAGCCGCAGCGGGCCGTCGGCCAGCCAGGGGGCGAGCGGGAGTCCGTCCGCCTGCCGGGCCGGGTACCAGACGCTCGCCATCAGCTCGCGGAACTGGCCGGCCCCGGAAGCCGGGTCCGGCCGGGAGGTGTCGCGCAGGTGCAGGGCGACGGTGCCGACGGGGTGCGGGCCGGTGGGCGCGGGCAGGGTGAGCCGGCCGGTCGCGCTCCCGGAGGCGGAGGGCGAAGAGGCCCAGGAGGTGGAGGCCAGGCCGAGCGGGGCGGCGGCGCCCAAGGCCAGTGCGGTGCCCAGCACGCGACGGCGCGTCAGTCCGTTTGAGCCGGTGAACGGCGTGGTGTCCATGCACGGAACGGTGTCACGCGGCGCGGGCGGGCGGCATCGGTCCACCGATTGATCTCCCGGTCGCGCGCATTGGCCCACGGGTTTACATCCCCAGGCTGATGCGGGCGCCGGGCCGACGGCTAACCTCCGGGCATGACAGAGCGATTGAGCACCGTGGTGCTGATGTGCGGACTCCCGGGCGCGGGCAAGACCACCTACGCCAAGGAGTTGGAACGGCGCGGCTACGTCCGGCTCTCCATCGACGAGGTGGTCTGGCGGCGGATCGGCCGGCGCGACGCCGGCCGGGTGCTGGAGCCGGCGGCCTTCGACCGGCTGAAGGATCAGATCCGCAGCGAGCAGCGCCTGGAACTCGTCGAGTTGATGCGCGTCGGGCGGGATGTCGTGGTGGACTACAGCTTCTGGAACCGGGCCGCCCGGGACGACTACAAGGCGCTGGTGGAGAGCCACGGGTGCCGCTGGGAACTGGTCCACCTCAAGGCCGACCGGTCGACCCTGGAGGCCCGCCTCGCGGTGCGCAACGAGCAGCAGGGCGCCAACGCCGTCACCGTGGACGAGGAACTGCTCGGCCGCTACTTCGCCAACTTCGAGGAGCCGGTGGGGGAGGGCGAGCAGGTCCTCGTCCAGCCCGGGGCGTAGGCTCCCGCGGGCTGGACGCTTCGGCGCGAGCGGCGGCGGCCGTCAGTCCTCGGTCGTGGTGGTCTGGCGCTCCTGGCCGGTGTCGAAGTAGTGGTCGAGGTAGGCGTCCGCGTCGAGGTGGCTGTCGCGCAGGAGCGAGAACACCTCGTCGCCGTCGCCCGGGCGGCCCTCGGTGGCGAGGCGGTAGCACTGGGCCAACTCCAGGTAGTGGAGGCCGTTTTCGCTCGCGTAGATACGGGCCTCGTCCTCCGCCCTGGCGATGGCCTCGTCCATCGAGCCTGCCTGCCATAGCGTGAGCCGCTCCTCGTAGAGCGCGCCCTCCGAGGCGTCCCACTGGAACACGCACCGAACCGTGTACCAGGACTGCTCGTCGCCTTCGTTCGCCGTCGCCATGGTGATCTCCTTGAATGACCCGTCGAGTTGGGCAGAGAGAGTCATCACCATAGGGTGGAAATATATGAGTTTGCGCTCCGCACCAGCGCCCGCGCCTGCGGCCCGTCCATCGGGTGCGCGAACAGGTACCCCTGCCCCAGCGGGCACCCCATGGCCGCGAGCAGGTCGCGCTGGTCGGGGTGTTCGATGCCTTCGGCGATGACCTGGACGCCGAGGGTGTCGGCGATCCGGGTGATGCCCTCGACCAGGGCGTACTGCTGGGGGGAGTGGCCGAGGCCGTCGATGAAGGACTTGTCGATCTTGAGGATGGAGATCGGGAACTCGCGCAGGTACGACAGTGACGAGTAGCCGGTGCCGAAGTCGTCGATGGCGAGGCCGACGCCGAGGTCGCCGAGGGTGGCCATGTCGGCGCGCAGGCGGTCGTCGCGGCGCATCAGGACGGACTCGGTGAGCTCCAGGACCAGGGTGCGCGGGTCGATGGCCGAGGAGTCCAGGGCGCGGCGGACGACGTCCATGAAGCCGGCGTCGCGGAACTGGCGGGCGGAGACGTTGACGTTGACCCGCAGCGGCGGCCGTCCGGCGGCGGCACGGGGGGCGGAGCTGGTGGCGTGCCAGGCGGCGGCCTCCTGGACGGCGCGTTCCAGGATCCAGGCGCCGAGCGCGACGATCTGGCCGCTCTCCTCGGCGAGGGCGATGAACTCGTCGGGCAGCACCATGCCGCGCCGGTCGTGCGGCCAGCGGACCAGGGCTTCGAAGCCGACCAGGTCGCCCGTGCGCAGGTCGACGATCGGCTGGTAGTACAGCTGGAAGGCCGATTCCGCGATCGCCAGGTCCAGGTTCTCGTTCAGCTCGTGCCGTTCCACCAGCCCGGCCTGCAGCGCCGGCCGGTAGTGGCACCACTGGCGGCGCCCGGCCGCCTTGGCCGAGTAGAGCGCGAGGTCGGCGTGGGTGAGCAGTTCGGCCGCGTCCACGCTGTCCTCGGTGGTCGCCACGCCGATGCTGACGCTGACCCGGACCGCGCCCGCGCTCAGCTTGAACGGTTCGGCGAACACCGCCAGCACGGTGCCCGCGATGGTGTCCACGTCGCTGGGGCGCAGCGCGTCCTCGACCAGCACCGCGAACTCGTCGCCGCCGAGCCGGGCGGCGGTGTCCGAGCTGCGCAGCGCGGTGGAGATCCGCAGCGAGACGGCGACCAGCAGTTCGTCACCGACCGCGTGGCCCTGGGTGTCGTTGACGACCTTGAAGTCGTCCAGGTCGATGAAGAGCACCCCGGTGACGGCGCCGCTGCGCTCGCCGCGGGAGAGGGCATGGCCGACCCGGTCCTGGAACAGCACCCGGTTGGCGAGGCCGGTCAGTGAGTCGTGGAAGGCCCGGTGGGTCAGCTCGCGCTCCATCTGGCGCTGCTCGGTCACGTCGCGCAGGGTGAGCACCAGGCCGCCGACGGTCGGATCCTCGCGCAGGTCGGTGTAGCGGACCTCGGCCTCGATCGGGGTGTGGTCCAGGCGCAGCAGCCGCCAGTGCTCGCGCGGCTGGTCGCCGCGCGGCGGGTCGGCCGGGCCGCGCATCCGGGCCAGCGCCTTGCCGACGGCCCGGATGTCCTCGGGCGGGACGAGGTCGGTGAGCAGGGTGCCGTCCAGGCTGGGGTAGCCGAGCACCCGCTCGGCGGAGGAGGAGGCGTAGCGCACGCCGTCGTCGGCGTCGAGGATCAGGATGACGTCGCTGGCGTTCTGCACCAGGGTGCGGAAGTACAGCTCGCTGTTGCGCCGGGTGACCTCCCGGCTCAGCACCACCCGTTCGACGGCCAGTGCCGCCTGCGCGGCCAGGATCTCCAGCGAGCCCCAGAGGCTGGTCAGCTCCTGCTCGGTGCCGGTGACCACCAGCGCGCCGATCACCGGGTCGCCGGAGGGGCGTTCGGCCAGGGTGAGCGGGCAGACCAGGGCGGAGGGCATCCGGCCCGGGTGGGCGGGCAGGTTGACGGAGCCGACGGGCAGCAGCCGGGTCTCCCGGTCGGCGGCGAGGGCGAGCACCTCGTCGTCGGCGGCCGACGGCGCGGGGCGGTGCCGCGCCGGGTCCGGCCCGGCGCGCCGGACGTGCAGCACGCCCGACCGGCACCCTGACTCGCCCCCCGACTCGCCCCCCGAGCCGGCGCCGGTCTCGGCGACCGCGAGCAGGGCGAGGTGCCCGGGCTCCGCGGGCATCAGGGTGGAGGCGGCGGACTGGACGGCGTCCGCGACCTCCGCGACGGTGACGGCCGCGGTCAGCCGGGCGCCCGCCTCGCGCAGCGCCCGTTCCCGGGCCACCACCTGGCGTCTGGCGGCCACGACGACAGCCAACCGGGCCAGCACGAGCAGGTAGAGCAGGGCGGAGAAGGCACCGATCACGCCCGCGTTGCTGGTGTTCCCGGCCAGCGACTCGATGATCAGGATGGCGGGCGCGATGAGCGAGGCGAGGGTGAGCAGGACGAGCCGGGTGGCGGAGAGGTCCGGTTGCTGGGTGGGGACGGGTCTGGTCAGCTCGACCATCGAGGGGTGCAGCGCGGCCGCGCCCCAGGCGGTGTAGAAGGCGGCCCAGCCGAGGTCCACGCCGGTGCCGGTCTGCCAGGTGCCGTGCAGCTGGATCAGCCCGTAGAGGGTGTCGGAGGTGAGCAGGCCGAGGGCGCCGACGGTGAGCAGTCGCAGGGAGCGGGAGTTGCCGCCGCGGGGGGTCAACAGCCGCAACAGCAGGGCGAGCACGACCACGTCGCCGAGCGGGTAGGCGATCGAGACGGCCTTCTGGAGCCAGGTGAGGTCCGGGTTCCGGGCGTACGGGAGGATCAGGTAGATCCAGACCAGCAAGGCCAGGCCGAGGGTGATGATCAGCGCGTCCAGCAACCCGGCGCGGTCCTGACGGGCCGTTCGCCAGCGGATGAAGCCGAGCAGGCCGACCGCGTAGAGCAGGAACTCGGCGAGGTAGAAGCCGTCGGCGACGGACGGGAACGGGTTGTTGAGGTGCAGGACGTCGAGCTCGAAGATCTGGATCGCCTGGCCCGTGGTGAAGCTCAGGTTGGCGAGCGCCAGCAGGTACCAGAACAGTGGATGGCGTGGGCGGTGGAGCCGGACGCCGATCACGATGGCGGCGACGCAGCCGAGGCCGATGCCCGTCCACCAGATGACCCGTAACCCGGGGTCGGCGAAATAGATGCCGGTGAACAGCACCATCCAGAGCAGGTAGCAGGCCATCAGGCGTTGTCGCCGGCGAGTCAACGAGGCTACCTCCTCCACGACGTCACCCCGCCGGTCGGCCGGGGGAGTGCGGGCGAGGGCGGACTGTGCCGCTGTACGGGGGGTCAGTGCGCAGTGGTCGGCGCGGTGGTTGGCGGTATCGACGCGGCGTCGACGCGGTATCGATGTCGACGCGGTATCGATGCGGGATCGACGGGGCGGATCGGCGCACGACGCACCGGCGTCCGGCCTTGTCCTGCGACGGACGGTGTCGGTGTGCCCTGAGTGCGCATAGTCGAGAACGTCGCATCTCCCAGCATTCTGCCGCTTCATCACGAGGTCAAGCCGGTGGGCGACGCAGCCGACAGCGCACAGGGCGTACGAACGGATGTGAGCTCCCGAAGTCACGCCGTGGTGCGCAATGACGACGGTCAGTACGCGATCTGGCGGCGCTGACGGATCTGAACGTACGGGGCGCGGCGCACAGCGTGGAGGTGTCGGGAGGGGGAGGAGCTGGTCGGCGGAGTGTTCGGGGTGGCCGGCGGGTCGGTGCCGAGCCTGGACTCGATGCTCCACCGCCGCCCGGACGCCGCCCGGGGCGCGGTGGCCGACCTCGGGGCCCGGTTCGGCGCGGCGGGCGGGCGGCTGCTGGACGCCCAGTGGGACGGGCCGTACATCCGCAGCCTCGGGGCGGTGCCGATGGAGCGCTCCCGGTACCTCGCCGAGCTGGCCGGGGCCGTTTCGACGGGCCCGCTGAGGGGTGATCGACTGCCCGTCGCGCGGCTGGTCTGACCTGTGCTTTCGCGGCGTCTTGGCCTGTCTTCGACAAAATTATTCCTCGTCAGTAACATAGCGCCGCGTGTTCAAACCCTCGATAGGCAAGGCCGCGCCCGCCGCCCTGCTCACCCTCATCCTCGCCGGAACCGCCGCGTGCGGGCCGACCAGCCCCGGCAGCAGCCCGCAGGCCGCCGTCGAACCGGCCGCCGCCACCAGCACCGCCACCGACACCGGCACGGCCGCCGCCGGGGGCAGCCCGGCCGCCGCAGCGGCCGGCGGCACCCCGCGCGCCCGCGCCGGAGCCCCGGCCTCGGCTTCGGCCTCGGCCCGTCCGTCCGCGGGCACCGCGCAGGTCACCACCGCGCCGGCCGGCGACACGCAGGCCGCGATCGGCAGCCCCGGCAAGGACGGCGGCGCCGTCACGGCCGCGACCAAGGCCCTCCAGCTCACCGCGTACGACCCGGGGAAGGGCACGGCCGTCCTCACGGCCTCGGGCCCGACGGCCTCGCCTTCGGCTGCTCCCTCGGCGCCCGCCACCGCCACCGCCACCGCCACCGCCGCGGCCGCCGCCGTCCAGCCCGGCCAGCTGATCGCCAGCCCGCCCACCGCCGCCGCGCCGCAGGGCGCGCTGGTCGCCGTCACCGGCGTCAACCCGGGCGCGGGCAACACCCTCAACCTGACCACCCGCCCGGCCACCCTCTCCGAACTCCTCGGCGGCACCGAGGCGGACGGCCAGATCCCGGTCGACGTCCACGGCATCAAGATCACGCCGCTGGTCAAGGACCTCAAGGCGACCGTCGGCGCCGACCTGGGCGGTGTGCAGGCCGACGCCTCCGGCACCCTGGAGGTCAACGTCAAGGCCCCCGTGCCGCTGCCCGAGGGCGCCAGCCTGGACGCCTCCGGCTCCCTCCAGCTGCACCCGGCCGTCCACTTCGCCTACCACGGCGCGCAGGCCACCAGCCCGCGCACCGCCTCCATCGGCTTCGACCTCGGCGCCCACGCCCAGTGGAAGGTCACCGGCGACGTCGCCCGCAACACCGGCGCGGCGCCGATCCGGGTGCCCTTCGCGAAGCTGCAGGCCAGCCCCGTGCTGACCGTCGCGGGCCTGCCCGTGGTGGTCAACCTCGGCCTCACCTGCTACCTGGAGGTCAGCGCCGACGGCCAGGTCCACCTGGAGACCGAGCAGGACGCCACCGGCACCTGGGCCGTCCGCGCCGACTACACCGGCGGCAAGGGCTGGACCTCGGCCACCAACGCCGACACCAAGGTCTCCCCGGTCCACGTCCGCCTCAACGGCAAGGCCTCGGTCCGCGCCGCCCTCGGCGCCGAGGTCAGCCTCGGCCTGTACGACACCGTCGGTGTCGAGGCCACGGTCGCCCCCTACCTGAGCGCCAAGGCCGAGGGCTCCCTCGCCGTCGACGTGCCCGGCAACGGGCCGCAGGTGCAGGGCAGTTGGGCCCTGGTCGGCGGCATCGACCTGAACGGCGCGCTGACCGCCCACCTGAAGATCTTCGGTACCCCGATCATCGAGGGCAAGCTGCCGCTGCCGCCCTTCCACAAGGAATGGCCGCTGCTGGCGGGCTCGGCGTCCCTGCCGTCCCCGCGTCCGAGCAGCACCTGATCGATCTGATCGATCACAGCTGAGAGAGGAGTGGGAAGTCGGCCGGTCCGACTTCCCACTCCTCTCGTTTTCACGGTCCGCTGTCAGTCCTCGATCGCCTGGTAGACCGTGGTCCAGAAGTCGTGGATCAGCCGAGCCGAGTGCGGCACGGACATCCCGACCTGGGTGAGCACGATGCCGACGAGCCCGTTCTCCGGGTCGGCGTAGGTCGAGGTGCCGCTCCCGCCGTCCCACCCGAACTGGCCGACGGGCGCGTAGTCGCCGCGGTAGGTGCGCACCGCCATCCCGAAGCCCCAACCGCCGTGCTGACCCTGGCCGTACGAGAGGTGGACGTTGTCGCGGGCCAGGGCGGTGCGGGCGGCGGTCTGCTCGGGCGAGAGGCGGTTGGTGGTCATCAGCTCGACGGCGGGCCGGGACAGGATCCGCTCGCTCCCGTGCATCCCGTGGTTCAGCAGCATCCGGAAGTAGGCGTGGTAGTCGTCCACGGTGGAGACCAGCCCACCGCCGCCGCCGGGGAACGCCGGGGGCTCGCTCCAGCGTCCGTCCGCAGGTTCGTCCCAGACGGTGAACGCCCCGCTCTGCGGGTCGGGGGCGTACAGGGGAGGCAGCCGGTCGATCCCGTCGGCGGGCACGTGGAAGCCGGTGTCCTTCATCCCCAGCGGGCCGAAGACGCGCTCGCGCAGGAAGGTCTCGAACGGCCGGCCGGTGACCCGGGCGACGAGTACGCCGATGAGGTCGCTGGCGATGTGGTACTGCCAGGACTCCCCGGGCTGGTGCATCAGCGGAAGCGTGCCGAGGCGGCGCAGCCACTCGTCCGGCTCGGGCATCGGCGTCGGCAGATCGGGCGTGAGCCCCTGCTCGAAGACCGCGTTCATGATCGGGGTGCCCAGCGCCGTCATATCCATGCCGAGCCCGATTGTGCTGGTCAGCACATCCCGTACGGTGATCGGCCGGTGCGCCGGCACGGTGTCGTCCAGCGGGCCGTCGATCCGCTTCAGTACGCGCCGGTCGGCGAGTTCGGGCAGCCACTGCTCCACCAGGTCGTCCAGCCGCAGCCCGCACTCGTCCAGCAGGACCATCGCCGCCGCGATGGTGACGGGCTTGGAGGTGGAGGCCATCCGGAAGATCGTGTCCCGGCGCATCCGAGCGCCACCGTCGTGGCTCATCGTCCCGAGTGCTTCCACGTGCGTCTCGTCGCCCCGGCTGACGAGGGCGACGACCCCGGGGATCCTCCCGGAGTCCACGTGCCGGGCCAGCACGTCGCGCACCTTGCGCAGTCCTGCTTCCGAGAAACCGCCGTTGCTCTTCCCCATGATGGATCTCCCCCTACGTGAGTGTTCGGGAATCACTGAACGACGACGAAGCTACATTGCGTTCACAGATTCGTCAACGATAGAGAGTGGATGTATATCCGCCCATACAAGGTGTGTTGGCGCTCCGTTGCAATGGTTATGAGCTGAACGCAATGGTTGATCGGCGGCGTACGTTGCAATGAGTTGAGAGTGAACGCACGCCTCCCGATCACCCGCCCGATCCGGCTTCGGCGTCGCGGGTTGCCCGGTCCACTTGCCCGGCGGGCGCTCGGCTCTTCCCCCGGGCCCGAACGGCGGCGGCGACGAGGGCGAGGGTGATGGTGGCGATTCCCGACGCGGCCAACACCTGGCGGGGTCCGATAGCGGCGGTGAGGGGGCCGCCGAGGGCGGTGCCCGTGGGTGCGGCAGTGAGAAGGGCGGCGCTTCGGGCGGCCAGCACGGTGGTCAGCCAGGGTGCCGGGGTACGGTCCTGGAACAGGGTGAAGGACAGCGCGGTGAAGGGTCCGTAGATCAGGCCGCCCAACGCGAAGCAGCTGACGGAGACGGATGTCGGCACCCCCAGGCCGAAAGGTACGAGGGCCAGGCCCCAGCCGACGACGATGCCCAGGGTGACCGGCCAGAGCGGGAGCCTGCGCAGGGTGCCCACGGTCAGGGCGCCCAGAACGGCACCGACACCGAAGAGCGTCCAGTACAACCCGAGAAGGCTTGCGCCGGAATGGAGATCACCGGTGACATGTAGCGGGAGTGCGACCTCCACCGGTCCGTACAAGAGGTTGAAGAACCACGTCAGGGCGAGAACCCCGAGTAGTTCGGGCTGGCGGCACAACAAGTGCAGGCCGGCCGCCGAGCGGCCGGTGTCGATCGGCTCGGCCGTCGCGGCCTCCTCGGCCATGGAGCCCAGCCGTCCGACCTGCGCGGCGAGGATGGCGAAGGACACGGCATCGAGGCCGATGATCCAGGCGGGACTGACGACTGTCGCCAGGAAGCCGGCGAGTGCGGGACCGACGACGACGGACGCCGAACTGCTTGAGCTCGCCAGTGCGTTCGCGGCCAGGCGCTGCTCCGGCGGAAGCATCCGGGCGAGCAGCGCGTACTTTCCCGCGCTGCCCCAGGCATGCAGCACCGATGATCCGGCAAGCAGGACGACATAGAGGACCGGGTGCAGCACTCCCGTGGCCCAGGCCACGGGCACGCATCCGAGAAGCAGTGCGCGGACCCAACTGTCGGCGGCCAGCAGTCGCCGGGGAGGCAGACGACGCAGCCAACGGCCGAAGAGCAGCGAACCGGCGGCCCCCGGAAGCGCGTAGGCGGCGATCGCAGCGCCCACAACCAGCCCGGACTGGTCGGGAGGCGCGATCAGGACGGCCAGCCACGCCACGGTGACCACGCTCATCCCGTCGCCGAGGTCGGAGGCTGCCAGGGCTGGAAGGAGTCGCCGGAAGTCGCGATGGGCGAACAGCGGCCGATACGTCCGTGGCAGCAGGCGAGTGGCCGGCGGGAGAGTCACCTGGTCAGACTCGCGGCTCAAGCACGCTTGAGGTCAAGCGACTTCTGCGTTGCAGGGGGCCGGGACAATGGAGAGGAGTGGGAAGTCGGCGGGTCCGACGTCCCGCTCCGCGTCTTCCCGGGCTCGAACGCCTAGCCTGCCTGATGGACCAACGACGTTGAGGGGGCTGGCCGGTGGCGACTTACGTACTGATCCACGGTGGGGCTGCTGATTCCTGGTGCTGGGGGCCGCTGGCCGCCGAGTTGCGCGACCGGGGCCACGAGGTGGTCGCGCCCGACCTGCCGTGCGACGACGAGTCGGCCGGGCTTGCGGAGTACGCGGACGCGGTAGTCGAGGCGATCGGCGATCGTGGCCAACTCGTTGTCGTCGCACACTCGTTCGGCGGATTCACCGGTCCCCTGGTGTGCGACCGGGTGTCGGCGGACCTGCTGGTGATGCTCCAGGCCCAGGTGCCGGCCCCGGGAGAGTCGCCGGGTGCGTGGTGGGACAACACGGGGTACGGGCCGGCGCGGCGGGAGGCCGACCTGCGCAGGGGAATCACGGAGGGCGCCGAGGAGGACCCCCGCTCCTTCTTCCTGCACGACACTCCGGCCGACCTGGCCGCCGAGCTGCTGGCCGAGCACCAGCGGCACCAGGCGGCGACGCCGTTCGGGGAGCCGTGGCCGCTGGAGGCGTGGCCGAAGGTGCCCACCAGGTTCCTGATGGCGTCCGGGGACCGCTTCTTCCCGCCGGAGTTCATGCGGAGGGTGGTCGTCGAACGGCTCGGCTTCCAGCCGGATGAGATGCCCGGCGATCACCTCCCGATGCTCGGCCACCCGAAGGAGCTGGCCGAGCGCTTGGAGGCGTACCGCGCCGAGTCGTGAGCGACCCGGCGATTGCTCGGAGGAGGGGGAAGTCGGCCCGTCCGACTTCCCCCTCCCCAGCGGGGCCACGAGTCGACGTCCACGCCTGTGCAGCCCGAGGCGTTCCGTGGCCGGCATCTCCGCGAAGGTGGTCGCGCGCCGTCAGCTCGAACCCTGCCGAATAACAGAGTGCTGATACATGGCAGAACTCTGTTATTCTGGCGCCACTCAGCCACTCGCTCATGGAGGCACCCGTTGGCCAGCTGTGAACCGCTTGAGCACGTCGTCACCGGGTCCGGCCCGGGTCTGGTCCTGATCCACGGCACCGGCGCCGACGCGACCTCGAACTGGGGAGCTCTCATCGACGCGATGCGCGACCGGTACACCGTCGTCGCCCCGAACCTGCCCGGCGCCGGCGCCACTCCCGTCGACCCCGCACCGATCGACCTGGACGCACTCGCCGACCGGGTCGTCGCCACTGCCCGGGCTGCCGGACTGGACCGGTTCCACCTGGTCGGTCACTCGGTGGGTTCCGTCGTCTCCACGGCCGTGGCCGCCCGCCACCCTGATGCCGTGACCTCGCTCGTCCTGCATGCCGGATGGGTCAGAACGGGCCCGCGCGAGGCGTTCATGTTCGACCTGTGGGCGCGCCTGCTGCGTACCGACCCGGCCCTGCTGGCCCGTCAGTTGGTGCTCACCGCGATGGGGCCCGGTCTCCTCGGCGCCCTCGACGACACGCAGTTCGCCGAAATGGCTGCGGGCTTCACGGCCATGCTCGACGAGCGCATCCTGGGGCAGATAGAACTCGACACCCGAATCGACCTGCGTGACGCGGTGGGCCGGGTCACCGCGCCGACCCTCGTGGTGGCGAGCGCCGACGATCAGATCATCCCGCCCCACCACCAGCGCGAGCTGGCCGACGCCATCCACCAGGCCGACTACCTGGAGGTCCCCGGCGGCCACGGCCTGCCGTTCGAGGACCCGGTGCGGTTCTTCTCGATCGTCACGGAGTACGTGGACAAGCGCCAGGTTCAGGACCGGGCCTGAGGCAACGAACTGGGCCTCGCATTCGCACAACGCCCTCTGACGAGTGGGAAGTCGGCTCGGCCGACTTCCCACTGTCGTTTCATCGTGTCCGCGTTCCTGATCGGAGCGCCCTCACGAGACACCTGTGCGTGCGGCGAGTTCCCGTACGCCGGGCACCGTCACCGGTGCGTAAAGCAGGTCCGCCGTCAGTGCTCGTAGGGCAGGGCGGCGGACTTCTTCGGGCGCGACATGCTCAGGGAGCCCCAGTGCCCGTGCGATCAGCAAGATTGACGGTTCCGGGGGCCGAAGCCTGCCCGCTTCGATGCGGCTGATCGCGGACGCAGAGTAGCCACACGCCCGACCCAGCTGGGCCTGAGTCATCCGCCGTGCGCATCGGGCGGCCCTGATGACGGCCCCGATCTGGCGTTGGTGAAGCGACACCGCGCCGCCCTTCGACTGCAACGGACTGGCCACGCTACCGGCCGTGTCAGGTGGCCGGGCGGGGCGTGCAAGGAGTGTGCGAGGCACGCACACGGCGTGCGGGAGCGGCCCTACGGCATCCGCGTCCGGGCTGGCCCGGGGTTTCCTGGTCATGCCCGGCCGGCGCACCTCTGTCACTTCGCCCTGAAGGGAGACGCCATGAGTGCCATCCTGCTCTCCGAGTCGATCGTCGAGACCCGGTCCTGCGACACCCTCGCGCCCAGTACGCTGCTGGAGCGGGACGACGAGCCGAGCGCCCGCGCCTGCCCGGTCTGCGGATCGAGCGCCACCTACCAGACGATGAACGGCCGGTGGGGCTGCACCGTGTGCGTCGCCACCTGGGCCTGAGGCCCCCAGGGAGGACCCGATGGCGAACTGCGCGCAGTGCCGCACCGCGCCTGCGGTGATCGAAGACCTCGACGTGCAGCCGCCTCAGCCGTGGTGCCTCGGATGCGCCACCGCCCTCGTGCGGGCCGGTGATCCGGTGCTCAACTATCGCTCGATCGGCGGTGAGGGCGAGTACGAGCGCGTCCTTGTCAGCGGCAGCACTGAGGCCTTGCGTTTTCGCTGAGCGAAGCAAGCGGAGTGGGAAGTCGGCTTGGCCGGCTTCCCACTCCTTCTGTTTTATGGGGTTGTGGTGGGGCTTGAAGTGGGGTGTGGGGGCTGGTGGTGGTGGGAGGTGAGGGGGTAGGCCCAGGCGAGGAGCGCGAAGGGGAGGAGGGTGCAGAGGGTGGCGTGGCCCTCGCTATGGCCGGGTTCAGGTGGCATCGGGGGTAGTGGTCAGGTCGAGTTCGGCCCAGACGGTCTTGGAGTTGGGGTGGCGGGGGATGGTGCCCCATCGGTCGCAGAGGGCGTCGATGAGGGTGAGGCCGCGCCCGGACTGGGCGTTGGGGACGTGGACGGTCGGGAGGGCGGGGAGCCGGTCGCCTCGGCAGTCGCTGATCTCGATGCGGAGGGTGGTGCCCCGGCGCGCGGTGGTGGTGAGGGCGAGGTGAAGTTCGAAGCCGCGCCCCGGAACGCGTCCGTGCGTGATCGCGTTCGCGGCGAGCTCCGCGACGATGAGGAGGGCGGAGTAGAACGGCTCGGTGTGCGTGGAGTTCAGCCCCCAGGTGGTGAGTTGACGTCTGGCGATGCGTCGGCAGATGGCGGCGCCCTTGGGCGTGCCGGCGAGGACGGTGGTGTGACTGCGGGGGCTGTCGAGGGGGATTTCGGTCGTCATGGGAGAAAGCGTGGCGGCCTGGACGTACGCTGACCATGGCTTCGGCAGGCACTCACTGTGCCTGTGCGGATGCGGAGGGTTTGCCTGTCGGGCGGCCCGGATCAATCGATCGAAAGGGCGGGTGATTGCCGTGGGTGGCGTCGAGCGCACGGTCTTCGACGACGGCGAGACGGCGGAGAACTCCGACGGCGTCGCGGAGTTCTACAGCGCAGTCGGGAAGCTGATCAAGCTCTTCCGGGAGCGGGCCGGAATCACGCAGAAGCAGCTGGCCAAGATGAGCGGCTACAGCGAGGACCTGGTCAGCGCGATCGAACGGGGAATTCGGACCCCGAGAGTCGAGTACCTGACGGTCATTGACGATCTCCTCAATGCAGGCGGTGCGTTGAGGGTCGTCGCGGACGACGTGATGAAGGCGAAGATCCGGGTCAGCGAGCGGCACCCGGCCTTCTCCAAGGCCTTCACGTCGGAGGAAAACCGAGCCATCGAGATCCACGAGTACAGCACGATGGTGATCCCGGGGCTGCTGCAGATTGAGGCGTACATCCGAGCCCTGTACGAGATGCGTCGGCCGCTGCTCTCGCCAGAGCAGATCGACGAGTGGGTGGCGGCGCGACTCGCTCGGCAGGAAATCCTGAGCCGCTGGCCCGTGCCGGTCGTGACGTGGGTGATCGACGAGAGCGTACTCCGTCGCCCCCTGGGTGGCTGGGACGTCCACAAGGAACAGCTCCGGCACCTGCTCAAAGTGGGCCAGATGCGAGGTCCCGAAATCCAGATCATGCCGCTCGACCGGATGTGTCACGCGGGAATGGGTGGCTCGTTCACCATCCTCACGCCGCCCAATCGTCCGCAGATTGGGTACGCGGCGGCGCAGCACGTGAATCGGTTGATCACGGATCCGGTGGAAGTCCGTAATATGGCCGCACGGTACAGCAGCATCCGGGCTCAGGCCCTGGGGCTGAGGGAGTCCCTGGCCCTGATCGAAGCGATTCTGGGAGAGCGGTAGTCATGGCCGAGCTGGCGTGGTTCAAGAGCAGCTACAGCACCAACGAAGAGGCCCAGTGCGTCGAGGTCGCCGAGACGCCCGGTGTCGTGCACGTGCGTGACTCCAAGGACAAGAGTGGCCCCCAGCTGGCCTTTGAGCCGGCCGCTTGGAAGGCGTTCGTGATGTTCGCCGCCACCGCCGAGGTCTGATCGGACCTCCTCTCAACGGCCCACCGTCTTCCGGGCGGCGGGCCGTTGGCGTAGCGTCAGAAGACATGGAACTCGCCTGGTTCAAGAGCACCTACAGCGGCAACGAGGGCGGCGAGTGCGTCGAAGTCGCCTGGCGTAAGAGCAGCTACAGCGGCAACGAGGGCGGCGCCTGCGTCGAGGTAGCCGAGACCCCCGGTGTCGTCCTCGTCCGTGACTCCAAGGACAAGAGCGGGCCCCAACTGACCTTCGAGCCCGCCGCCTGGAAGGCGTTCGTGTCGTTCGCCGCAACGGCCGAGGTCTGACCGGATCTCCTCTATCCTGCCGCCATGTTGTCCGTGGTGGTGGCCCCCTGGGCCAGCGACGCTGAGCCGGTGTTCACGCATGCGCCGGACGAACTGCACGATGCTGCAAGCACGATGAAGATCGCGGTGCTCGCCGCACTCACCCGCAGTGGGGCGAACCTCGATGCCGAGGTGCCGGTCGTCAACCATTTCGCGTCCGTCGTGGGTGGGGAGTTCGGTAACGATCCGGACTGGGACAGCGATCCGCTGCCCTGGGAGCTCCTCGGCACCCATGTCCCACTCCGCCTGCTCGCCGAGCGGATGATCACCCACTCCTCGAACCTCGCCACCAACCTCTGCCTGGCCCGTACCGACCAGCGGGCCGTGGCCGAGGTCTGGCGCCAGGCGGGAGCCACCCGCAGCGCGAGCCCGCGCGGGATCGAGGACTACGCGGCGCGCGCCGCAGGCATTCACAACCGGGTCAGCGCCCGCGATCTCGTGCGCCTCCTGCACTCGCTGGCCGACGAGCCGGAGCTGCTGGGGCTACTGGAGCGCAACGACTTCCGGGTGGACCTCGCCGCAGGCCTCCCGCCGGGCACCCGGATCGCGTTCAAGAACGGCTGGGTCCCCGGCGCCCGGCACTGCGTCGGCCTGGTCCACCCGTACGACTGCCCGCCATACTTGATCGCGGTCTGCTACACCGGCCCGCTCGCCTCCGGCGCGGACCGCGACGACCCGGCGGCCCGGCTGCTGGCCCGCGTCTCGGCGGCGGTCTGGAAACGGCGCAAGGAAATCACCGTTCCGCGAGGGCCTGAAGTCCCTCCAGCGCCAGTTCGTTGAGCAGGTTGATCCTCACGAACTCCTCGTGCCCGGCGAGTTCGAAGTGCCGCTGGTCGAGCGCGAGCAGCCGCCCGCCCGGGTCCAGCCGCTCGCGCTCCACGGCCTCGTGCAGTTCGAGCATGCGGAACAGGGGTGCCACCGACACCGTGCCCTCCGAACGATCGCCGATCCGGACGACCGCCAGCGTGCGACGCGGCCCAGCGCGGGCACAACCCCGCGCTGGGCCGACGGCGGGTTCAGTACGGCTTGACCATCACGTGGGCGGCGCCCGGGATGCCGACCTTCAACAGCTCGTCCTCCTCCGCCGTCGTCTCCGTCCCCGTCTCCTGCTTGAGGATCGCCCGGGACATCGCCTGCACCCACATGGCGCGCGGCCGGCGCCGCTCCTCCCACGCCGCGAGCGCGGCCGGGACGGAGTCCGCCGCGTCCAGGCTCTCGGCCAGCACCACGGCGTCCTCGACGGCCATGGCGGCGCCCTGGGCCAGGTGAGGGGTGGAGGCGTGGGCGGCGTCGCCGGCCAGGGCGGTCCGGCCGACGTGCCAGGGTTCCTCGACGGTGACCTGGGAGATGCGGGAGTAGACCACGGCCGCCGGGTCGGTGACCTGGGCGAGGGCTTCGGCGATCGGGCCGCCGAAGCCGGCCAGCCGCTTCCGCAGCTGCTCGTGGGCGGTCGACGGGTCCGGGCGGAAGTCCTCGGCCTCGGCGAACACCGCGCCCAGGTACATGAGTTCGTCGCTGATCGGGGTGAGCAGCGCCTTGGCCTTGAGGTTGCCCGCCGACATCACCACGCCCTGGACCTCGGGCGAACGGGGCAGCGTGACGCGCCAGTTGGCGAAGCCGGTGTACTCGGGGGAATACTTCTCCCCGTAGAGGTGCCTGCGCAACGGTGAGCCGATGCCGTCGAAGCCGACGACCAGGTCGTAGCGGCCGCCGTGCCCGTCGCTGAGGGCGACATCAACGCCGGAACCGTCCTCCTTCACCGACTCGATCGTCGTCCCGAAGCGGACGACGGCGCCTGCGGAGGTCGCCGCGGCGGCGAGCACCCGGGCCAGGGCGGGGCGCGGGATGCCGTTGTTGGCGGGGGCGTCACCCATCCGGGGCTGGGGGATCCGGGCGAGGGTGGCGCCGGCCGGGTCGCAGATGGTCAGCACCTCCCACTCGAAGCCGACGGCCAGGCACTCGTCCAGCACGCCGATCTCTCGCATCACGTGCAGGGCGTTGGAGGGCTGGACGATGCCGACGCCGAGCGCCTCCAGCCGGTCGCGCAGTTCGGCGACCTCGACGTGGTGGCCGCGGCGGGCGAGGGCGGTGGCGAGGGTGAGGCCGCCGATGCCGCCGCCGTGGACGAGGACGCGCAGAGGTGTGGTCATGAGGGGCTCCAAAGCGGCTCAGCCGACGGGGGCGACGGCGGCGAGGTCCATCAGGTGGTCGACCAGGGCCAGCAGCAGGTCGCGGCCGAAGGCGCGCTCGCGGACGTCGCCGATCAGCATCGGGACCTGCGGGTCGAGGTCGAGCGCGGCCCGGATCTCCTCCGGGGTGCGGGTGTTGTGGTTGTGGAAGCAGTTGATCGCGACCACGAACGGGATGCCCCGGCTCTCGAAGAAGTCGATGGACGCGAAGCTGGTCTCCAGCCGCCGGGTGTCGGCGATGACGATCCCACCGAGGGCGCCGTTGACCAGGTCGTTCCACATGAACCAGAAACGTTCCTGCCCGGGCGTGCCGAACAGGTAGACCACCAGCTCGGGGCTGACGGTGATCCGGCCGAAGTCCAGGGCGACGGTGGTGGTGTCCTTCTGGTCGACGCCGGCCAGGTCGTCCACGCCGACGCTCGCCGTGGTCAGGTACTCCTCGGTGCGCAGCGGGGTGACCTCGCTGACCGAGCCGACCAGGGTGGTCTTGCCGACGCCGAAGCCGCCCGCGATCAGGATCTTGACGGCGGCAGGGGCGGCGGCGGGGGCAGCGGCGATCCCGTCAACGGAACGGCTGGAGTGGGGTGTTGCCATGTTCAAAGTCTCCGGAGTCCTTCGCGTACGGCCGTGAGCAGGCCGAGGTCCACGCCCCCGGCGGCGCGGGCCACCGAGAGCGGTGCCCGGGCCTTCAGCAGGCCCTGGGCGACCAGGTCGCCCAGCAGGATCTTGGTGACCGAGACCGGGAGGTCCAGGCCGGCCGCCACCTCGGCGACGGCTGCCGGGCGCCGGCAGCGGTCGAGGATCAGCCGGTGCTCGGGCTGGAGGCCGCGGGCACCGGCGCGGCTGCCCCGCGCCAGGGCCGCGTCGGCCTCCTCGTCGATCGTGGTGAGCACGGTGATCAGGGTGAGGTCGTCGCGCTCGGGCGCGGTCCGGCCGCGGGTGATGGTGTACGGGCGCACCATGATGCCCGTCTCGTCCTCCGCTTCCGGCTCCTCCAGCTCGCTCCAGTGCGGCACGTGCGGCACCCGGCCGCGCGCCCAGCCGTCCCCCGGCTCGCTGTACGGGCCCACTCGGCCGTCAGCCCCGGTTCCGGCTGGCGAAGACGTCGAAGGACGCCGGCGCGGCCTCGGCCCGGCTCGGGGTGGTGAGCTTCTGGCCGACCTGCTGCACCAGGGTGTGCATCGCGACGGACATCACCTCGGCGTCCACCTCCTGGGAGGCGACCACGGCCAGGTGGGTGCCCTGGGCGGCGGCGATGACGAACAGCCAGCACTCGGCGAGCTCGACGATCACCTGGTGCACCGGCCCGCCGTCGAAGAGCTGGCCGACGCCCCGGGCGAGCGACTGCTGCCCGGTGGCGACGGCGGCCAGGCGCTCGGCGTCGGCCCGCTCGATGGTGCGGGAGTGGCTGACCACGAGGCCGTCGTCGGAGAGCAGGACGGCGTTGCGCGTCCCGGGCACCGAGTCGACGAGTCCGTCCAGCAGCCAGTCCAGGTCCTGGTGGGTGGCGATCGTGCGGTTCATGGCCTGTCTTCCGTTCGTGTGGTTCGGGGTTCCGCGGCCGGCAGGGCCCAGGGGGACGCGACGGACGCGGAGGCGGGGGGACCGGCGGGCGTGCTGGGGGGAGCCGGCGGGGTGGCGGCGGCCCGGGGCAGCGGGTGCTCGCCGCTGTCCTGGGCCCGGGCGGCGCGGGACTGGCGCTGGAAGGCGCCGATGGTCGCGCCGGAGCGGCGGACCGGACGCCCGGAGCGGTCCGGCTGGTCCGCCTGGTCGAGCCGGTGGAACGGGCCGCCGACGGGCTGCGCGTCGGCCGGCTGCGCGTCGGCCGGGTCGACCCACTGCTGCCGGGGCGGCGGCGGCAGCCGCAGCTCGGCGGCCAGGCTGGCCTGGCGGACCCGCTGCGGCAGCGGAGGCTGCCCGCCCTCGACCGGGCTCACCGGCACGGCGGAGGGGTACTCACGGGGCTGCCGCCGTTCGGCCAGCCGGTAGTTGTCGGCCGGGCGGTACTGCTCGTCGGCGTACGGGGCCTCGGCCTCGGTGACCCGGGCGTAGGCGATGTCCGGGTAGGCGGGGGCGTCGGGCGGGGCGTCGTGCGCGGCCTGGGCCTGGCATGCCGGGGGCGGGTCGGCGGGGGAGCTGTGCTCGATGGGCTGCTCGTTCGCCTGCTCCTGCTGCGCCGCCTGTCCCCGCACCGCCTGCTGCTGGAAGGCGGGCTCCGGGAACGTCGACTCCTGGAACGTCGGCTTCTGGAACGCGGGCGCGACGGCCCCGACGGGCCCGAAGGAGTCCACCGGCGCGACCGGCGGCCCCACCGGCAGGGCGGGCTGCGGCGGCTCGTCGGAGGCGGAGCGCACCGCCCGGCGGGAGCGCCGGACCAGCGGGATCGGCTCGGCGGGCGCGGTGTCCGGCAGTAGCCCGGCGTCGCCGTCGATGACCAGTTCGTCCGGGACGAGCACGACCACCCGGGTGCCGCCGAAGGCCGACGGCCGGAACTCGATCTTCAGCCCGTTCAGTGCGGCGAGGCGGGCGACCACGTGGAAGCCGAGCCGGATGTCGTCGGCGCGGGCCAGCACGTCGGTGCGCGGCGGGCGGCTCATCAGCTCGTTGGCCGCGCAGTACTGCTCCGGGTCCATGCCCAGGCCCCGGTCCTCGATCTCGACCGCGAGCCCGCGTCCGACCATGCCGGCCCGGACCTCGACCGGGGTGGGCGGCTTGGAGAAGGTGGTGGCGTTCTCCATCAGCTCGGCCAGCACGTGCGCGACCGGCCCGACGGCCCGCTCGGAGAGCCACGGGTGGCCCTCGACGTCGATCATGATCCGGCGGTAGTCCTGCACCTCGCCCTGGGCGGAGCGCAGCACGTCCAGCAGTGGGACGGGCTTGCGCCAGCGCCGCTGCGGCTGGCCGCCGGCCATGATGACGAGGTTCTCCTCGTAGCGGCGCAGGCGGGCGGTGAGGTGGTCGAGGTCGAACAGGCCCTCCAGGACCTCCGGGTCCTCGTGCTTGCGCTCCAGCTCGTCCAGCTTGCGCAGCTGGCGCCCGATCAGCAGCTGGGTGCGGCGGGCGATGCGCTGGAGGAGGCGTTCGAAGCCGCGGTGCTGCTCGGCCTGCCGGACGGCGGCCTCCAGCGCGGCGGAGCGGGCCAGGTTGAGCGCCTGGCCGAGGCGGGCGAGCTCGTCGGTGCCGTTGCCGTGCGCCCCGGTGGTGACGGCGCGGGTCTCGGCCTCGACGTCGACCTGCTCGCCGCGGCCGAGGCGGTCGACCACCTCGGGCAGGGTGCGTTCCATCTCCTCGGCCTGGGTCTGCACCTCCTTGATCCGGCGGCGCAGCGAGCGGCTGATCCGCCAGGAGGCGATGACGACGGCGACCACGGTGATCAGGCCGATGACGGTGGTGAGCACGACCCGGGTGAGCAGGTCGAGGATGGTGCCCTTGCCGACCTCGACGATGGCGCTGGTGCGGGCCTCGATGGCCTTGACGAGCTGCGGGTTGAGCTGGTCGACGGCCTGGCGCCACTGGTCCTGGGCGGGCGGCAGTCTGACGGTGCCGTTGGCGTCGGCGGCGGTCGGCTTGGTGAGCTGCTGCTCGACGGCGGCCTTGGCCTGCCAGGCCGGACCGTTCATCAGGTCGTGCCAGGCGCCTGCCTCGCCGGCCGGGATGTAGGGGACGATTTGGACGGTGAACAGGTGGTCCTGGGCGCCGATCAGCTCCTGGACCTGCTGGTAGTCGGCGGTGCTGAGGCGTCCGCCGGGCCAGCCGCGGGCCAGGATGGCGTCCTCGCGGGCCAGCATCTCCTTGGCCCAGAAGGAGTTGACCAGGGTCTTGGACACCCAGGTGACCTCGCCCGCGTCGACGTGGCTGAGCGCGGTGAACAGCCGCAGGTCGACGGAGATCAGGTCGGTGTAGTAGGCGAAGACCGTCTGCTGGTCGACGGAGCCCTTGTCCACGGCGGCGCGCTCTTCGGCCAGCTTGCCCATCGCCTGCCGGGCCTCGGCGACGGCGGTGCGCACGTCGTCGGGGGCGTGGTCGGCGGTCTCGCCGGACAGTTCCTGGAACTGGCGCACCGCGTCGTCGGTCAACTGCCGCTGGTGGCGCAGCTGGTCGGTGTTGGCGCCGGGTCTGGCGAGGGCCTCGGCGCTGAGCCGGCGCTCCTCCTGGAGGTTGTAGTAGACGATGTTGGACGGCTGGCCGGCCTTCTGGGCCAGCATGCCCTGGGCGGCCTGGCGCTGGAAGTCGAAGACGGTCTCACCACTGGTCACCGCCCAGAGGGCGACCAGGGCCAGGCTGGGGACGACGGCCAGGACGAGCAGCGCCCCTCGCAGGGACAGGCGTGGCCGCCTGCGGGGGGCCTTCGGCGCCGGGGGCCGCCGATTCGCACGCGCGCGCAGAGCAGACTCCTTGGGGCTGGCGGCCGGCCGGTGAGTGGCGGGCCGTCCGGGCACGGGCTTTTGACGAGGCGATACTAGTCATATCGTGTGATTGGCGTGAATGCCCGTTCGCTGCCTGAGCGGTGCCTGCGCACCAGTTGGGCACAATGTCACCCGCACGTTGACCGTTTGTATTCGAATCAGCCAGATTCGACAGTGCTAGACATAGTGTCAACGACGCGCACTGACGCTGGATGGCCGTCGTGTGAAAACTGTGTGACGCCCCGTCCGGGGTGTGCTGCTAGGAGCTGAGCAGCCGGGAGCGGGTGGCCTCCAGCTCTGCCGCCAGCACCCGCCCCGCCGCCTCCGGGTCACCGTCGTGCAGGGCCCGGACCAGCTCCTCGTGCGAGCCGTACCCCTGGTTCGGATCAACGTCGCGCAGGCCGAACAGGCCCACCAGGGCCACCAGATGGTCCCTCAGGACCGGGGCGAACTGGGCGAAGAGGTCATCCAGGACGGGGTTGTGGGCGGCCGCCACGATCGCCGTGTGCAGCGCGATGTCCGCCGCCACGAAGCCCGCGTCGTCCGCCCTGCCCGCCGCCAGGCGCGCCGCCAGCGCGGCGTCGACAGTGACCAGGTCCGCGTCCGTCCGGCGCTCCGCGGCCAGCCGGGCGGCCTGCACCTCGACCATCGTCCGCACCTCGTAGACGTGCGCCAGCTCCGCGGCGCGCAGCCGGGTCGCCCAGTCCCCGGCGGTCGGGCGGTCGCTCGTCACGAACACCCCCGAGCCCTGCCGGCTCTGCACCATCCCGGCCGCGGCGAGGGTGCGCAGCGCCTCCCGGACGGTCGAGCGGCCGACGCCCAGCTCCTTGGCGAGCGCCACCTCGCCGGGCAGCTTGCCGCCGACGGGCCACTCGCCGGCCCTGATCTGCTCCTCGATCCGCGCGGCGGCCTGTTCGGCGAGGGGGGAGGGGCGGAGCGGGGGCATCGTCGTCACCTGTCAGGTTGTCTGAGGACTTCTGTCGTGGTTACCCTACCCGGCATGCAGTCGTGGGGGCTCCTCCTTCTTGGCGGCCGCAGCGGGGCGTGACCGGACCGGCACCCCGCTGCGGGGCGCCGTCCTGCCGGTCACCGGTACCTGCCCTGAGGAATCCTGATGGCCTTCCCGACGCTGCACGCACCCGCCGGGCCCGTCCCGGCCGACGCCCCCGCCTGGAACCCGCAACGCGGCGGCGCCATGCCCTCCCACCGCTACCGCCCCGTCCACGAACGGGTCCACGTCCCCGCCCTGCTGCGCCGCTGGCCCGGCCGACGGATCGAGCGGGCGCCGCTGTGGGTGCCCGTCGACCTGCGCGACGGCAACCAGGCGCTCGCCGAGCCGATGGACCCGGCCCGCAAGCAGCGGATGTTCGACCTGTTCCTGGCCATGGGCTTCAAGGAGATCGAGGTCGGCTACCCCTCCGCCAGCCGGACCGACTTCGATTTCGTCCGCCAACTGGCCACCACCCCCGGGGCCGTACCCGAGGACGTCACGGTGGTCGTCTTCACCGCCGCCCGGGCCGACCTCATCGACCGCACCTTCGAGGCGGTCGAGGGCCTGTCGAACGTGGTCGTCCACCTCTACACCGCGACCGCGCCGCTGTGGCGGGACGTCGTCCTCGGCAAGGAACGGGCCGAACTGCGGGCGCTGATCACGGCGGCGGCGCACCGGATGGCCCGGCTGGGGGAGGGGCGCGACGGCGTACGGTTCCAGTTCTCGCCCGAGGTGTTCAACCTGACCGAGCCGGACTACGTGCTGGAGGTCTGCAACGGCCTGAGCGAGCTGTGGGACGCCAGCCCCGACCGGCCCGTCATCCACAACCTGCCCGCGACGGTCGAGGTCGCCACGCCCAACGTGTACGCCGACCAGATCGAGTACATGGACCGCTATCTGGAGCGGCGCGACTCGGTGATCCTCTCCGTCCACCCGCACAACGACCGGGGGACGGGCGTGGCCTGCGCGGAGCTGGCCGTGCTCGCGGGCGCGCAGCGGGTGGAGGGGTGCCTGTTCGGCAACGGGGAGCGCACGGGCAACGTCGACCTGGTGACGCTGGCGCTCAACCTGCACACCCAGGGCGTCGACCCGATGCTGGACCTCTCCGACATCGACGAGATCCGCCGCACCGTCGAGCACTGCAACCGGCTGCCGGTGCACGAGCGGCACCCGTACGTCGGGGACCTGGTGCACACCGCCTTCTCGGGCACCCACCAGGACGCCATCAAGAAGGGCTTCGCGCACCACGCCGAGGTCGCCGCCGAGTCGGGTCTGCCCGAACGGGAAGCGCCCTGGTCCGTGCCGTACCTGCCGATCGACCCGGCGGACCTGGGGCGCGACTACGAGGCGGTGATCCGGGTCAACAGCCAGTCCGGCAAGGGCGGGATCGCCTACCTGCTGCAGACGGCGGAAGGGCTGGAACTGCCCCGGCGGCTGCAGATCGAGTTCGCGCGGGTCGTGCAGGAGGCGACCGACGGCAGCGGGCGGGAGGTGACGGGGGAGGAGCTGTACGGGCTGTTCCGGGCGGAGTACCTGGACGCCGCGCCCTCGGACTGGGCCTGGACGGTGGGCGACGACTGGGCCGAGGTGAACGGCCGCCGGGGCACGGGCGTCGGGCCGGTCGACGCGGTGGCGGACGCGGTGGGGGCGGAGATCCTCTCCTTCAGCGAGCACAAGGCCGGGAGCGGGCGGGATGCGGTCGCGTACGTCGAGGCGCGGGTCGGGGGTTCCGGGGGCTCCGGCGGTTCCGGCGGGGCGGTGGTGTGGGGCGTCGGGCGGGACGCCTCGGTGCTCACGGCGGGGGTACGGGCGGTGCTGAGCGCGGCCGCGCGTGCTGCGGCCGGGCGTGCTGCCGGCGGGGCAGGGAAGGCATGATGGGGCGATGACCTCCTCCCTCCCTGCCCGAAGCCTCGCGGTCGCCGAGGCGCTGGCGGCGGCCGGCGTTGCCGGTGAGATCGTCGTCCTGCCCGACTCCGCCCGGACGGCCGCCGAGGCCGCCGCCGCCCTCGGCTGCGAGGTCGGCGCGATCGCCAACAGCCTGGTGTTCAGCTGCGACGGTGAACCGCTGCTGGTGATGACCAGCGGCTCCCACCGGGTCGACACCGCCTACCTGGCTGCGCAGTTGGGCGCCGAGGCGATCGCCCGGGCCTCCGCCGCCCAGGTCCGCGAGGCCACCGGCCAGGCCATCGGCGGCGTCGCCCCCACCGGCCACCCGGCGCCGCTGCGCACGGTCGTCGACACCGCATTGCAGCGGCATGAGGTGCTGTGGGCGGCCGCCGGACACCCGCACACCGTCGTGCCGATGACGTACGAGGAACTGCTGCGGGTGACGGCCGGCACCCCGAGCACCGTGGTGGCGACGGACTGACCCAGGAGGAGGGCGGCCCGTCCATGCCGACGGGCCGCCCTCCCGCCGTTCCCGGTCCGGTTCCGCGGCGTGGCCCGGGGGAGTCAGCGCGTCCCGTCCAGGCCGTTGACCAGCAGCACCACCCCGTGCGTCGCCGCCAGCCGGTCGGCGGCGATCTCCCGGTAGTCCGGGGAGTCCGCCCACTCCCGGAACCCGGCGGTGTCCGGGAAGGCCAGCAGGACGACCTTCTGGTGCTCCCAACTCCCCTCCACCACCGCCGGGTTCTCGTCGGCGGCCAGCAGCCGCCCCCGGAAGCGGCCGAGCACCTCCAGGAAGCGGGCCTGGTAGCGGTTGTACCGGGCGCGGTCGTGGATCGTGAGCTGGGCGACGGCGTAGACGGTCATGTCAGGCCCTCCAGAGGCGGATCGTGGTGCGGAGGCCAGGGGTGGTGCAGGGCTTCACACAGGGTCTCGCGCAGGGTGGTGACGCTCTGCGTGCCGAGCTGGGCGGCGAGTTCGCCCTCCAGATCGGCGAGGATGCGGGCGGCGACCTCGCGGCGTCGAACGCCCCGGTCGGTGAGGCGAACCAGCGCGCTGCGGGGAAAGCCCGCTCCCGGTTCGGTGACGAGCAGGCGCTCGTCGGTGAGTCGGTGCACCGCCCGGTGCATGGTCTGCCGCGTCACTCCGGCGCGGCGGGCGAGTTCGGCGATGCTCAGGGCGTCGCCGTCGCGCAGGTGCGCCAACACCGTCATGTGGGCCGGGGTGGTCGGTTCGACGCCCGCCTCGTCCAGCCGGCGTGCCAGTTCCCCCTGGAACCGGCGGGCGTTCCTCAGCAGCAGGCTGAGGAGCGACAACTCCGCTTCCCCGTCATCGGGTTCGGCCATTCCTTGCTCTTTCGGCGCGTCAGCGTATCGTCTGTGTCAGCTTAGCTGACACAGGGAGGTTTCCGAATGCCTTCGCCCTCGCCGCCATGCCGCCGACCACGGCGCTCGATCGCGCCCTCGACCGTATGACCGGCCCATTTCCCATGAGTTGACGAGGAGTCATCGTGCCTGCCCTGCTCATCCTGAACTACGACGTGACCGACCCCGGGCGCCTGGACGCCTACCGCCAGGCCGCCGGCCCCGTCCTGCTCGGCCCGGACGCCGGTGAACTCCTCGCCAGCACCGACCGGACCGTCCACCTCCACGAGGGCGGCCGCCCGTCCGGCGGCACCCACACCGTCGTGCTGCGCTTCGCCGACGCCGAACAGGCCCGCGCCGTTTACGAGTCCGAGGACTACCGGGCGCTGCTGGAGGAACGCCTCGCGGCCACCGTCCCGTACACCGCGATGATCGTGCCCGCCGTTGCTGAGTCCATAGTCAGGTCTCAGTAGCCCGGACGTTTCCGCCCGGAAGGTCCGTAACGGTGTCACCAAAGCGTGAGGGCTTGGGTGTCCTGATGGCGGTCTCGCGTTTCTTCCGCTGCTGCGGTACTGCGCCACCTGCCCGCCCCGCACTCGCCGTGCGGCGGGTGCGGGTGGCGCGGGTCTTCCGCTCGGCTCCACGCGGTTTCGACGCTCGCGCGTCGGGCCACCAGAAGGCGATCGAGTACCTGGGCCTCGACATGGCGAAGCTCCGGGCCGTACGGGAGTCCGTCGCGTCGGACGTGGCCAAGGCGGAGCGGGGCGACGCGGCGGCCGCGCACCGGGCGGCGATGGACCTGCTGGACCTCGCCGAGGGAGAGGAGGCCGAGCGCCGGCTGGAGGTCGCCGCGAGGGGCGGGATCGCCGACGCCGCCTGGGAGTTGGCGCTGAGGCTGCGCGACCGGGGTGAGACCGGGCGGGCCCTGGAGCTGCTGGAGCAGGCCGGCCGGGGCGGCCGTGCGGGGGGCGCCAAGCTCGCCGGTCTCTGGCTGTACGAGGACGGCGACCCGGCGGGCGCGGTGCCGCTGCTGCGTCGGGCGGTGCAGGAGGGGGAGGAGCTGATCACCCCGATCCTCGGCGCCGCGCTCAGTGCCGCAGGCGACCTGGACGGCGCGGAGGCGGTGCTGCGTCCGGCCGCCGAGGCGGGCGACTGGCAGGCGCAGTTCAACCTGCTGTCCGTCCTCCAGCAGCAGGCGGCCCGTACCGGGGCAAAGCCGTCGGAGGAGATGTGGGACCTGCTCGGGCGGGCCTCGCTCGGTGTGCACGCGGACGCGCAGGGGCGGCTGGACGCCGGAAAGCCCGAGCAGGCCGCCGCCCTGCTGCGGGTGGCCGCCCGGGCCGGTGACCCGGCGGCGCAGCGGTCGCTGGCGAAGCTGCTGCTGGCGATGGACCCGAAGGATCCCGAGGGGCGGGAGTGGCTGAAGCACTCCGGCGGCTGGCCCTGACCGGCTGAATCGCTGGTCACGGGGCTACCGGGTGCGCCAGGATGCCGTCATGGACGCCGTATTCACCCTGGCCTGGCAGCACGCCGCCGGCCTGGTGCGCCCCGAGGACCTGCCGATGGCCGCCGCCGAGCTGCTGGCGGCGGGCGAGGACTCGCCCGCCCTGTGCGACCTCGCCGGGCGGGGTCGGGGCGAGCCGACGGCCGACCTGGAGGAGCTGCTCCGGGAGGCCTTGGAGGAGCTGGGCGTTCCGCGCCCGGACAGCGGCCTGGCCGAGCGCTGTCTGCTCCGCTCTCTGGCGGCCGGGGTGGTCGCGGGCGAGCTGACGCCCAAGGAGGCGGCCGGCAGGGCCTGGCACGGCATGGGGGAGACCGCCACCGATGTGGAGTGGCAGTTCGCCGAGGCGGTCCTCCGGATGTGCTGCTCCTCCTGTCTGGTGGAGGTGGAGACCTACAACGCCGAGGCCTTCCACGCCTGGGAGCAGGAGGTCTCGGCGGCCGCGGCCATCCTGGCGGCGGCCGCCGACAGTCCGCTCGGTTGGACGCGAAGGCGATGAGCGCCCGCCAGGCGCGGACGGTTCGACGCTACGCCGCCGATCGGGTCGCTGTGTCGATAAGCGTTGGTCCGGGGCCGTTCCGGCCGCCAGACTTCCGCTATGCGTGCGTTGATCGAGCAGATGGCGGACCGACTGGCCGAAGTCCCGGGCGTGGTGGGGGTGATGCTCGGTGGGAGCCGGGCGCGTGGTCGGCACCGGCCGGATTCGGACTGGGACCTCGGGGTCTACTACCGCGGTGAGCCGGACCTCGCCGCGCTGCGGGAGTTGGCCGGGCCGGAGGTGGAGGTGGCCGGGCCCGGCGGCTGGGGGCCGTGGGTGAACGGCGGGGCGTGGCTGCAGGTCGACGGAGTCGCCGTCGACTGGATCCTGCGGGACCTCGACCGGGTCGAGCGGGTGTGGGCGGACTGCCGGGAGGGCCGGTACGAGGTGGGCGTACAGGCCGGGCATCCGCTCGGCTTCTGGTCGCCGTGCTACGTCGGCGAGGTCGCGCTCGGGCACGTACTCGCCGATCCCGCAGGTGAGTTGGCATCGCTGAAGACGCAGACCGCCACGTACCCCGAGCCGCTGCGCGAAGCGCTGATGGCGGGCGTCTGGGAGGCGGAGTTCCTGGTCGGCGGCGCAGCCAAGGGAGCGGCGCGCGGCGACACCCTGTACGTCGCGCTCTGCCTGTCCCGGGCGGTCGGGGTGCTGGTGCAGGCGCTGTACGCGCGCAACCGGCACTGGTGCCTCAACGAGAAGGGCGCGCTCGCCGTCGCCGCACAACTGCGCGGCAAACCGCCGGGGTTCGGGATTCGGGTGCGAGGCCTGCTGGGTGCGGTGGGGGAGACCCCCGACGAGCTGACGGAGACCGTGGAGCGTGCGCGGAAGCTGGTCGAGGAGGCTGTGGCGGCGCTGCGAAGCTGATGGGGATCGATGTCACCCACTCCCCGCCACTCTCAACTTATAGCGCGCGGGGGGCCTTGCCGCAAGGCCCCGGTCGTGCCGCAGAATCTCCAACTCCAGGGCGGAGCCTGGGGGGAACGGGAGATGCGCGAGATGCGAGTTGTGTTGTCCACGTACGGGTCGCGCGGTGACGTCCAGCCGCTGGCGGGCCTCGCGGTGAAGCTGCGGGAGCTCGGCGCCGAGGTACGGGTGTGCGCGCCGCCGGACGAGGAGTTCGCGCAGCGACTGGCTGCCGTGGGGGTGGAGATGGTGCCCGTCGGGGAGTCGGTGCGGGCGGTGGTGGCGAGCGGGGCGTCCTCGACGACGGTGGACTTCCCGACGCGGGTGGCGATGCTGGTCGGGCAGTTCCACGAGGCGGTCGCCGCGACGGCCGAGCCGGGCGGCGCGGTGGTGGCGACCGGGCTGTTCCCGGCCGTGGCCGGCGCGCAGGCGGCGGCCGAGCGGGTGGGCGCCCGCTTCACGTACGTCGCGCTGCAGCCGACCATGCTGCCGTCCCCGCACCACCGGCCGTTCGAGTTCCCCAGCCAGCCGTACCCGCCGGAGCTGACCGACCACCGGGAGCTGTGGGAGTTCAACATCGGCACCATGAACGCCCTGTTCCGGGAGCAGGTCAACGCCCACCGGGCGTCGGTCGGCCTCGCGGAGGTGGAGAACGTGCGCGACCACGTGTTCACCGACCGCCCGTGGCTGGCCACCGACCCGCTGCTCGGCCCCTGGCGGCAGCCGGCCGAGCGCGAGGTCGTGCAGACCGGCGCCTGGCTGCTGCCGGACCACCGTCCGCTGCCCGCCGACCTGTCGGCGTTCCTGGCGGCGGGCGAGCCCCCGGTGTACGTGGGCTTCGGCAGCATGCCGCTGCACGGCGCGCCGGACGCCGGGCCGGTGGCGGTCGAGGCGGTACGGGCGCAGGGGCGGCGAATCGTGCTCGCCCAGGGCTGGGCGAACCTTGCGCCGGTGGACGGCGGGGACGACTGCTTCACCGTCGGCGAGGTCAACCAGCAGGCCCTGTTCGCCCGAGTCGCCGCGGTCGTCCACCACGGCGGGGCGGGGACCACGACCGCCGCGGCCGTGGCGGGGGCGCCGCAGGTCGTGGTGCCGCAGATCGTCGACCAGCCGTACTGGGCGGACCGCGTCGCCGCCCTGGGCATCGGCGCGGCCCACGACGGTCCGGCGCCGACGGTGGACTCGCTCTCGGCCGCGCTCGAGCAGACCCTGGCGCCCGGGGTCGGTGCCCGGGCGGCGGCGTTCGCCGGCGAGATCCGCACGGACGGGACGGCGGTGGCGGCGAAGCTGCTCCTCGACGCGGCGGGCTGAGTCCGGGCGGGGCGTCCACTGGCGCCGGATCCATTCTCTGACTAAGGTCAGAGAATGGATCCGGCGCAGATCGACGCATGCATCGATACCGACACCGAGGCGCAGATCGCCCAGGTGCGGAGGTTCAACCGCACCGTCACCCAGCGGGTGGGCGTCCTCCACGACCACTACCTCGGCCAGGACCGTCCCATCGGCGAGGCCCGACTGCTCTGGGAGATCGGCGAACAGGGCCAGGACGTGCGCCGGCTGCGGGAACGCCTCGGGCTCGACTCCGGGTACCTCAGCCGACTGCTGCGCTCCCTGGAGACCGACGGCCTGGTGACGGTCGAGCCGCAGCCCCGGGACAGGCGGCTGCGCACCGTCCGGCTCACCGACGCCGGCCTCGCGGAACGCGCCGCGCTCGACGCCCGGAGCGACGAGCTGGCCGCCTCCCTGCTGGAGCCGCTCAACGCCACCCAGCGGGCCCGGCTGGCCGCCGCCATGGCCGAGGTCGACCGGCTGCTGACCGCCGCGACCGTCACCCTCGACACCGTCGACCCGGACCATCCCGACGCCCGGCACTGCCTGCGCTCCTACTTCGCCGAGATCCAGGAGCGCTTCGAGACCGGCTTCGACCCGGCCCTGAGCCTGCTGCCCGACGCTGGCGAACTCCGGCCCCCGCACGGCCTGTTCCTGGTCGCCCGGCTGCACGGCGAGCCGGTCGGCTGCGCCGGCCTGAAGCTGCCGCCCGACGCCCCGAGCGAGATCAAACGCATGTGGGTCGCACCCCACGCCCGGGGCCTCGGCCTCGGCCGCCGCTTCCTCGCCGAACTCGAGACGCGAGCCGCCCGGCACGGCCGCACCGTGCTGCGCCTGGACACCAACAAGGCGCTCACCGCCGCGATCGGGCTGTACCACTCCTGCGGCTTCCAGGAGGTTCCTGCCTTCAATGACGAGCCTTACGCCCACCACTGGTTCGAGAAGCGGATCGGCTGAGCGAGTCGTTGAGCGGGAGTGGGGGGTCGGCCCTACCGACCTCCCACTCCCGCCCTGCCCACCGCGTGCCGCAGCGCGAGGTGCGTCAGCCAGGCCATGCCGAAGGTGAAGGGGGCGGCGGTGTCCTCGGCCGGGCCGGGAATGGCGGCACAGACCACCACGGCGGCCAGCGGCACCCAGACCCGAGGCAGCACCTGTCGTACAACTGGCCTACCCGGAAGGAGCTTTGACAGCAGCGGAACGGCGAACCCGGCCGCCGCCAGGGGGACCGTCAGCCCCGCGTGCTTCACCGCCTCGAACACCGTCCAGGCGAACAGGACCAACCCGAGTCCGCCCCACCCGCACCGGGCGACCCACGGAACCCGGGCACCTGCCCCCGCCGAACTCCCCTGAACCGTCACCCGTCCACCGAAACACGAGGGCGGAACGCTTCGCGTCCGACCAGGGGTGGAGTTACTCCCGGAGGAACTGGCTGCCGGAGTCAGGGAGCTTGTTGCCGTTCCTGTCGAAGTACTCCCAGAGCTTCGCCGTCTTGCCCTCCGGCCGGGCCACCACCATCTGGCGCAGCGGGGAGTCGGCGACGGTGACGAACGGCGGCTCGCTGACCGTACCGTCCGTCCAGGTCACCTTCACCCGGGCGATGTCGGGGCCGAGGGACAGCGCGACCACGTCGAGCGGGGCCACCGTGTCGTCCTTGCCCCGGTGGCCGACCAGGCCGCCGCCGATGTAGCCCCCCTCGCGGGGGTCGAGCTTGCCGGGCGACGGGGTGATGCCCGCGGCATCGTGGCTCAGACGCGCTCCGTCCACCGTGAAATAGGTGTTGATCACATCGGAGTTGGGGTCGTAGTACTGGTCGACGAACTCCTTCGTCGGCTTGCTGACCGCCGGGTCGTACGGGCTGCGCTCCTGCCACACCGCCAACGCCTGCTCATACGCCCGCTCCTTGGGCGCCACCGGCCACAGCGCCTGCCACAGCTTCCACTCCTTGCCGTCCGGCGTGGTGCCCTGTCCGAGTACCACCCGGACCGGGGTGAACGGGTCCCGCACCGCCGGGGTGGCCCGGGTGGTCGCCGAAGCCGACGGCGGGCCGCCGGTGCCGGAGCCGAGCCCGGTGCCGGCCGGGACGAGCGAGTGGGAGGCCGCCGGCTCCGGGCGCAGCTCGGCGAGCGCCCCGCCCGTCAGCACCACCGCCGAGGCCAGCGCCAGCGCGCCGACCACCGTCCGGCGACGCCGCCGGATCCGGCGCCCGCCCGCCAGGATGTCCGTCACCGGCGCCGGGCCGACCTTCGCCCCCGCCGCCGCCTCGGCCAGGCCGAGGCCGACCCACAGGTCAGCGTCCTTCTCCGCGTCCGCGTTCATGCCGCCCCTCCGATCCGTGTCGTGTCCTTGACCTCCACCAGCGCCGTGACCTGACGCAACCGCGCGATGCCCTTCGCCGCGTGGCTGCGCACCGCGCCCACCGAGCAGCCCATCGCCGTGGCCGTCTGGCTGTCGCTCAGGTCCTCCCAGTGCCGCAGCACCACAGCCTCGCGCTGACGCGGGGGCAGGGTGGCGAGCGCGGCCAGCAGCGCCCCGCGCTGGTCCGAGCGGGCGAAACCGTCCTCAACCCCGGGCGTGTCCGGCACCGCGTCCACCAGCAGCTCCGGCGGGCGGCGGCGCCAGCGCCGGGCGTGCTGGTTCACCAGGATCCGTCGCACATACGCGTACGGATCGTCCGCCCGCCGCACCTTCGGCCAGGCCGCGCAGGCCTTCTCCGCCGCGGACTGCACCAGATCCTCCGCCGCGTACTGCTCCCCGGCCAGCAGGAACGCCGTCCGCACCAGCCGGGGCCAGACCCCGACGATGAACGCCTGGAACTCCTCGTCCCGTGAACTCCTCGGCTCTCCCATGAGCACCTCCTCACCCACCCAGAGCCCGGGCGGGGCCGGAAACGCTTACTCCGCGCCGTCGCCGATCCGTAACTGCCTCGCGCCCGGCTGCCGCGCTCGTTACGATCCGCCGAATGATCATCTCTCATGACGTATCCGGAACCGGTCCCGCCGTTGTCCTCCTGCACTCCTCGGTGTGCGACCGACGGATGTGGGACCCGCAGTGGCAGGCCCTGCTCGACGCCGGCCACCGGGTGGTCCGCTGCGACTTCCGCGGCTTCGGCGACACGCCCCTCGCCGACGCCCCCTACAGCGCCGCAGCCGACGTCCTGGCCCTGCTCGACCACCTCGACATCGAGACCACCGCCCTCATCGGCGCCTCCTACGGCGGCCGCATCGCCCTGACGGTCGCGGCCCTCCGCCCGACGGCGGTGACCGCGCTCGCCCTCCTCTGCGCGGCCAAGTCCGGACACGAGCCGACCGACACCCTCCTCGCCTTCGACGCCCAGGAGGAGGAACTGCTCACGGCGGGCGACATCGAGGGCGCCGTCGAACTCAACGTCCGGACCTGGCTGGGCCCGGAGGCCGACGAGGCGACCCGTGAGCTGGTCCGCCGGATGCAGCGGCACAACTTCGAGGTGCAGCTGACGGCACAGGTCGGCCCGCAGAAGGAGGAGGTCGACCTCACTCGCATCACCGCCCCCACCCTGGCCCTCTCCGGCGCTCACGACCTCCCCGACTTCCGCCGGATCGCCGCCTCCCTGCCGACCCTGCTGCCGAACGCCCGCCACCGCGAACTGCCCTGGGCCGGCCACCTCCCCAACCTTGAGCGCCCGGCCGAGGTGACGGCGCTGCTCACCGACTTCCTGCGGGAGTCGTCGGCAGGCCGGTAGGGGCGGGTCGGAACAGGAAGTCGATCCGGTCAACTTCCTGGGCGCCACGGTGTTTCGGGTACGCCGGTGAGCAGGTCGATCTCCGCGCCCGCAGCCGTTCGGACGGTCATGGTCCCGCCGAGCGGGCCGCAGGCCGACACGTAGTCGGGCCGACGGTCGACTGCGCCGCGCGATTCGGGCGGACCGGCGAACCGGATGGTCAAGTGCTCGCCCGCGGGAAGCTCGTACAGGCTGCCCATCGGCTCGAAGACCACGGTCAGAGGTGCGCCGCCGTCCGCCGTCAGCACGACGCACTCCTCGACCAGAGGGCTCTTCCGGGTACGGGCCCTTCGTGGCCAATTGATCACCCGGCCGATTGTGGGCCACTGCCCGCCGTACTCGGCATCCGGGGTCGGGGTCGCGGTCGGGGCCGGTGGCGGTGAGCGGGGTGATGGACGGCAGCAGGAAGTCGGCCGGGCCGACTTCCTGCTCCGGGCGCTTCAGCTGACGAGTCGGGCACGGCTGTCGACGGCGCAACCGACAAGAATTCTGTCCTTGACAAATTTTCTTGTCGGCGCGACTCTGGAACCATGCTGGACGTCGCCGTCATCGAAGAGCCCGCCGCGGCCGAGGCCTCCCTGGATCCGATACGGGCCCGGATCCTCGCCGCCCTCGCCGAACCCGGTTCGGCCGCCATGCTGGCCTCCCGCCTGGGGCTGCCCCGGCAGAAGGTCAACTACCACCTGAAGGAGTTGGAGCGGCACGAGCTCGTCGAACTCGCCGAGGAACGGCGCAAGGGCAACGTCACCGAACGGGTGTACCGCGCCACCGCCGCCTCGTACGTGATCTCGCCGAGCGTCCTGGCCGCCGTGAGCCCGGACCCCTCGCGCTCGCCGGACCAGCTCTCCGCCCGCTGGCTGCTGGCGCTGGGGTCGCGGCTGGTGCAGGAGGTGGGGGCGCTGCTGACCGGGGCCTCCCGGGCCGGGAAGCGGGTCGCCACCTTCGGGATCGACGCGCAGGTGCGGTTCGCCTCGGCGGCCGACCGGGCGGCCTTCGCCGAGGAGCTGTCCCAGGCGGTGGCGGCGCTGGTCAGCCGCTACCACGACGAGTCCGCCCCCGGGGGCCGTAGCCACCGGGTGGTCGTCGGGCTCCACCAGATCCCCGCGGCGTCACCCGCGTCCCTCGACGCCGGGTCCCCCGACGCCGTGGCGTCCGACCCGGCCGAGGACGCCGGGACCGAACCGGAACAGGAGAACCCCCGATGACCCACCCGTTCGAGATCGAGCTGAAGACGACCCTGCCGGCGAGTCCGGAGGAGGTCTGGGAGGCGATCGCCACCGGACCGGGGCTCGACTCCTGGTTCATGGGCCGCAACGAACTCGACCCGCGTGAGGGCGGGGCCGCCGTCATGGACATCGGGGGCCACCGCGAGCAGGCGGTGATCACCGCCTACGAACCCGGCAAGCGCCTGGCCACCCGTACGGCCACCGGCGAGGACGGCCGGTTCATGGCCTTCGAGTACCTGGTCGAGGGGCGGGGCGGCGGTAGCACCGTGCTCCGCGTCGTCCACAGCGGACTGCTCGGCGACGACTGGCAGGACGAGTACGACGCGCTGCGCCGCGGCTGGCCGTTCCACCTCAACACGCTCCGCGAGTACCTCGCCCACTTCCAAGGGCGCACCGCCGTACCGGTGTTCGCCGCCGCGCCGTCCGGCGGGCGGGCGGAGCCGGAGGTGCGGGCGGCGCTCGCCGACGCCCTCGCGCTGCCGCTCCCGGTCACCGTGGGCACGCCGGTCCACGCCGCGCCGGCCGGTCTGCCGCCGCTGGACGGCGAGGTGGTCTGGGCGGACGACGAGCGTTTCGAGGTCCGCTCCGCCGACGCGGTCCACACCTTCCACCACGGCGGCGGCATGGTCCTGATGTTCCATCACCTGTTCGGTCCGGCACCGGAAGGCATCGACGCATCCTGGCAGCAGTGGCTGGCCGGGCTCCTCGGCTGAGCCCCGAACACGTACACCGGTAGACACGCGAGAACCGAGGAACCACTCATGCGCACCCTGATCAGCACCGCCTTCATCTCGCTCGACGGCGTCGTCGAGGGCCCCGGCGGCGAACCCGGCTACCGCAACTCCGGCTGGACCTTCAAGGACGTCGAGTTCGTCCCCGAGGCCTACGAGATCAAGGAGCGGGAGCAGCAGGAGGCCACCGCGATCCTGATGGGCCGCGTCAGCTACGAGGCGTTCAGCCCGGTGTGGCCGGACATGGCGGAGTTCGCCCGTTACAAGACGATGCCGAAGTACGTCGTCTCCACCACCCTCACCGACGACGCCCTGGTCTCCGACTGGGGTGAGACCACGATCCTGCGCTCGCTGGACGAGGTCACCGCCCTGAAGGAGACCGAGGGCGGCCCGATCATCGTCCACGGCAGCGCCACCCTGAACCAGGCCCTCTCGGACGCGGGCCTGATCGACCGCTACCACCTGCTCGTCTATCCCCTGCTGCTCGGCGCCGGCAAGCGGCTGTTCAGCAGCACGGACAAGGACACCCAGAAGCTGAAGCTGGTCGAGCACGCGGTCTACAGCAACGGCCTGCAGATGCAGGTCTTCGACGTGGTCCGCTGACGCGACCCGAAGGCAGGACCCGAAGCAGCCTTCCCCGCCCCGTCCCCCGATGCGCCCACCGCGTGGTGACTATTGGCCGGGGCGGTGAAAGGGCAGGACTCGAACGTGTGTCGGGCGCCATGATGAGGGGATGCACCTCACCTCTCACACCTCCTCGAACGGCGTCACGCAGCACCGCTTCACCCTCGACGGCGTACCCGGCGTGCTCTGGCAGCCGGACGGATCCGCCCTGGGCGCACGGCCGTTGGTGCTGCTGGGGCACGGCGGCGGGCAGCACAAGCTGGGGCCGGGGGTGGTGGAGCGGGCCCGCAGATGCGTGACTCGGTACGGGTGGGCGGCGGTGTCGCTGGACGCGCCCGGGCACGGCGAGCGGGAGCGCACCGCGCAGGACGAGCGATTCGCCACGGAGATCGGGGAGTTGCTGGCGGCCGGGCGGCCGATCAGCGCGTGGGTGGCGCGGCACACGGCGGCGCTCGCGGAGCGGGCCGTGCCCGAGTGGCGGGCGGTGCTGGACGCGCTGGACAAGGCCGCCGGCGGTCTCGGCCCGGTCGGCTACTGGGGGTTGTCGCTGGGCAGCGTGATCGGCATCCCGTTGGTCGCGGCCGAACCCCGCATCACCGCTGCGGTGTTCGGGCTGACCGGGCACGCGTCCCAGCTGGAGGCGGCGCGGCGGGTCGGGGTGCCGGTGCGGTTCGTGCTGCAGTGGGACGACGAACTCGTGCCGCGCGAGGCCGCGTTGGCGGTGTACGGCGCGCTCGGATCGGCGGAGAGGACGCTGCACGCCAATCCCGGGGGCCATCTGGCGGTGCCCGACTTCGAGCTGGACTCCTCGGAGCGGTTCCTGCTCCGGAAGCTCGGCGCGCAGGTACGTGCAGCCGACTGACGGAATCCGGCGCGAGTGCATCCCGGATCCAACATGTTTCCGACACGGCGGCACCCTGTTTCACAGGATTCCCACAGTTCGGGGTGTCCGTATCGCCGGGGTGGGGGGAATTTGTCGCGGATTGGTTGACATGGGCACATTCCGAGGCATGTTACCTGGAAGTAAAACTTCGCAAAGAATTACCCTCTCCAGTCGCTCCTCGGGGGCGAGTCTTCAACAGAATGTTGCAGCTCAGCGGCCTGTCGGTCACTCACGGTTGATTTGGCGTAACGCCATGCGCCTATCCCGATCGGCAATCCGCGGGAGTACGGTTCCCAATGAATCGCCGAACGGGCTCCCGAGCAATCTCCCGAGCCCCCTCGGCCGTACCGGGAATTGGTGCGCTGCATGGCTCAACAAAAGGATGGGGAAGGTGTCTTCGGTGAAACCTTCGAGGGTGCCGCCGAGGTTGCCCGTCCGATATCCGTCAAGTTAGTCGTCGAAGTCCTGCGTGGTGTCGCCCAGGTCGATCTCATGCCGTCCGCCGTGTGCGGACTCCTCTTCGCCGCCGCAGTGACCCCGGCGCGCGGCGCGATGTCCGCGCCCTTCGGCGGCCACGCCTTCACCTGGCCGTTCGTCCTGACCACCATGCTGTTCCTGGCAGCGGTACCGGCGATTCCCCGGCTGCGTCGGGTCTGAGCGCGGCGGCGCCGAGCCCGATTCTCCACTGTCCAACTCCCTTGCATTTCATCGGATTCTCGGAAAGGACGAGTGATTCCCGTGAATCTCTCCCCGCGTGAGATGGACAAGCTCTACATCTACGTCGTGGCCGATCTGGCCCGTAAACGCCGCGACCGCGGCGTCAAGCTCAACTACAGCGAGGCCTGCGCCCTGATCAGCGAGGCGATCATGGAGGGCGCCCGGGACGGCCGCACCGTCGCCGAGTGCATGGAGATCGGCAAGCAGGTCGTCAGCGGTGCGGACGTCATGCCCGGAGTGCGCGAGATGCTGCCGCTGCTCCAGGTCGAGGCGGCGTTCCTGGACGGCACCAAGCTGGTCTCCTGCCACGACCCGGTGGGTGCCTGAGCCATGACCGCACGACAGGCCCCCGGGATCGGGCCCGCCACCGTCGTGCTGGCCGGCGGCCACGAGAGCGACGGCGGCCGCGACCTGGCCGCCCTGGTGGAGCACCGATCCACGCCGACCGGGCCCGCGGTGCACGCCGTCGCCGCCGCGGGCCGACCACTCGTCGAGGCCGTACGGTCGGCGCTGGCGGCCACCGCCGGACCGGTGTGCGTCGTGCCGATGACGCTCGGACGCGACCCCGGGCTGGTCGCCGACACCGCCCGCGCCCTGCGCTGGCTGGCGGCCGACCAGGGCCGGGGACGGCTCGCGCTCACCGCCCCCTTCGGCGCCGCCGAGCACCTGATCGGCTGGCTGCGCGCCGCGGCCGGAGTCGGCGGCGAGGGCGCCGTACTGGTCACCGCCCCGGCGGCCGGCCCCTTCGAGGACGCCGAACTGTTCCGGATCGCCCGCCTGGTCCGCCAGTACGGGCGCCACCGCTGGGTCGAGGTGGCCCTCGCGGGCGGCGATCCGGACCCCGCCGAGGGCGCCGAGCGCTGCCGCCTGCTCGGGGCGGCGGAGGTGACGGCCGTCCCGGCCTCCTTCGGTCCGGCGCTGCGCACCGCCCTGTCCGGCGTACGGGACGGCGGGCCGCTGCTGCGGCCGTCCGCGATCGCCGGGGTGGTCGTGGCCCGGACGTCGGCGGCGCTGCACCTGCTCGGCCACGGCGAGGACGGCATCGCGGCCGGCCTCGACGCCGAGCACGGGCACGGCTACGCGCACAGCCACGGGCCCGGCGAGGCGCACTCCCACGGCCACCACCACGGCCACCTCCACACGCACCAACACCCCCACGCCCGGGCACACACCCCCGCGCACACCCCCCACTGAACCGGCAGAGAGGTAGGTCAGCCATGTCTGGTGGCGCCAAGTACCTGTACGGCGACGATCCGGTGGAGATCAACGCCGGCCGCGCCAAGGCCGTCATCACGGTCAGCAACACGGGCGACCGGGCGATCCAGGTCGGTTCCCACTACCACTTCTTCGAGGCCAACCGCGCCCTCGACTTCGACCGCAACGCGGCCTTCGGCAAGCACCTCGACATCCCGGCGGGCACCGCCGTCCGCTTCGAGCCCGGCGACACCAAGGACGTCACGCTCGCCGAGTTCGGCGGCCACCGCCGCCTGGTCGGCTTCAGCAACCTCGTGGACGGCGGCACCACCGCGCCCGCCACGCGCGCCCGCGCCATCGACCGGGCGATCGCCCTCGGCTTCAAGGGCACCAACCTCGACCTCAAGGAAGACGACCCCCGCGCGGACTTCCACGTCGAGAGCCGCGAGAACCGCAAGGAAGGCGACCGCTGATGGCCATCCTGTCCCGCAAGCAGTACACCGACCTCTTCGGCCCCACCGTCGGCGACCGCTTCCACCTCGCCGACACCAACCTGGTGGTCGAGATCGAGCAGGACCACAACCAGGGCCACTACGGCGACGAGGCCGTCTACGGCGGCGGCAAGGGCATCCGCGACGGCATGGCCCAGGACCCGGCCGCCACCTCCGTGCAGGGCGCGCTCGACCTGGTCATCACCAACGTGATCGTCATGGATCCGGTGCTCGGCGTGGTCAAGGGCGACATCGGCGTCAAGGACGGCTTCATCGCAGCCGTCGGCAAGGCCGGGAACCCGCACACCCAGAGCGGGGTGCACCCCCGGCTGGTGATCGGCCCCGGCACCGAGGTGATCTCCGGCGAGCACCTGATCGCCACCGCGGGCGGCATCGACACCCACATCCACTTCATCGCCCCGCAGCAGGTCCAGGAGGCGCTGAGCAACGGCATCACCACCCTGATCGGCGGCGGCACCGGCCCGTCCGACGGCACCAACGGCACCACCTGCACCCCCGGCCCGTGGAACATCGGGCGGATGTACCAGGCGGTCGAGGACCTCCCGGTCAACGTCGGCCTGCTCGGCAAGGGCAACGGCTCGCTGCCGGGCGCGTTGCGCGAACAGGTCGAGGCGGGCGTGTGCGGCCTCAAGGTGCACGAGGACTGGGGCAGCACCCCGGCCGCGATCGACAGCGCGCTGGGCGTCGCCGACGAGTACGACGTGCAGGTGGCCATCCACACCGACACCCTGAACGAGTCCGGCTACTTCGAGGACACCCTCTCCGCGATCGACGGCCGCACCATCCACACCTTCCACACCGAGGGCGCGGGCGGCGGCCACGCCCCCGACATCATGCGGATCGCCGGCGAGCCCAACGTGCTGCCGTCCTCCACCAACCCGACGCTGCCCTACACCGTCAACTCGGTGGACGAGCTGCTGGACATGGTGATGGTCTGCCACCACCTCAGCCACGACATCCCCGAGGACGTCTCCTTCGCCGACTCCCGGGTGCGCGCCGAGACCATCGCCGCCGAGACCGTGCTGCACGACGAGGGCGTGATCTCGATCTTCTCCTCCGACTCGCAGGCCATGGGCCGGATCGGGGAGTCCTTCACCCGCGCCTTCCAGACCGCCCACCACTGCAAGGAGCAGCGCGGCAAGCTGGCCGGCGACACCGAGCGCAACGACAACTTCCGCGTCCTGCGCTACCTCGCCAAGCTCACCATCAACCCGGCCGTCGCCTCCGGCACCGCCGACCACATCGGCTCGCTGGAGCCCGGCAAGCTGGCCGACATCGTGCTCTGGCCGATCAACTCCTTCGCCGCCAAACCCAAGATGGTCATCAAGGGCGGCGTGATCAACTGGGCCCTGATGGGCGACCCGAACGCCTCGCTGCCCACCCCGCAGCCGGTCTACTACCGCCCGATGTTCGGCGCGTACGGGCGGGCCAAGCAGGCCACCCGGGTCTCGTTCATGTCCCAGGCCGCCGTTGACCTCGGCGTTCCGGCCCGACTCGGGCTGGACAGCCGGGTGTTGCCGGTGCGGCGGTGCCGCTCGGTGGGCAAGCAGCACATGGTGCGCAACGACGCGTTGCCGAAGATCGCGGTCGACCCGGAGACGTACAAGGTCACCCTGGACGGCGAACCGGCCACCATCGAGCCCGCCCGCGAGCTGCCGCTCAACCACCTGTTCTACCTCGCATGAGCGCCGCCTCTGCCTCGGCAACGGCCTCGGGTAACGGCCTGGACGCCCTGCTGGTCAGCCTCCAGCTGACCGACTCCGCGTTCCCCAGCGGCTTCTACACCCTCTCGCACGGTCTGGAGGGCTACGCCCAGGCCAAGGCCGTCACCCCGGACACCATGCCCGAGCTGCTGGCCGACCTGCTGCGGCACGGCGTCGGACCGTCCGACGCCACGGCGCTGGCGCTGGCCCACCGGGCCGCCTCGGCCGGGGACTGGGAGCTGCTGGCCGAGACCGACCAGCGGCTGCACGCCACCAAGCTCAACCGCGAGCTGCGGCTTGCCGCCACCCGCACCGGGCGCCAACTCCTGGACATCGCCCGGGAGTCGGTGGGCGGCGAGCCGCTGGAGCGGTACGCCGAACTGGTGGCCGCCAAGCAAGCCCCCGGCTGCCAGGCGGTGGCGGCCGGGGTCGCCTACGCCTCGGCCGCCGTCCCCGTCGAACAGGCCGTCGCCGGCGACCTGTTCGCCTTCTGCGCCAGCTTCGTAGGCGCCGCGCTGCGGCTGCGGCTGACCGACCACCGCAGGGCGCAGGTGGTGCTGCGGGCGGCGGCGCCGGTGATCCGGGAGGTGGTGGCGGCCGCCCTGGTGCGGGAGTCGGCGGACCTGGGCGGCTGCGTACCGGTCGCGGACGCGATGTCCGGACGCCACGAGCGGGCCGAGGCCCGGCTGTTCGCGAGCTGAAGACACCTACGAGTGGAGGAGATCCCCTTGACCGAGAACGTGCTCCGGGTGGGCATCGGCGGCCCGGTCGGCTCCGGCAAGACGGCGCTGATCGAGGCGCTCGTCCCGGTGCTGATCGCGCGCGGCCACCGCCCGGCTGTCATCACCAACGACATCTACACCCAGGAGGACGCCCAGCACGTGCGCCGCACCCTCGCCGGGGTGCTCGACCCGGAGCGGGTGGTCGGCGTGGAGACCGGCGCCTGCCCGCACACCGCCGTGCGGGACGACCCGACGATGAACCTGGCGGCCGGGGCCGAGATGCTGGAGCGCTTCCCGGACGTCGACACCCTGCTGTACGAGTCCGGCGGCGACAACCTGACCCTGACCTTCAGCCCGGTGCTGGTCGACCTCTTCCTGTTCGTCCTGGACACCGCCGAGGGCGAGAAGATGCCCCGCAAGCGCGGCCCGGGCATCACCGAATCGGAGCTGCTGGTCATCAACAAGATCGACATCGCCCAGTACGTCCGCGCCGACCTCGGCATCATGGAGTCCGACGCCCGGCGGGTCCGGGAGGGCGGGCCGGTGGTGCTCACCAACTGCCTGACGGGGGAGGGGCTGGAGGAGATCGCGAGCTTCCTGGGGACCTTCCGGAAGGTCCCGGCGTGACGGTCCTGGCGGAGGGGTCGGCGCCCCCGCCGGGGTCGGTGCCCCGGCTCGACCCCCGCCACTACGAGCCGGCCCGCGTGCCGTACGAGGTCCGCCGGCACGCCGGGACGCCCGACACCCTCGCGGTCGGACGCCCCGGCAAGGTCGGGCTGCTGGAGCTGGCCTTCGAGCGGATCGGCGGGCGCACCGAGCTCACCGGCCACTACCAGAAGTCGCCGCTGCAGATCATGCGCCCGCTCTACTTCGACCCGGCCCGCCCGGACCTCGCCGTCACCTTCCTGATGTCCACCGGCGGCGGCATCCTGCAGGCCGACCGGCTGCGCACGGACATCCGCTGCGGCGCCGACACGGCGGTCCACCTGACCACCCAGGCGGCCACCAAGGTCTACCGGATGGAGCACGACTACGCGACCCAGCTCCTCAACCTCTCGGCCGGGCCGGGCTCCTACGTCGAGTACCTGCCCGAACCGGTGATCCCCTTCGTCGACTCGCGCTTCTACCAGCGCACGGTGCTGACCGTGGACGCCGGTGCGACCGTGGTCGCCGGGGAGACCCTGCTCACCGGCCGGCTCGCCCGGGGCGAGCGGAACGCCTACCAGGTGTTCGCCTCGGACCTCGAAGTGCGGCGCCCGGACGGGGAGTTGGTGGCCCTGGACACGGTGCGGCTGGAGCCGGCGGGCGGCGGCGTCGCCGGTCCGGCCGTGCTCGGCGGGCACGACGTGATGTCCAGCCTGTACGTGCTCAGCCCGCTCGCCCCGGCGGCGCGGATCGCGGACGTGCTGCACGAGGCGCTGGCCGGCCGCGGCCTGCTGTACGGGGTCAGCCTGCTGCCGCAGGACGGCGGCGCCTGGCTGCGGTTGCTCGGCTCGGACTCCCGGGCCTGCGCGGCCGCGCTGCGGACGGCGTGGGACGCGGTGCGGCGGCTGCTGATCGGGGTTCCGGCGCCGGAACTGCGGAAGACCTAGAGGTCCTGCTCGGCGAGGCGGGCGATCTGCCGGTGGCTGAGGTCCACCGTGCGGTTCATGTGCTTGAGCAGGAAAGCGAGTTCGTCCTCGCTGTCCTCGGCGAAGATCGCCACCCAGTCGGTGCTGAGGGCGCGCCACACCTCCCCGAAGCGCTCCAGCGCCTCGGGGAGGACGGCCACCAGCACCCGGCGGCGGTCCGCCTCGTCCCGCTGCCGGGCCACCAGGCCGGCCTTCTCCAGTCGGTCGACCAGCCGGGTCGCCGAGCCGCTGGTGAGGCCGGTCAGCTCGGCGATCCGTCCGGTGGTGACCGGGCCGTCCTCCAGGGTGAGCAGGTTCAGGCACTGGACGTCGGTCGGGTGCATGCCGAGATGGTCGGCGACGGCCTGGTTGAACAGCACGTAGGAGGCCAGGTAGCGGCGCGAGACCGGCCACAGCTGCGCCATCAGTTCGTCGCGGGTGGTCATGGGGGAAGGGTAGCCGGGCTCCCGATAAATAGTTGCGCGACGCAGGTGTCTTTCTCTATTTTTATCTGCATGACGCAGATAACTGAGCTTCCTGTCGCCGTCACGGGTGCCACCGGCGCCCAGGGTGGAGCCACGGCCCGCGCACTGCTGCGCGCGGGTCGTCCCGTCCGGGCGCTGACCCGTGCCGTCGACTCCCCGGCCGCCCGTGAACTCTCCGGCCTCGGCGCCGACTTGGTGCGCGCCGACTTCGACGACCCGGCCTCGCTGGCCGCCGCCCTGGACGGCACGGGCGCGCTGTTCGCGATGTCCACCCCGTTCGGGACGGACCTCGACACCGAGGTCCGCCAGGGCATCGCCCTGCTCGACGCGGCGGCCGCCGCCGGCGTGGGGCACGTGGTCTTCACCTCCGCCACCAACGCCGACCGCTCCACCGGCATCCCGCACTTCGACACCAAGCAGCGCATCGAACAGCACCTCGCCGGCCTGGACCTGTCCTGGACCGTCATCGGCCCGGCGGCCTTCCTCGACAACTACGCCAACGACTGGAGCCTCCAGTCCCTCCGCGAGGGCGTCTACCACCTCCCGATGCCGCCCGGAGTCCCCCTCCCGGTGATCGCCGCCGAGACCATCGGTGCCTTCGCCGCCCACGTCCTCACCCACCCCGAGGCCTACACCGGCCGCCGCATCGACATCGCCTCCCAGTGGTGCACCGGCGAGCAGATCGCCGCCGCCATCGCCGCCGCGAGCGGCCGCCCGATCCGCTGCGAGGAGGTGCCGCTCGCCGTCGTCGAGACCTACTCCGAGGACCTGGCCGCGATGTTCCGCTACTTCCAGGAGCCCGGCCTCGACGTCGACACCGCCGCCCTGCACGCCGCCCACCCGGGAATCCACTGGCAGACGGTGGAGGAATGGGCGGCCGAGCAGCCCTGGGAGCTGTGAACGGATAAGGAGGTCTAGCCTCGTCAGGTGAAGGGGGTGGCCACCATGCGGCTTCCACGCGCAGCACACGCCCGACAGCCCTGGCGGATCCACGAGTTCGCCGGGGACTTCCGGATCGAGGACGTCTGGTCCTACCGCACCCCGGGCGCCGGCCCGGACGACTTCCCGACGGCGCTCGCCGCCATCCGCGCCGACCGCGGACCCTCCGCCCAGGGCCTCCCGGCCCGCGTCCTCTTCGCCGTCCGCTGGAAACTCGGCGCCCTCCTCGGCTGGGACGACCCCGCCGCCGGCCTCGGCAGCCGCGTCCCGTCCCTGCGCGACCGCCTCCCGCAGGACCTCCGCGACACCGTCGACCCCGTCGGCTCGCCACTCACCCCGGTGTACCTCACCAACGACGAGTACGTCGCCGAGATCGCCAACCGCACCGTCCACGGCCTGATGCACCTCGGCTGGGTGCCCGTCGCCGGCGGCGGCCACGAGCTGCGGATGGCCGTCCTGGTCAAGCCCAACGGCTGGCTCGGCCGCCGCTACATGGACCTCATCGCACCGTTCCGCCACTACGTCGTCTACCCGGGCATGACCCGCCAGTTCGAACGGGCCTGGCGGGACCGCGCCCGGCTGGTCCCCGGGGCCGGGGACGTATCGTCGCGGGGTGGCACAGAGGACACCGCGCAGCATCCACGTCGACGGCCGTGACTACCGCTGGACGGTCCGCGCCCGCGACGGCGAACACGTAGTCGTGCGCGTCTGGCTCGACCAGCCCGGCCGTGGTGGCCGGGTACTGGCCGTCACCCGGCGCTTCGACGACCCCTGGCTGCACTACGGGGTGCTGCTGACGGCCCCGCCCGAGCGGATCGCCGAGGTGTTCCAGCTGGAGCCCGTCACCCCGGCGCTCACCGCCGGCCTCGTCCGGGCGGGCCTGGCCGCCGGGTGGCGGCCGGAGGAGACGGGGGCGGAGCTGCGCTTCACGATGACGGGGGATTCGCTCGTCCGGGAGTGACGGAGGTGAGGTGGGCGTCGGCTTCGCGGACGTACCGGTCCGGGTCCTGGGCGGCCACGCCTTCCAGGGTCGCAGCAGTCTCGGGACGGCCGGGCCACTGCCAGGCGAGCATGGTCAGCGCCCGGCGCCGTACCGCCGTACTGGGGTCGCCGGTTGCCCGCGCGCGGATCACGGTCTCGGCGGCTTCCGGGGCGATCACCGCGTAGTGGCCGAGAGCTGCGAGGCGCAGCATGTCGTCGGGCGCCTGGACCAGTCGGTCGAGGAGGACGTGAATCGTCGCCTGATGTGAACTCCGCCGCTCGGCCAGGAGATTGACAGCCTTCGATCTCATCTCGGAGTTGCCGGAGTCTGTCGCTGTGCGGGTGAGCGGCGCGACGGTCTCGGGACCGTCGGCGTCCAGGGCGGCGAGCCCTTCGAGTGCGCGCCGGCGGGTTTCGGGGCTGCGGTCGTGCGCGGCGCGATCGTGGAGCAGGGGCAGGACGGACGGGTCGTCGGGCCACCGGCGCGCCAATTCGCAGACCCCGATCGGACCCCCGCCCATGTGCTGCAGGTCAGCCGCTCCAGCGCTCGACGAACTTGCGTTGCCAGGGCGTCTCCACGGCGTGCGGGCTGTAGTGCTCCCGGACGTAGGCGACCGCCTCGGGCGCCGGGACGCCGTCGAGGATCGCGATGCAGGCGAGCGCGGTGCCGGTGCGGCCGCGGCCGCCGGCACAGGCGAGTTCGACCCGGTCGACGGCGGAACGTGCCCAGGCCTCACGGAAGGCGTCGGCCGCGTCGGCGCGGTCGGCGGGCAGCCGGAAGTCGGGCCAGCGGACCCAGCGGCTCTCCCAGGGCAGGGGCTTCGGCTGCCGCCCCAACAGGTAGATGCCGAAGTCGGGTCGGGGCCCGGGCGGCAGCGGGTTGCGGACGCCGCGGCCGCGCAGCAGACGGCCGGAGGGCAGTCGGAGCACGCCAGGGGTGTCGGGGGCCCAGGTGTCGGTCATGTCGGCTCTCGGATCTCAGATGTCGGCGTGGTCGATGAGCTTGAGGCTGCGCTCCCACAGCTCCGCCCGGGCCCGCAGGTCGTAGGCCTGGCGGTTCGCCCGGGCTTCGCGCAGCCGGTCGTAGTAGCGGCCGGTGACGGCGGTGAGGGCGGGGTCGGTGGCGAGGCGGTGGGCGAGGGCGCGGTCGAGGCCGTCGGTGGCGCCGGTGATGAGGATCGTCCGGGGTGGGGTCATGGGGACTCCTGTCATCGGAATCGGCGGCGGAACCGGTTCAGGATGCCACGTGCAGCCTCGGTGTCCCCGGCATCCCGGCCCGGTGGGCGAGGGCGGCCGCCTCGCCGCGGGAGGCGACGCCCAACTTGGCCAGGATGTTGGCCACATGGAACTTCACCGTGGACTCGCTGATGTGCAGTGCGGCGGCGATGTCCCGGTTGCGGCGGCCCTGGGCCAGCTGGTCGAGGACCTCCAGCTCGCGCGGCTGGAGCCCGTCCAGCGGGTCGGTGGCCACCGTGGGCGAGGGCAGGGCGAGCGGCAGGTCGACGGTGACGGTGGTGCCCCAGCCGGGGACGGCCTCGACGGTGTGGTGGCCGCCGAGGGCGGCGATCCGGTCGGCGGTGCGGTGGACGGTCAGGGCGTCGGCGGCGAGTAGGCCGAGGCCGTCGTCGCGCACCACCGCGCGCAGCACGCCGTCCGCCGTGAACTGCCAACTCAGGTGCAGTCGGGTCGGTTTGTCCTGTTCCAGCATCAGCATGACGGCGACCCGGACGGCGTCGCGCGCGGTGTGCGCGGTGTCCGCCGGGACGGACCGGGTGGCGTCCGCCGGCGGTGCGAGGTCCAGCCGGACCCGGGTGTGCCGCAGCAGCGGGCGCAGCTCGCGGGCGAGCCGGGCGAAGGCGGCGTCGGCGGGCTCCTCGCTGAGCGTGCGGTCCAGGTCGGCGCCCCGGCGCAGGTCGAGCAGGGCGGTGACGGCCAGCTCGGTGGCGGCGCGGCGGGCGGCCGCGTCGTCCAGGTCGGCCGAGCGCAGCGGCGCCAGGATCGCGCTCAGCGCGGCGCTGTGGGTGCCGGTGAACTCGGCGATGGCCCGGGCGCGGGCGTTGGCGGCGGCGCGGGAGACCGCCGCATGGCTGGGGTCGGCGTCGGTGGCGCGGTGGTCGGAGTGGGTGATCACCAGGTCGCACAGCTGCTGGAGGACGGCGAGCGCGCCCGGGGCCACCGGTTCGGTGTTCGTCCGGACGAGCACCAGGACCGCTCCCTTGCCGTCGCCCGGCGCCGCCGAGACCACCACCACCGGCCGGGTACGGCCCGCGAGTTCGGCCTCGCCCTGCCAGGGCCGGCCGGCAGCGGTCGTTTCGGCCGCGCGGTCGGCCAGTCGGGAGAGTTCCAGGCCGCTGACGCTCTCGGTCAGCTCGGCCGGGCCGTGGGCGTGCGTGGGGGAGAAGGTGCAGATGCCGCTGAGGTGCGCGATCCCCACGTGCGGGACGAGCGTGCCGATCACCTCCGACAGGCGCGTCAGCATGTTCGGCCGGGGCGTGCGCAGTACCTCGACGGCCCGTGCCAGCGCGTCCTCGGGGCGGCCCCAGTGTTCCTGCCACGTCTCGTCCATGCCGTCCACCCTAATCCGGGAGCTTCGGTCGGCCGCCCGTCCGTTCGGCCAGGTCGAACTGTCCGAACGGCGGGCCGGGCGCCCGTCGACGGCGCCGCAGGATGGAGTCGTCGGAAGCAACAACTCCCGGAAACCCCGAGGACATTCCATGACCAAGGCGATTGCCTTCCCGCAGTACGGCGGCGCGGACGTGCTGCGCCCGATCGACATCGAACTGCCCGCCGCCGGCCCCGGCCAGGTGCGGGTCGCGGTCCGCGCGGTGGGCGTCAACCCGCTGGACCACAAGGTGCGCAGCGGCGAGCTGCACGCGCTCTTCCCGGCCGTATTCCCCGCCGTGCCCGGCTACGAGGTGTCCGGCGTGGTGGAGGAGGTCGGCGCGGACGTGACCGGCTTCGCGCCCGGCGACGAGGTGTTCGGCGCCCTGATGGGCGGCGGCTACGCCGATCACGCGCTGGTGGCCGCGGACCAGCTGGCGGCCAAGCCCGCCACGCTCAGCTGGGAGGAGGCCGCCGCGATCCCGGTGGCCGCCGAGACCTCCGAGCGCGTCCTCGGCCTGCTCGGCGTGCGGGCCGGCCAGACACTGCTGGTGCACGGCGCGGCCGGCGGGGTCGGCACTCTGCTGCTGCAGTTCGCCCGGGAGCGCGGGATCACCGTGGTCGGCACCGCGAGCGAGGCCAACCACGCCCATCTGCGCGAGCTGGGCGCGATCCCGGTGACGTACGGCGAGGGCCTGGCCGACCGGGTGCGGGCGGCCGCCCCGGGCGGGGTGGACCGGGCGCTGGACGCGGCCGGGCGGGGCGGGGTGCTGCCGCTGTCGGTCGAGCTGACGGGCAGTGCGGACCGGGTGCTGACGATCGCCGACATCCCGGGCGCGCAGGAACACGGCATCCGGTTCTCCGGCGGCGCCGAGGGCGTCGAGTCCTACCACCGGCGCGCCTACGCCGCCGCGCTCGCCCTGCACGAGGCGGGCACCCTGCGGCTGCCGCTGCACCGGGTGTTCCCGCTGGCGGAGGCGGCCGAGGCGCAGCGGGTCAGCGAGCGCGGGCACCTGCGCGGCAAGATCGTCCTCACGGTCTGACGCGTCCGCACGCCCGTACCGTGCCCGTACCGTCCCCTGCCGCGCCGCTGACGCACCGGACGCGGGATCGCCGCGGAACCCCGATTTCCCCCGCTGCGGTCGGTAGAGTCCCGCCCATGGTGACTCTGAACGCGGCGGGGCGGTTGGCCGGGCGCTCGTGCGTGGTGACCGGGGCGGCCAGCGGCATCGGCAGGGCCGTGGCCGAGCGGTTCGTCCGGGAGGGCGCGTCGGTGGTCGTCACCGATGTGGACGCCGAGGGGCTGCGCCGGCTGGCAGAGCAACTGCCGGGCGCCGTCAGCACGGTGGTGGGCGACGTGTCCCGGGACGAGGACGCCCGGCGGATGGTCGACGCGGCCGTCGAGCGGTACGGGCGGCTGGACGTGCTGGTGGCCAACGCCGGGGTGATCCCGCTGATGGAGATCACCGAGGCCACCGCCGAGGACTGGGACCAGGTGATGGCCGTCGACGGCCGGGGCATGTTCCTCACCTGCAAGTACGCGATCCAGGCGATGACCGCGCAGGAGCGGCCCGGCGGCTCGATCGTGTGCCTGTCCTCGATCTCCGGCGAGGCCGGCCAGCGCGGCCAGGCGGTGTACGGGCCCGCCAAGTTCGTCGCCTCGGGGCTGACCAAGCACCTCGCCGTCGAGTGGGCCGACCGCGGGATCAGGGTCAACGCCGTCGCCCCCGGCACCATCTCCACCGAGCGGGTGGCCCGGCTGCGGGACGAGCCCGGCGGGCCCGAGTACCTGGAGGCGATCGAGAAGCTGCACCCGATGGGGCGGCTCGGCGACCCGGCCGAGGTCGCGGCCGCCGTCCTCTTCCTCGCCTCGGACGACGCCTCCTTCATCACCGGGGCGGTGCTGCCGGTCGACGGAGGGTACCTGGCGCAGTAGGGCACCTGGAGAGTGAACGGCGATGCCGCGTCTGACAGTTAGCGGCCGAACAGCTCGACCAGGGCCGACACCCCGTCCGCGCCGTGCCCCGCTGCCACCGCCCGCCGGGTGACCGCGAGCGCGGCGTCCAGGACGGAGGTGTCCAGGCCGCGGCTGCGGGCGGTGTGGGCGACGTGCTCCAGCCCGGCCGCGGCGGAGGCCACGCTGCTGCGGTCGCCCGAGTGGCGGCGGTCGTCCGCGCGCTGGGCGAAGTCCTCCATCAGCGGTGGCAGCATGCGTGGCAACCCCTGGGCGTACGGGGCGAGTTCAGCGCCGCTGATGCCCTCGGCGCGGGCCAGCGCCAGGGCGTGGAGGTAGCCGTGCACGGTGGTCCAGAACAGGTCCAGCAGGGCCGCGTCGAAGGCTGCCGCCCGCCCCGGGTCCGCGCCCACGTGGCGTACGGTGCCGAGGGCCCGGAGCGTCGCCTCGTGCGCGGTGAAGGCCTCCGGGTCGCCGCTGAGCAGGACGGTGCCCTCCGGGCGGCCGATGGTCGGGGTGGGGGTGAGGATCGCGGCGTCGAGGAGCCGGAAGCCCCGGGCCTCGGCGTCGGTGGCGTTGGCCCGGGCGTCCTCCGGTGCGATCGAGGTGGCGTTGACGACGGTCCGGCCGCGCAGCGCCTGCCCGGCGGCGTCCAGTGCGGTCCGGGCGGCCGATTGGTCGCGGACGCAGAGCAGGACGAGCGGGGCGTCCGCCACGGCCCCGGCGGCGCTCGCGGCCGGTCGCGCGCCGAGGGCGAGCAGTTCGGTGTCCCGGCCCGGAGTGCGGTTCCAGACGGTGACGGGATGGCCGACGGCCAGCAGCGCCGCGGTCAGCGCCCGGCCCATCGGGCCCAGGCCGAGGACGGCAACTGCGGTGCGGGAATGGGTGATTGAGGAAGATCGTTCGTTCGGCATGGCGGTTACGCTAGACCTTCACGCCGACGGCAGAGTCAAGCCGACGAGTACGGCGGCGAGTACGGCGACGAGCACGCCCAGGGGAACCGCCAGGGGAACGACCACCGGAGGTGTCGCGATGCGGATCGGAGAGCTCGCCCGGCGGACGGGGGCCACCCCGCGCGCCCTGCGCTACTACGAGGAGCAGGGGCTGCTCACCCCCGAGCGCCGTCCGAGCGGCTACCGCGAGTACGGCGAGCGGGACGTGGACACCGTCCACGGCATCCGCACCCTGCTCGCGGCCGGCCTCAACAGCGCCGTGATCGCCGAGATCCTCCCGGGCCTGCCGTTGCCGGGGCGCCGCCGCCCCGGTCCGACCTGCCCGGAGCTGCTGAACGGTCTGGCCAGGGAGCGAGCCCGGATCACCCGGCAGCTGGACGAACTCGCGGCCGCTCGGGCGCTGTTGGACGCCATCATGGGTGCGGAGGCGCCGAGCGAGCTGATCCGCAGGCCGAGGGCCGACACGACGGGACGGAAAACCGGTGGCGCGCACCGGCCGGCCGTGCTGGAGTGATCGGATGGATCATGATCACGTACTCGCCCTGTTCGACGAGCGGATCCGGCGCAACGCGCGGCCCGACGGCCCCGGGGTCAGCGTCGAGCACGACGGCGCCGTGGTGCGCCAGGTGGGCGGGGAGCACGGCTGGAACGGCGTCGTCTGGTCCGGCCTGGACGAGGCCGGGGCGGACGCGGCGATCGCCGCCCAGGTGCGCTACTTCAGCGCACTGGGGCGGGAGTTCGAGTGGAAGACCTACGCCCACGACCGCCCCGCCGACCTCGGGCAGCGGCTGTTGGCGGCCGGGTTCACGGCCGAGCCCGACGAGGCGCTGATGATCGCCCGGATCGCGGACCTGCCGACCGGGCCGGTGCTGCCCGAGGGCGTCCGGTTGGAGGCGGTGACCGACCCGGCCGGGGTGGAACTCATGGTGGCGGCCCACGAGCAGGCCTTCGGCACCGACTTGCCCGGCCTGCGGGAGCGGCTGCTCGACTGCCTGCGGCACAACTCGGAGACGGTCCTGATGGTCCTCGCGATGGCCGGCGACCGGCCGGTGAGCGAGGCCCGGATGGAGCTGACCCCGGGCACCGGCTTCGCGGGCCTGTGGGGCGGCGGTACGGTGCCCGGCTGGCGCGGCCGGGGCATCTACCGCGCCCTGGTGGCCCACCGCGCCCGCCTCGCCGCCGACCTCGGCTACGAGTACCTCCAGGTCGACGCGAGCGACCAGAGCCGCCCCATCCTGGAGCGTCTCGGCTTCGCGCGGCTGAGCACCACCACGCCGTACGTGTACCAGCCCTAGGGACGGGCGAGGCCTGGCCCCCGGTGCGGCGGACGCCGGGGGCCAGGCCGTTCAGGTGGGCCGGGTCAGTGGCGCGGGACCGCCACCGCCGTGACCTGCTGCTGTTGCAGGTGGGCCGGGTTGGTGCCGTCGTCGTAGGTGGTCACCGAGGTCGTGTAGTCCGTCGTGCCACCGATGGTGTTGCCGAAGTAGTCGCCGATGAAGGTGTTGGAACCCTCGACCGGGGCGTCGAGCTGCGGGTCGAAGGAGTGGGCGCTGAGCCGGAGGTTGTGGCCCAGCGGGTCCAGCGTCGGGTCGTAGAACTGGACGCTGGTGTCCACGCAGTAGTCGGCGGCGCCGTAGGGTGCGCCGGGGTGCTTGGGGTTGGCGGTGTCCAGGGCGAGCCCGGCGGCCTGAGCCTCGGCGGTGCCCGCGGCGGGGCAGGCGAGGCGCCGGTCGTAGAAGGCGACGCTCACCGTGCCGTCGGGGCCGGTGGTCAGGTTGGGCTGGAACTCGTCCACCGGGGCGGCGTTGTCGTTGACCCGGACCGGGTCGCTCCAGCTCGCGCCGCCGTCGTAGGAGGCGGTGAGCAGGACGTTGACCACGCCGGTGGCGTAGTCCTCGTACGCGACGTACAGCGGGTAGTGGCCGTTCACCGGCTGGCTGCCCAGGGTGAAGGTGTCCTCGATGCCGTCGCGGAACGTGGTGTTGGCGTACGAGCCGGGCGGCGGCGTGATGGTGCTCGGCAGGCTGGACACCGAGGACCAGGTCTGCCCGCCGTCGTGCGAGGCGTCCAGGACGATCGCGTCGCAGCAGAACCGGTGCGCCGGGTCGGAGTTGGTGAGGGTGGTGTACACCGTCCCGTCCGGGGCGACGTGGGGCAGCAGATAGGTGGCGCCCTGCGGGGTGCTCGGCGGCTCGGGGAGCACCCGCGGGGTCGACCAGTCGGTGTGGGTGCCGTCCGGGCGGGCGTCGGCGTACGCGATGTACGGCACCGCGGTCTTGCTGTGGAAGTCCACCCACATCGCGTAGATGCGGTTCAGGTGCGGGCTGTCGGGGTTGGTGTCGATGGCGATCCACTGCTTGTCGGGACCGTTGCCGATGCTGTCGTAGGACGCGACGAAGTCCGGGTGCCCGCCGTGGGTGGTCAGCCACTGGGTGGCGGTGGTGGCGCCGTGCGGGCGCACCGACACCGAGATGACCTGGGACGGGACGGCCGGGTTGGCCTCCTGGGCGGTGCCCGGGACGAAGTCGTGGGAGCCGTTGGCGTCGTAGACGAACTGGTACGGCAGCAGCAGCGAGTAGTAGTTGCCCCAGGTGTCGAAGGCGCCGACCGGGTCTGTGTTGTCGGTCCAGCCCTCGTAGCCGGGGATGTGGCCCTGCACCGGCCAGCTGTGGCCGCCGTCGAAGGACTCGAAGAAACCGAGCAGGTGGTTGTAGCCCTCCGGGCTGGCCACCCACTTGGAGGCGCCGATCAGGTGGTTCGGGTTGGTCGGGTCGACCCGCAGGTCGGACTCCGAGTGCCCCTTGACCAGCATCGGCGTCGCCGCCGGGTACCCAGGGTTGCTGCCGACCTGGGTCGCGTACGGGCCCGCCGCACCGGTGTCCTCACCGGTGGTCGCGCCGCCCGCGGGGCAGGGCGTCATGCCGCTGTAGCCCTCGGCGGGGCCGCTGTCGGCGGCGTACGGCACCTCGGGCCGGAAGCAGCTCGTCCGGGCGGTGGTGGCCTCGACGTTGCTGACGGCGTTGGCCGCCTGGCTCGCCGCGTACGCGGAGTCGCTCTGGGTGCCCTGGGGCAGGGCCGGGCCCCCGGTCGCGGCGGAGGAGGAGGGGGAGAGGAGGGAGAGGCCGAGCAGAGCCGGGCCGAGCAGCAGGGCGAGTCTGCGATTGCGCAACGGGATGCCTCCTGCGGTCTGGGGGTGAACCTGGGGCAGTGCGTCGGGAGTTGCCCACGGCCACCTGGGGGTCGGGCGGCGCGGGCCCGATGACGGTAGTGAGGGCGAGGTCACGACAACAAGGGCCGGAGACGGAAGTTGACGACCCGTTTGCCGTCCGCGGGGAAGGTCATGGCATACGGTGCCGACTTGTCGGAAGGTTCGCTGCCCGGGCCGGGCATCACCGTCTGGGCCCGGGCACCGACCGGACGGTCGGGCGGTACGGACCAAGGGCGGTCGGGGGGCGAGTGTGAACCGCCTCGCGAGCCGCTCCCCGGGCTCACCCGAGAGGACCATCCCGCCCCGGTGCGGCACGTCACCGCCCGGGCGGCCACGGCAGCGTCTACGGCAGCCGCTCGACCACGACCATCGCCGCGTCGTCGTCCAGCCGCCCGCCGACGTGGGCGAGCAGGTCGCGGCGCAACCGCTGCAGCAGGGCGGCCGGGCGTTCGGCCTGCCAGTCGGTGACCCGGTCGGTGAGCGGGTAGAAGCGGCGCTGGGCGTCGCGGGCCTCGATCACGCCGTCGGTGTAGATCAGCAGCCGGTCGCCGGGGCGGAACGGGAAGGTCTCCACCTCGTATTCCACCGGGGTGAGCTCGCCGAGGCCGAGCGGAGGCGCCGGGTGGCGGGCGACGATGGTGGTGATGCCCTCGGGGCGCAGCAGCAGCGGCGGCGGGTGGCCGCAGTCGATCAGGCGGACCGGCGAGCCGTCGTCGGGGATGTCGAGCAGGACGGCGGTGATGAAGGACTCGCCGCCCTCGTCGGGGGCCTCGTGAACCCCCGGGCGCAGGGACGGACGGGCCAGCCGGGCCTGCTGCGACTGTTCGGCCAACTGGGCGAGGTCCCAGCAGACGCTGCCGTCCAGGTAGGCGGCGAGGTCCGGCAGGTTGGCGTGCAGGTGGGCGGCGGCGCGGAAGGCGCCGAGCAGCAGGGCGGCGTCGCCGAGCGAGGACAGGCCCTTGCCGCGCACGTCGCCGACCAGCAGCCGGGTGCCGGTGGCGGTGCGGGCGGCCGCGTACAGGTCGCCGCCCACCTGCGCCTCGGCCTCGGCGGCCAGGTAGACGGAGGCCAGGTGCAGCGGCCCGATCCGTTCCGGCAACGGGCGCAGCAGCACCCGCTGGGCGGCCTCGGAGACCGAGCGGACCTGGGCCAGCTCGCGCTCGTGCCGGTCGCGCAGCACCCGCAGGCCGACGATCAGGGCCGAGACGACGACCTGCGCCCCGAGCTGGGTCTCGATGTTGGCGCTGGTCAGGCCGTCCCTGACGGTGCCGATGAAGGTGAGCGCGCCGAGGGCGAGCAGGGCGACCCCGGCGGTGGCGCGGGCGCCCGCGAAGGAGGCGGTGAGGGCGGGGGCGACGATCAGCAGCGGGCCGAGGTGGATCTCCGACGGGGAGAGGATGTCGACGACGGTGATCAGGATGATCAGCGCGAGCGACAGCGCCGTCAGCACTCGGCGGTCGGGCCGCCAGGCGCGGCGGCGGGCACGAGGACGCGGCTGTTCGGCACGCTGCCGGAGGGGCACCTCTCCTCTGTACACCGTGCGGACGGTGGGACGCACTCCGGGGGGTGTCGGGGGTGGTGTCCAGCGGTGCCGCGGGCGCCGTCGGGGGGGGGGGGGGGGGGGGGTTTCCGGCCCCCCCCAGGCTGGTTTCCAGTGGTTCCCCAGGCCTGGCCCCCCTTCCCCCCCGCAACGGGCCAA
>NZ_JBHTTU010000004.1:188067-214714 GCF_042794375.1 Kitasatospora sp. NPDC056531 | reverse complement strand
CTCCTCTCTGTCCGGCGCCGTCCGGGCTGGTGTCCGGTGGTGCCGCGGGCCGGGCTAGCCTTCCTCGCCGTAGCGGGCCAGGTAGGCGGCGAAGCGGGCGACGTCCTCGTCGGACCAGTCGGTGAAGCGGGTGGTGAAGGCCATCCGACGCTGCTCGTTGGCGTCCCGCAGCAGGGTCAGCCCGGCTTCGGTGGCGCGCAGGATCTGGCCGCGCTGGTCGTCAGGGTCGGCCTCGCGGCGCAGCAGGCCGAGCTTCTCCAGGGCGGTGACCTGGCGGCTGACGGTGGACTTGTCGAGCATGAAGTGCGCGGCCACGTCGGCGGCCCGGCAGCCGCCGCGCTCGGTGATCAGGTCGAGGATGCTGTAGGTGACCAGCGAGAGGTCGGGGTGCAGCTGGGAGGCCTTGTGCCGGGCACGGCGGGCGAAGGCGGTCAGCTCGCGCTGGATGGTGTCGATGGACGACTGGCGGCCGGGCACGGCGTTCCTACCTCCTCGGAATTTGTTGCACTATACAACGGATTCACCCGGGGTCGCGCGCGGCTCGTCGGCGGCGTCGCCTGCCGCCCTGCTCGACGTCTCACTCGACGTCTCACTCGACGCCTCGCTTGACGGGTCGCTCGCCGCCTCTCCCGCCGGCCGTCCCGGTCCGGCCTGCCAGGCGCGGGCGGCCGCGATCCGGCGAGTCGTACTCGGATGAGTGGCGAACAGTAGCTCAAGCACCCGTGGCGGGTCGACATCGGAGACGTTCGCCAGTGCCAGTCTGCGCTGCATCGCCACGAACTGCTCGGCGTCGCCGGTCAGTTCGAGCGCGTGCCGGTCCGCCCTGGCCTCGATCCGGCGGCTCACCGCGCACTGCGCCGGGCCCGACAGCGCGCTGACCAACGCGGCGAGCGCGGCCAGCAGCGGCAGCGCCCGCGGATCGGCCGAGTCGCGCGCTCCGGCGGCGTCCAGCAGCGGGCGCCAGGTGCTCAGCAGCCCGAGGACGGCAACGGCGACGGCCGCGCCGACCGCGCCCAGCGCCGTACCGAGCGGCACGTCGCGGTGCTTGACGTGCCCCAGCTCGTGCGCCACCACGAGCTCCACCTCGCGCGGCTCGGCGGTCGAGAGCAGGGTGTCGTACACGACGATCCGGCGGGTCGCGCCCAGCCCGGAGACGTACGCGTTCAGCGCGGTGGTGCGCCGGGAGGCGTCCGCCACCAGGACGTCCCGCACCCGCACGCCGTCCCGTGCGGCCAGCGCCAGCAGGGCGGTGCGCAGCTCACCCGGGGGCATCGGGGTGAAGCGGTTGAAGACCGGCTCGATCAGCAGCGGGTGGAGGAAGGAGAGGGCGGCGGTCAGCAGCGCCGCCATGCCCGCGGCCGGGAGCCACCAGCGCCGCGGCGACCAGTGCGTCAGCGCGAACAGGCCGAGCAGGAGCGGGAGGAGCAGCACCAGGGTGAGCGCGAGCCCGCGCAGCACGTCCAGTGCCCAGCCTGCCCAGCCCTGGGTCACCAGACCGTACCGGGCCCGCACGGAGCGCACCCGGGCGCCGAACGGCAGCTGCAGGGCCTGGCCGAGCAGGACCAGCGCGGCCGTCCCGGCCAGGACGGCGGCGGTGCGGGAACCGCCGAACCAGCGGCCGGTGGCGGTCACCAGGGAAGCGCCGGTCGGAGTGAGGCCGAGCAGCAGGGGCAGCGCCAGGCCGGCCAGCCGGCCGCCGAGCGCCCAGGGCAGCTGCGCGCGGCGCAGGGCGCGGCCGCGGGCGCACTGGGCGGGGGTGAAGTCGGGGGCGGGCGGCGCGGTGTTCGCCGGTGTGCTGTCCGGTGGCGGGGTGTTCGGTGGCAGGGTGTTCATGGCCGGGGTGCGGCTCCTCCGGTTCGGGGTGTCGCGGTTCAGCATGGCGTACCCGCCCGGGTGCTGCGCAGCCCTGCGTGCTCCGGTACTCGCGTGCTCCGGTACTCGCGTGCTCCCGCTGGTCGCGTGCTCCCGCTGGTCGCGTGCTCCGGCGCTCGTGCTCGCTCCCCCTGCTTGCTCCCCGTGCTCACTCCTCTGCGGGGCCGGTGGCGCTGTGCACGCCGGCGCGCAGCAGTTGGTGGCCGAGGTCGACCAGGGCGCGGCCGACGGCGAACTCGTCGCCGACCGCCGGGGTCGGGGTGTCGCGGGGGTTGCGGCGGGCCAGGGCGTCGCTGTGCAGCAGGTTGCCGTCGGCGTCCAGTACGGCGTGCACCCGGGTGGTGTCGCGGTCCTCGACCACGTGCAGGCTGAGCTGCCAGTCCTTGGTGCGGACGGCGCCCGGGGCCTGCTCCCCGGCCGTCGCCGCCGCCTCTGGCGGTGGCGGCGCGGAGGCCGTCCCGTCGGCGCGGACGATCACCACAGGGCAGACCCCGTGCACCGCGCAGCGGGTCGACACCGAGCCGAGCAGCGTCCGGGCGAAGGTGCCCCGGCCGCGGCTACCCAGCACCAGCAGGTCCGCGTCCTCGGCCGCCTCCAGCAGTACCTCGGCGGCGTGACCGAGCACCAGGCTCTCCCGGACCTCCACCGAGCGTTCCGGGCCGACCACCTCGTTGACCTCGGCGGACAGCGTCCGGCGGGCGGTCTGCTCGAAGCCGTCGTCCACCATCGGCGCGAACCAGCCGTACAGCGAGGGGTACTCCCAGGCCGCCACGGCGTGCACCGTGGCCCCGGTGAGCACCGCCTGCCCGATCGCCCAGCGCAGCGCCGCCTTGGACGGCGCCGAACCGTCGACCCCGACCACGATCCGGCGCGTCCGGCCGGGGGCGGGCTGGGGGCCGGCGGGTTGGGAGCCGGTGGGTTGGGAGCCGGCGGGTTGGTTGCTGCCCATCTCGTACCACCTCCGGCGTGGATCTGCTGCCGCCTCCTCTCCACGCTGCGCGCCGACCGGCCGGGGCGCCAGGGACGTGGTGGCCGGGTGGGGCGGGGGATTGGGCCGGGTGGGCCAGCGGGCGGGGCGGCTGTGGATTCGGCTGCCGGTGTGGTCGTGGTGCGGTCGCCGGTGCGGTTGTCGGTTTGGTCGTCGGGTTGGTCGTCGGTGCGGCGACCGGGACTGTCGGTGAGCTTTTGTGTCCGGAATGTTGCGGGTGCGGGCGCAAGCCGTGGCGATTCGGTGGCGTAGGCTGACTGCTCTTGCATCGTTCTCGGGGGGAACCACTCATGCGCCGTGCCGCGGCCGCCGTCGCGCTGTTCGTCGGGCTGACCGCCGTCGCCGCCTGCGGGCCGGACGACCCGGCGCCCGCCCCGGCGGCCCCCTCCGGTGCCGCGGCTGCCGCGGCCACCGGTACGCCCTCCGGCACGGCTCCCGCCTCGACCCCCGGCAAGAGTTCCGCGCCCCGGCCGGACGGCAGCATCACCGTCGCCTTCGCCGGGGACGTCCACTTCGAGGGCCGCACCGAGGCCCGGCTGTCCGTCCAGCCGCCCGAGCCCGCCCTCGGCCCGATCTCCCACACCCTCGCCGACGCCGACCTGTCCGTCCTCAACCTGGAGACCGCGATCACCGGCCGCGGCGCGCCGGAGCCGAAGACGTACACCTTCCGCACCGCGCCCAAGGCGCTGTCCGTGCTCAAGGACTCCGGCGTCGACATCGTCTCGATGGCCAACAACCACGCCGTCGACTTCGGCGCCGACGGCCTCGCCGACACCCTCGCCGCCAAGGACTCCTCGCCGATCCCGGTGATCGGCGTCGGGCACAACGCCAAGGAGGCGTACGCCCCGTACGTCACCACTGTGCGCGGGGTGAAGGTCGCGGTGGTCGCCGCCAGCCAGGTCGAGGACATCACCAACCAGAAGTGGCGGGCCGGCGCCGACAAGCCGGGCATCGCCTCGGCGCTGGACGTGCCCGCCCTGGTCAAGGCGGTGGAGTCGGCCAAGCAGCAGGCCCCGGTCGTGCTCGTCTACCTGCACTGGGGTGAGGAGGGCAAGGCCTGCCCGACCGGCGCCCAGACCGCCGTCGCCAAGAAGCTCGCCTCCGCCGGGGCCACCGCCGTGGTCGGCACCCACGCCCACACCATGGTCGGCTCGGGCATGCTCGGCAACACCTACATCGGCTACGGCTTCGGCAACTTCCTCTGGTACGGCACCTCCAACTACCCCAACTCCAACGAGACCGGCGTCACCACCCTCACCCTCACCGCCGACGGCAAGGTGACCGGCGAGGCCTTCGCCCCGGCCACCATCGACGACAAGGGCATCCCCCAACCGGTCACCGGCGCCACCGCCGAAGCCGCCCTCAAGCGCCGCGACGGCCTCCGCGGCTGCGCCGGACTCACCCCGCCCCCGGCTGCCCATTGAGGTAGTCCGTACCATCGCCGGATGAGCGGACACGAGGAACTGACCACAAGTCGGCTGTCCCTGCGGCGCCCCGCCGACGGCGACATCGACGCCATCCTCGCCATCCACAGCGACCCAGCCGCCTGCCACCACAACCCCTCCGACGCGCTCACCTCCCGCGCCGAGGCCGAGGAGCGCTACGCCCGCTGGGACGCCCTGTGGCAGGCGCGCGGCTACGGCTACTGGACGGTCCGCGAGCGCGGCACCATCCCGGTGCTGGGCTTCTGCGGCGTCAAACCCATGGACCTGGGGGGTCGGCGGATCCTCAACCTCTTCTACCGCTTCGCCCCCGCCGCGTGGGGCCGGGGCTTCGCGACCGAGGCCGCCACGGCCGTCGTGGCCTGGTCCGTCTCCACCGTGCCCGAGCTGCCGCTCATCGCCCGAGTCCGCCCCGAGAACGTCCCCTCCCAACACGTCGCCCTGCGCGCCGGTCTGCGCCGGGCGGAACACCTGGACGGCCCGGGCTACGACGGCCACGACTGGATCTACGCGACCAACCTGCCCGGGGCCGGTAGTCCCGCCTGAAGGCCCTGGTGCGCCAACCATCCTCGGTCCTGCGGCAGGGCGAGGTGATCCACATCCCCGAGCCGTTCGACTTCGACCTGGACCTGTCGCGTCTCGTCCCCTACCGGGACTGACCCACCTCGGCCGTCCGGCCGTGGGCAAAGGTGATGAAGCCGGCCCAGGCCTCGGGAGTGAAAGCGAGCTGGGGCCCGGTCGTGTCCTTGGAGTCGCGGACGTGGACGGTGCCGGGGGTGACTGCGATCTCGACGCAGGCGCCGCCTTCGGTTCCGCTGTGGCTGGACTTGTACCAAGCCAGTTCGCTGCTCATAGGTCCTCCGCCAGCTTTCCGACGAACTCCGCCGACGCCTCGGGATTGAGGGCCCGCTGAAGGATCATCGCATGTCGTTGGCTCAGGAGTCCGACCTTTCCCGGGTCCGAGTGGAGCAGGCCCATGGCCTGGCCTTCCTCATAGGCAAGTCGCTGATGCTCCGCACTGTCGAGCAGGATGAACGGGCCGTTCAGTCCCGTGTGTGCGCCCGAGCCAGGTACGACCTGGATGACGATGTGGCGTGCTGAGCCGACAGCCAGGAGGTGAAGCAGCTGACACCTGTAGGCGTCCTCCGCCGCGAGCGGGTTTCGAAGCGCTGCTTCGCCGATGAGGAAGTTGAAGGACTTAGTCTGTGTCTTCAACAATTCCTGACGTTCGAGACGCGCTGTGACGCGTTCCTCGATGGTCTCGTCATCGAGTGGAGGCCAGTTCGCGCTGAGAAGCGTTCTCGCCGTTTCCTCTGTCTGGAGAAGCCCTGGGATGAGGAGGGTCTCGTACCAGTGGATGACCACGGCCTCAGCCTCGTAGCGCATGTAATCCTCGGCGAAATGGGGGTACTTCTCCGGCTTGAGGAACTGTGCTCCAGCCATCAGGATCCCCTTCGCGCCGCACATCTCGTCGGCCACCTGCAACAGGTGCAGCGAGGGCTTGCGCCGCCCCGCCTCCATCGATCTCAGGCTCTCGTAGCTGTACCCGGCCTGTGCCGCGAGATCCTCCCGGCTGACTCCGGCGCGAGCGCGCCAGAGCTTGATCTGGTCGCCGCAGTACTGCCACGACATCGGTGGAGGCGTGGCGGACGAGGACGTGTTCAACGCTGAACCCCCAAGGTCAACCGGTGCGGGTTCCCGACGTTAGGCGCCCTGTGGCTCGGGGGTGTGCGAATCGACCAAAGCCGTCCGTGTGGGTGACCGTCGGCCCGGCGGTGGCCGGGCCGACGGTCGGGACACCGCTTGGGGATCAGCCGGAGATGCGCCGGCGCCGGTTGTCGTCGCCGGTGCACTGCCAGACGCCGAGGACGACGGCGCGGGTGCTGCTGGTGAGCCAGCCGCCGTCGGCACCGACCAGCTCGTACTTGCCGTCGCCGACCGGGCGCAGGGTCCACTTCTGCGTGCCGCTGGGCTGAGGGCCCTGCCGTCGGTCTCGACCACCCGTTCGAGTGGTTTGGACCCTGCGGCCCACCACCCGTCTCCACCTCGCCCGTCGCGTTGTCAGTGACCCTCGCTACGTTCCTCGCATCGCTGGTCAGCAGGTGATCAGAGCGACGTCCCCGGGTGGGAGGAGCACGGCTGTGGCATGGGTGGAGACGGGCGCGGGAGGGTACCGCGTCACGCTCGACGGGGAGGGCAAGGTGGTGTGCCGCAACGCGGCGGGCCGCGAGCTCAAGTCCCTGCCGTCGAAGCTCGGTGACGACCCTGTGGTCACCCAGCTCAAGCAGCTCGCCGAGTGGCTGGCCGCGCACGAGCGGCGCTGCCAGGAGGACGTCGAGCGGTGGATGGTGCGCTCGCTGCCGGTGCCGGCCGCCGCGATCACCGCCGTCTGGCCGGACGAGGCCTGGCAGGCCGTCCTGCGCGACCTCGTGGTCACCGGCCCCGACGGCGCCGTCGCCGGCTTCCTGCGCGGAGCGGACCCGGAGCGCGGCCTCGGCCTGGTCGACCTGGACGGCGACACCGTGCGCCTCACCGACGGCGAGATCCTGATACCCCACCCCGTGCTGCTCCAGGACCTCGACGAGCTCCGCGAGTTCGCCGCCGAACTCGGCGTCTCCCAGCGCGTCCAGCAGCTCTACCGCGAGGTCTGGCACCGGCCCGAAGCGCCGCCGGCCGGCACCGAGGTCACCACCTACGCCGGCGGCCGCTACCGCGAACTGCGCGAACTGCTCGGCCGCTGCACCCGGCTCGGGTGCCGGGTCCGCGGTGGCTCCGCCGTGCAGCCGATCACCGAGAACGGCCGGACCGTCGAGGCCCGGGTGTGGGTCGGCGACTACTACGAGTACGACGCCTGCGAGACCGGGGCGCTCAGCTGGGCGCGCCCCGACGGTCGAGCCCTGCCGCTCGCCGAGGTCGGACCGGTGGCCTGGTCCGAGGGCATGCGGATGGCCGCCGCCCTGTACGCGGGCCGCACGATCGAAGGGGAGGAAGCCGCATGACCACCACCGTCCCGAACCAGGACACCGCCACGCCCGAGGCCCTGCTCGACGCCGGCGCCGTGCTCCCGCCCGGCACCCTGCCCGGCGCCGGCCGCCCCGACAGCGCCGCCGACGTGCTGACCGCCCGCGGCTACGCCCACCCCGCCCTGGAGGGCCGCCGGATCGTCCGGCTGGTCCCCGGCGCGCTCGGCCGGGCCGAGGACCTCGCCCTCGAGTTCCTCGGCCTCGCCCCGGAGGGGGAGCCCGCCGAGGTCGGCCAGGTCCGCCAGGAGGCGCTCGGCTTCCCCGCCTGGGCGCTGGTCCACGACCCGGCCAACGGGCACCACGCACTCGCCCTGGTCAAGGAGCTGGAGCGGCTCGCCCGCCAGGCCAGGTCCAAGCCCGGCGCCGCCAAGGACGGCTTCGACGAACTGGCCACCCGGCTCGGCCGCGCCGTGCCGCACTTCCTTCCCACCTTCTGTGAGGAGGTCGGCCGGATCTTCCTCGCCCACGGCAACCAGAGCTACGCCGCCGCCTGGTTCGGCAAGGCCCGTGAGGCCGAGCGCACCCACAACCTGGCGGTGGACGAGGAGCGGCTGCGCGCCGTCTTCCTGGAGTTCGCCCTGGCCGGCGCGCTCACCGTCAAGTCCCTGCGCCAGTACGTCAAGGAGCTCGCCCAGCGGCTCGATCCGCTGACGGCCTGGCAGCGCTTCCGCCAGCTGTGCACCGAGCGCTCCGCGGCAGGCATGTCCCCCTACGCCGGGGTCGCCGAGGACGCCCGCGCGCTGATCCGGGCCGCCGGGCTCGACCGCGCCGAGCACGAACAGGAGCTGCTCGCCGAACTGCTGGACTCCCCGGCGGTCAACCGGGCGCCCGCCGCCTTCTGGAAGTCCTGGCACGGCCCGCTGGTCGCACTCGGCCGGAAGGACGCCGCCGTCCGGGCCCGTCTGCTGGAGCTGCTGCCCGACCCGGCAGGCTCCGACGCCGCCCCGCACGACGCGGCCTGGCTGGAGGTGCTCGCCGAGACCGGCGCCGAGCAGCTGCTCACCGGCCCGGGCACGGAGGGCGCCGAGCCCGCCGCCGCCTGGCTCCAGCGCTGGTGCCACCACCTGGGCCGCGGCTGGCGCGCCCGGCCCAGCTGCCCCGCCACCATCGCCCTGGTCGGCCGGATGGCCGAGCGGCTGCGCGCCGACGCCGTCCCGGTCGACCTGTTCACCGGCATCCGAGCCAGCCACACCCGGATCGACCTGCTGGACCTGTTGCTGGCCGCAGGCGTGCCCGTCGCCGACCCGTCGCCCAGGGACCAACCCGACCTGCGCGGCTGGGTCGAGCAGTGCGGCCCCGACAGCACCCGCCTGGCCGCCGTCGCCGCCGACCCGCGCTTCCGTCTGCTGCTGCGCCAGGCCACCCCGCCCGCGTGGGAGACGGCCGTCAAGCGCCAGGTGCCCGCGCTGCGGCTGATGCGCCAGCTGTTCGCCGAATGGGCCGAGGAGCGCGCCGAGGAACTCGCCGCCGCCCGCGGCCTGGCCGGCGCCGCCGACCTGGTCCGCTCGCTGACCCAGCACCGCACCGCCATCCGCGCGGTCGCCCCGGCCGCCGCCGAGAAGATCGCCGCGCTCGACGTCGCCGGGCTGCTCGCCCGTGCGCTCGGCGCCGGCATCCTGGACGAACTCGGCTGGCCCGCGCTGGAGGAGGCGCTCGCCAAGCTCGCCGACCCAGCCGACCCCAACGCCCCAGAGAGTGCCCCGCCGAACGACGCCCCCGGCTACCGCACCACGGGCCTGACCGGCCTGATCGTCGAGGACGCCTGGCCGAACCTGATCCTCGCCCGCCTCGACAAGGCCGTCGTGGTCGGCCCCCAGGGCATCGTGCTGGAGCACACCCTGCGCCTGCCCAAGCTGGACCAGTGGAACCGGCCCCGGCTGCGCTTCGTCGACGGCGAGCTCCTGGTCGCCTACCACCAGGACGGCAAGCAGGTCGGCTACTGGTCCAGCCGCCCGGACGAGACCGTCGAACTCGGCGGTCAGACCATCGTCGGCTACCACTACGGCGAGCGCCAGCCGGCCGCCCCGTCCCTCCCGCTGCCCGGCGGCGGCCGCACCACCGGCGAGCGCCCGCTGCACCCCGGCGACACCCGGTTGCCCGCCGAGCACCGCGTCCTCGGCGACGGCACGAGCTACTGGACGCCGCGCCCGGGCGAGCAGGGCCTCGTCCTGCGCGAGCTCGACCCGGTCACCGGCGCCCTCGGCCGCGCCGCCGAACCGCCCGTGATCGCCGCCACCGCCGCTGCCGGCCGACTTGTCGACGGAAGCCCCCGACTGCTGCCGCTGCAGTCCGGCCTGGAGCACACCCCGTTCGGCACCGACGGCACGGTGCTCGGCAGCTGGGTGCGGATCGACCCCGGGCGAGCCGTCACCACCTTCACCACCGACGGGCAGCACATCGTCCTGCCACTGACCGGCAACCATCCGGTCTCCGCCCCGGTCGGTCGGCTCACCCTGCCCGGCGACGCCGGCCCGCTCGTCGTCGACCCGGGCGGCGACTCCTACGCCCTCTGCCTGCCCGACCTCGCCGACCGCCGCGACCACACCGCCGACCTGCGCTCCTGCCGCTCCGGCGAGCTCTCCGCGGCCGGCACCGTGCTCGTCCCGCCGCTCGACCACTGGCACGCCCTGCGGTCCCGCGACGAGGCCGGCTCGCGCGTCCTGCGCGCCGTCGACGTCGAGCAGGCCGCCGCACTGATCGACGCCGCCTGGCCCGTCGACGTCCAGCCGGAGCCCGAGGACGAGCGACTCTGGATCACCGTCCAGGGCGTCCGGCGCCAGGTCGCCCAGCACAAGAGTGCCCGCCGCAGCCTGCCCGTCCAGGCGGTCGGCGAGCTGCTGCCCGGCATCAGCCACCCGCTGCTGCTGGCCGGCGTCGCCGGGCTCGCCCGCGCCGCCGCCGACCTGCTCGACCGGATCGCCCGGTTCGTCCCGCAGCCCGAGGCCGAGCGCCCGAGCAAGACGAAGGCCGCCGAGTACCGGCCCGAGCACGGCCGCGACCACGAGCTGCGCGTGGCCGTCGGCACCGTCCTGCCCGGCCTCGGCGGCTTCGGCAACACCTGGGGCTCGGCCGACCGCTGGTGGGTGCTCAACAACCTGCGCACCGTCAGCGCGGCCCTCGCCGCCCCGCCCGCCACGAGCGGCGACGGTTGGACCACCCCGACCACCGTCACCCTGCAGGGCGGCGACATCGGCCACGGCTGGCTGCACCTGCTCGGCCGACTGGACGTCCTCGCCCACGCCGTGGCCGCCCCGCTCACCGAACCGGCCCACCGCTCCACGCTGGTCCTGCTGCTCGGCGAACTCACCAAGGGCCCGCTCGCCGACCGCGGCGCCACCCTGCGCGAGATCGTCCTCGCCGAGACCGACGAGCGCGCCAAGGCCCCGGGACCGGTGACCTTCCGCCAGGGCGAGGTGCTGCGCCACGGCGACCGCACCGTCGTCATCCTCGGCCACCGCGGCCACGCCACCGACGGCACGGTCCGCTGGCTCGCCGTCGACCACGACCCGAGCGGGACGTTCGGCCCCGTCGCCCACTTCACCACCGTCGAGGAACGCGGCACCGAGGAGCGGGTCAGCGCCGCCTGGATCGCCAAGTTCTGGCGGGTCGCCGCCCTGCGCCGCGCCGTCCCCTGGGACCCCGCACGCGCCACCGCCTTCGCCGAACTCACCGGCATCGGCGCCGCCCGCGCCACCCTGCTGCTCAGCCCGCCGCCCAGCCTGCTGCACTGGGGCAACGCCGAGGTCCCCGCCGAGTACGGCCTCAAGCCCGTCGAGGTCAGGGCCGCCCAGCACTGGCTGCGCGGACACGACCACGCCGGCATCGCCGCCGTCTGGGGCGCACTGCTGCCCACCGACGACCCGAAGCGACTGTGGACCGAGGGCCCCGACCTCGCCGCCGGGGCCGAGGCCTGGATCCGCCACTTCGGACGGCTCGTCACCCTGCCCGAGGAGGCACAGGCCGGCGTCCGGGGCGTGCCCATCACGGCCATCGAAGCCGTGCTCAACCCCGCCCACACCCCGTGGCTGACCGGCACCACCACCTTCCGCCTCACCGGCGCCGACCCGGCCACCCGCCTGCTGGAGCCGGAGGACGCATCCGCCGTGCCCGACGCCCGCGCGCTGGGCTCCGCCGTCGAAGCCCTGCGCTGGCTGGCCTACCACCTGCCCGCCGACAGCCCGCTGCGGTCGCTGATGCCCCGGGCCGCCGCCGCGCTGCGCAATCGCCTGGCGGATCCTGACCTGCTGCTCGACGTGGTCCTCGTCCGCACCGCCGAGGACACCTCGCTCTCCGCAGTCCTGCGCACCCACTTCGGCCTGCCCGCCGAGGGCGGCGCCGACCCGGACGGCCTGGTCCGCTGTGGCCCGGCGCTCGTCCTCGCCCCGTACCAGGCCGAGTTCGAACGGGTCCGGCTGCGCCCGGCCGGCCTCACCGGCCCGGACGACCCACTGCTCGAGCTGCTCGACGGGCTCGCCGGCAACTACTGGTTCCGCGGCGAGCGGGCCGCGGTCGAGTCCATCCTGGGCGGTGAACCGGAACACCTGGCCGCCTCCGCCGCCGCGGTGACGGTCGCCGCCGACGGACCGTCCTGGCTGCAGAACCCGCAGCTGAGCGTCCCCGAGCTGGTCGCCGAGGCGGCCCGCACCCACGGCCTCGGCGAGGACGCAGCCGCGCTCTACCTCCAACTGCTCGCCCTGCCCGACCCGACCGACCGGAACACCGCCCGCTGGACGGGCTGGAAGCCGGCCCGGCTCAAGCGCGCCCGCGCCGAACTCGCCGCCGGCGGACTGGTGCTGGAAGCCAAGCGCGCCCGGGCCGGCCGCAGCCTCTTCCTGCCCGGCGGCTGGCAGGAGGCCAAGGCCCCCGCCCTGCCGGTCGAGACGTGGAAGGCGGCCCTGTACGAACTGCCCACCCACCAGCCGGTGCTGCCGCGACTGACCGTCCCCGAACTGTTCGCCCGGGCGTGGCAGCGCACCCTCGACGGCGATGCCCCCGGCTACGAAGAGCTCCAGACCAGCAAGCGCAGGAAGGCCCGCCGATGACCGCCACCGAGACCACCACCGGCGACGACACCGCCACCCCCGTACGGCAGATCGTCCCGCCCGAGGAGAAGTACGCCGCCGAACTGGAGTTCCTGGCCGCCCACGACAGCGGCCCGCGCCCGCCCGGCTGGCGCCTGACCCCGCGCGCCGTCGTGACCTTCGTCATGGGCAGCGCCGGCGAGAAGCTCAAGGCCGGGCGCCGCAGCCTTGCCGTCGAGCCGAAGTTCGTCGGCGAGCGCGCCCTGGTCGAACGCTGTGTCGTCACCCTCGCCGGGGAGCGCGGCCTGCTGCTCGTCGGCGAGCCCGGCACGGCCAAGTCCATGCTCTCCGAACTGCTCGCCGCCGCCGTCTGCGGCACCAGCGCGCTCACCGTCCAGGGCACTGCCGGCACCACCGAGGACCAACTCAAGTACGGCTGGAACTACGCCCTGCTGCTCGCCAAGGGCCCCAGCCGCGAGGCCCTCGTCCCCTCCCCGGTGCTCACCGCGATGACCACCGGAGCAGTCGCCCGGGTCGAGGAGGTGACCCGCTGCCTGCCCGAGGTGCAGGACGCCCTGGTCTCCCTGCTCTCCGAACGGCGCATCGCCGTACCGGAGTTGGCCGGAAGCCCAGACGCTCAGCTGCACGCCGCCGCGGGCTTCACCCTGATCGCCACCGCCAACCTGCGCGACAAGGGCGTCAGCGAGATGTCCGCCGCCCTCAAACGGCGGTTCAACTTCGAGACGGTCGGCCCGATCGGCAGCCTCGCCGCCGAGGTCGAGCTGGTCCGCCGCCAGTCCACCGCCGCCGTCGCCCGGGCCGGCGCCGGCTACGCCGTGGACGAGGCCGTCCTGGAGGCCCTGGTCACCGCCTTCCGCGACCTGCGCACCGGCCGCTCCACCGAGGGCTGGGACGTCGAACGCCCCTCCACCGTGATGAGCACCGCCGAAGCCGTCTCCGTCGCCACCGCGCTCGGCGTCACCGCCGCCTACCTGCCCGACGGCGGCGACCTCCTCGGCCGCCTGCCCGGCCAACTCCTCGGCGTGGTCCGCAAGGACGACCCGGCCGACGCGGCCCGCCTGCTCGGCTACTGGGACGGCCCGGTCCGCCGCCGCGCCGAACAGGGCGCCGCCACCTGGCGCACCCTGTGGGACCTCCGCTCGGCGCTGGAGGCCTGACGATGACGAGCAGCGCGGGGAAGCCCACCCCGGACGAGGCCGTCGGGCCCGACGCCGTCGGGGCCGCCGCCGACGGGTTCGGGGCCTACGGGTGCGGGGCCGTCGGGGTCGACGCCGGTCCCGACGTCCGGGCCGAGTCGGAGCGGCTGGCCGGCTCCGGCACCGACGGTCCCGGGCCCTACCTGATCGGCGTGCGCCACCACGCGCCGTCCCTCAGCGCGATCCTCCCCGCGCTGCTCGATGCCGCCCGCCCGGGGGCGGTGCTGGTCGAACTGCCCGCCGAGTTCCAGCCCTGGCTCGACTGGCTGGCCGATGAGGCCACCGAGGCCCCGGTCGCCCTCGCGGCCGCCCCCGCCGACTCCGCCGAGTCGACCGGCCCGGCCTTCTACCCCTTCGCCGACTTCTCCCCGGAGCTCGCCGCCCTGCGTTGGGCCCGGCGCAACGGCGTCGAGGCCATCGCCTGCGACCTGCCGCTCGCCCACCGCGCCGCAGCCCGGAGCGCCCGGTCGGCCGGACCGGCCGACGCCTCCGGATCGGCCGACGCCCCTGGGGTGGCCGACGCGCTGCGCCACCGCCTCACCGGCCGGGACTCCGACGAGGACCTGTGGGACCGCCTGGTCGAGACCGCCGCCCCAGGCTCCACCCCCGAGGCCGTCCGGCGCGCCGCCCTGCTGGTCGGGTGGGCGCTGCGGCACGACGCCGAGCACGGCCCCGGCGTCGACCCGTACGACCTGCGCCGTGAGGCCTGGATGCGCGCCCGTATCCGCGCCGCCTCGGCCGACGGGCGCCGGATCGCCGTCGTCGTCGGCGCCTTCCACGCCCCGGCGCTGCTGGACGGGCCGACCGCCCCCGAGCAACCGTCCGACCCGGACGAGCCCGGGCACGTCCTGTCCCTGATCCCGTACACCTACCCGCTGCTCGACGCCCGCTCCGGCTACCCGGCCGGCATCCGCGACCCGGAGTGGCAGCACACCGTCCTCGACGCCGGCGGCGACCCGGAGCACCTCACCGAGGCGCTCACCGCCACCGCCGTCCGGATCTGCGCCGCCCTGCGCACCCAGGACCACCCGTCCGGCCCGGCCGACGCCCGAGAGATCGTCCGCCTCGCCGGCGACCTCGCCCGCCTGCGCGGCCACGCCGCCCCCGGCCGCGGCGAACTCGTCGAAGCCGTCCAGACCGTCCTCGCCCAGGGCGAACCCCTCGGTCGCGGCCGGGCCGTCGCCCGCGCCCTCGAACAGGTCCTGATCGGCACCCGCACCGGCCGTCCCACCCCCGCCGCCCCGCGCAGCGGACTCGCCCCCGCCGTCGAGACCCTCCTCGCCGAACTCGGCCTCCCCGGTCCCACCGACCCCGGCCCGCGCGACCTGCGCCTCGACCCCCTGCGCAGCCCCCTCGACCGCCGCCGCGAGATCCTCCTCCACCGCCTCACCGCCTGCGGCGTCCGCTACGCCGAACCCGTCCCCACCACCGGCCCCGGCGGCACCGAGACCCTCGGCACCCGCTGGCGCCTGCACTGGACCCCCATCGCCGCTGCCATGCTCACCGTCGCCGCCACCCGCGGCGTCACCCCCGCCCAAGCCGCCGAAGGCACCCTCCGCACCCGCCTCTCCGACGACCCCACCCCCCGCGAGATCATCGACGGCCTCACCGCCGCCGCGTCCTGCGCCCTCCCCACCCTCACCCGAACCCGCCTCACCCAGCTCACCACTACCCTCCCCACGTCCGCCACCCTCCCCGACCTCCTCGACGCCCTCACCCTCCTGGACCGCCTCACCGCCGGCCACTTCCACTTCCCCGGTGCCACAGCGACTCCCGAGCCTCCGACAGACGCCGCCGCGGCGACCGGGGCGGCGGCCCGAGGTGACTTCTTCGGGGCTGCCCAGGAGGTGCTGGCTGCCGCCGCGGTGCGGCAGTTGGAGGGGATGGGCGGGTCGGACGATACGGGGGACGCGCGGGCGCTGGTGGAGTTGGCGCGGCGGGCGGATCGGCTCGGCGGGGTGCGGTTGGGCTTCGTGCTGGCCGAACTCGCCGAGCGGGGGAGCCCGTTGGTGCGGGGCGCGGCCGGGGCGGTGCGGGTGCTGCTCGGGCAGGAGCCGGCGGAGGTGTTCGGCGGGCGGGCCGCGTCCTGGGTGGACGGGGCGACCGACGCGCGGGCGCGGCAGGTGCTCGGGCGGGCGCTGGCCGGGGTGTTGACCGCCGCGGAGGGGCTGTTCGACAGCGCGCCCGAGGCGCTGGAGCCCGTGCTGGAGCGGGTCGGCTCGCTGCCGGACGCCGCGTTCCTGGACCGGTTGCCCGCACTGCGCGCGGGCTTCGACACGCTCAGCCCGGCCGCCCGCGACCGACTGCTGGCCCTGGTCGAGGAGCGCCTCGGCGCCCGGCTGGCCGCCCTGCCCGAGCAGACCGACCCGGCACTGCTGGCAGGTTGGGTCCGCGCGGATCTGGCCGCCCGTCAGACGCTCGCCGGTCGCGGCCTGCTGCCATCCGCTCCCCAGCACACCGAGCCGGAGCCGGCCCCGCTCCGCACCGAGCAGTCGCCGTACCCCGCGCACGCCCTCACCCCCGCCGAGCGCTGGCGCCTGCTGCTCGGCCGGTCCGGCACCGGCGGCCTCAGTGGCCGCTGCGCCCGACTCGCCACCGCGCTGGACGAGTTGTACGGCAGCGGGCACGGTGAGGGTTCCGGTCCAGGCCTGGACAGCAGGAGCGGCAGGGGAGGCGGCCGTGAGACGTCGTTCCCCGGAGTCCGCGAGTGGGCGGAGGAACTGGAGGCGCTGTTCGGTCCGGGCGTACGGGAGGAGGTGTTGGCGGCCGCCGTCGCCCACGGCCGGACCGACGTCCTGGAGGCGATCGACCCGTCCGCCGTCCGCCCCTCCGTCGAGCTGCTGCGCACGGTGCTGGACCACGCGGGCAGCCTGCCCGAGGCCCGGGTGGCGCGGATGCGCCCGCTGGTGCGGCGCCTGGTGGACGAGTTGAGCCGGGAGTTGGCGACGAGGCTGCGCCCGGCGCTGACCGGGATCAGTGTGCCGCGCCCGTCCCGGCGCCCCGGCGGCGGGCTGGACCTCGATCGGACCATCCGGGCCAACCTCGCCACCGCCCGTCCCGCGCCGGACGGCGTCGGCACCCTGATCGTGCCCGATCGCCCGGTGTTCCGGACCAGGGCGCGGCAGGCCAACGACTGGCGGCTGATCCTGGTGGTGGACGTCTCGGGGTCGATGGAGGCCTCCACGGTCTGGGCGGCGCTGACGGCCGCGATCCTGGCCGGGGTGCCCTCGTTGAGCACCCATTTCGTCGCCTTCTCCACCGAGGTCCTCGACCTGACGGAGCGGGTGGCGGATCCGCTGAGCCTGCTGCTGGAGGTGCGGGTCGGCGGCGGTACCAGCATCGCGAGCGGGCTGCGGTACGCGCGGGAGCTGGTGACGGTGCCGTCCCGGACGCTGGTCGCGGTGGTCAGCGACTTCGAGGAGGGCGGCCCGGTCACCGGGCTGCTCGCGCAGACCCGGGCGCTGGTGGATTCCGGCGTGCACCTGCTCGGCTGCGCGGCGCTGGACGACACCGGGACGGCCCGGTACTCCAAGGCGGTCGCGGGCCAACTGGTCGCGGCCGGAATGCCCGTGGCGGCACTGAGTCCGCTGGAACTGGCCCGCTGGGTGGGGGAGAAGGTGCGATGAGCGCGACGATGCGTGGGGACGACTGGCCGGGTGTCCGGCCCGAGGTGGTCGCCGAGGTGGTGGCCGGGCTGAGTGCCCGGCTGCAGAAGCGGCTGGACGGGGCGGCGGCGAAGTTGGCGCAGCGGCCGGTCACCCGCAACGGCGAGGAGTGGCGGGTGCAGGTGGACGAGGAGTCCCTGCTCGTCCTGCGCGCCCCGGGCGGGGTGGTGGCCGACCCGGCCGACGTCCACTGCGGCTGCCTGCTCACCCCTGCCTGCGTCCACCGGGCCGCCGCCGTCACCCTCTGCCCGATCGCCGACGCCTCCGAACCGCCTGCGGCGCCCGAACCGCCTGCGGCGCCCGACGCGCACGAAGCATCCGAACCTCCCGAGGCAACCGAAGCCCCGGAGGCGCCCGGTGCCGTGAGCGAACGCGACGCCGCAACACCCGCCCCCACCCCCCTCACCCCGCCCGAACTCGCCGCCGCCCGCCACCTCCACCGGGCCGCCTGCGCCGTCCTGGCGGCCGGGGTGAGCGGGGCGGGCGCCGTCTCCCAGGCCGAGCTGCTGCGCGCCGCCCACCGCGCGCGGCTGGCGGGGCTGTACCGTCCGGCCGCGGCGGCGGTCGCCGTGGTGACCCGGATCCGGGCGGCGCGTTCCGGCGCTCCCGACCACCGGCTGGCCGACCTGGTCGCCGCCCTGCGTGACCTGCTGGGCCTCACCACCGCCCTGGCCACCAGCACCGGTTCCACCCCCGAACTGCGCGGTACCGCCCGTCAGGACTACGCCGAGGAAGGCGGCCTGCGGCTGTTCGGGCTGTTCGCCGAACCGGTGCTGACCGCCACCCACGCGGGCGTGGTCAGCTGGGCGGTGGACGCCGACGGCCGGCTGAGCACGGTCGCCGAGGTGACGCCGCACGGCGACGCGGCGGTCGCCGCCCCGCTCGCGGTCGGGGCGGGCAACCGGACGGTCCGGCTGGGCGATGCCGCGCTCAGCCACCGCGAGTTCAGCCGCGCCGGGCTGGCCGTCCAAGGTACGACCAGGTCCGTCACCGGGCGGCTGGGCGCCGGGGCCTCGGTCCGCGCGGTCCGCGCGGCGGGTACGGACTGGACGGCGCCGCCGGCAGCCCGGCTCTGGTCAGACGAGCCGGCTGCCCAGGTGGCGCGGGCCCTCGCGGCGCAGGAGCTCCCGTACGAGAGCCGCCCGGCCGGGAGCGATCTGTTGTTCCTGGACGTCAACCTGCTGGGCATCGCTGCGCACGGGCCGGGCGGGGAGCCCCGGTTGCTCGCCCGGTGCGGCGCCAGCGGTCCGGACGGCGGCCTGGACGGCGGCCTGGTCATCGTCCTGCGTGCGGGCCACGAGCACCCCGAGCTGGCCTTCCGGGCCAACCTCGCGCTGCTCGCCACCGCCCCCGGCCTGCGGCTGCGGGTGATCGGCCGGCTGGAGCGCGCGGACCGGCCGGAGCTGCGCCTGCTCGCGATCGGTACGGCTCCGGACGCCCCCGACCCGCTCCCCCTACCCGCCGACCGCGCGGGTCGGGTCAACCTCGGCCTGGAGCGCCTCCAGACCGCCGACCTCCCGGCCGGCACCGCGGCCGGCCCCACGACGGCACCGGCCCTGCCCCCGGAGGGTCCGCCCGTGCACGTGTTGGGCCGCCGGGTGGAGCAGACGGTCACCACCGGCCGGCACGCCCTGGCCCCGCGCACGGCCACGGCGGCGGCGGACCTGAGCCTGCTGCGGGCCGCCGGACTGGCCACCGCCGCCCAGCTCCTGGACGGCCTCCGGGCGGCTGCGGCGAACCAGCAGCGCGATGTGTTCGGCCGGATCGTCCAGGACGACCACGAGGCCTTCGCCACCGCCTGGTTGGCGGCCGCCGCCTACACCGAGGCGTTGGCCGCCGCGCTCTGCTCGGCGGCCTGGGCGCCTGAGGAGGCGGTCACCGGAAAGGCATGAGTCGAAGTAATTGCAGAGATAGATAATCGGCGCTGACTGTCATACTTGTCGGAGAGGAGACGCAACGGGACGTCCGGGCGAACGCGAAGGGAAGGCGAGCCATGGGGATCCGCGATGACGCCGCCGAGGTCCGGGCCAGTGGCTGGCGCACGCTCGCCGCACTGCACGGGCTGATCGAAACCGCTCTGGAGAAGGCGCTCCAGGCCGAGCACCAGCTCTCGGTGGTCGAGTACACCGTGCTGGAGGCCCTGTCCCGGCAGGACGGCTGGCACATGCGGATGCAGCAGCTGGCCCGCGCGGCGGCGCTGAGCAGCAGCGCGACCACCCGCCTGGTCTCCCGTCTGGAGGACCGCGGCCTGCTCAGCCGCTACCTCTGTGCGGACGACCGCCGGGGCATCTACACCGAGCTGACGCCGGAGGGCCGCGCCCTGCTGGAGGCCGCCCGCCCGGTGCACGATGCCACCCTGGAGGCGACCCTGGCCAAGGCCGCCGACGTCCCCGAACTGGCCACGCTGGTCGACGCGCTCACCGACCTCAAGCTCGCGTCGGTGAAGGCCCGTCGGTGAAGGCCCGTCGGTGAAGGCCTAGCAGCGGGCAGGCGGCTGGCGGCAGGCGCCAATTGCCAAGGGCGAAGCGCCGATTGCCAAACACCAAACGTCAAACGCCAAACGTCAAACGGTGAGTCGCTCCTACCGCCGACCGGCCGCCAGCGCGTCCCGGTGCACCCGGTCGAGCAGGGCGAGCAACAGCTCCTTGCTGGACGCCCGCTCCCGGACGTCGCACAGCACCACCGGCACCTCCGGCCCGAGGTCGAGGGCGCGGCGGACGTCCTCCGGGCTGGCGTCGCGCCGGCCGTGGAAGCAGTTGACTCCGATCGCGAACGGGATGCCCCGCTGCTCGAAGAAGTCCACGGCGGCGAAGCTGGATTCGAGCCGCCGGGTGTCCGCGAGGACGATCGCCCCGAGGGCGCCGAGTGCGAGGTCGTCCCACATGAACCAGAACCGGAACTGCCCCGGCGTGCCGAAGAGGTAGAGCACCAGGTCCTCGCGGACGGTGATCCGCCCGAAGTCCATCGCCACCGTGGTGGTGGACTTGTCCTGGACGCCTTCGAGGCTGTCGATCCCGATGCTGGCGCGGGTCATCCGCTCCTCGGTCTGCAGCGGTTCGATCTCGCTGACCGAGCCGACCATGGTGGTCTTCCCGACGCCGAAGCCGCCGGCGACGAGGATCTTGACCGCGCCCGGCACCAGGCTCTGGGTCGTCAATTCGGGTCTCCTGGATGGGAACTGGGTGGTGCGGGGAGGGCGGGCCGACCGGTCAGAGCCGGCGGACGCCCTCGATCACGGCCTGGATCAGCGAGATGTCCGGCGCCTCGGCGAGTTGGACCGGTGCCCGGGTGAGGATCAGCCGGGCCTCCGCCAGGTCGTCCAGCAGCACCTTGACCACGCTCACCGGCAGGTCCAGGGTGGCCGCGATCTCGGCCACGGCCAGCGGGCGTTCGCGGCACAGGTCGAGGATCGCGGCCGGTTCGGGTGTTAACCGGGTGGTGTCGGTGCGAGGGTCGGCGGTGACCACCAGGGTGATCAGGGCGAAGCCGTCACGGACCGGGCCGGTGCGCCCGTTGGTGATCGCGTAGGGACGGACCAGGTGGCCGGCGTCCTTGTCGTAGAACCAGCCCTCGTCGGCGTCGGCGGTGGTCACGCACCGCCACCCGCGCCGACCTGGCCGGCGTCGCTGCGCGGCGCCGCGGTGAGGTACTGGCCGACCTGCTTGACCAGCACGTTGATCTCGTAGGCCATCAGTCCGGCGTCCACCTGCTCGCTGGTGAGGACGGCGAGCCGGGCGCCCTGCCCGGCGGTGGTGACGAACAGGAACAGCTGGTCCATCTCGACCACGGTCTGCCGGACCCTGCCGCCGTTGAAGCGGTGCCCGGCGCCGCGGGCGAGGCTCTGCAGGCCGGACGCGACGGCGGACAGGTGCTCGGCGTCGGCCCGGTCGAGGCCCTGGGACATGCCGACCAGCAGTCCGTCCTCGGAGAGGACGATGGCGTGCCGGGTCTCGGGTACCCGCGCCACCAGCTGGTCCAGCAGCCAGTTGAGGTCGCGCTGGGTGTCGGTGTGCTGCGTCATCACTGCTGTTCCTTGGCTTCCTGAACGGCGGAGGCGTCCGCAGGGGCTTCCCGGGGGGCGGAAGGTGCGGCCGGGTTGGGGGCGGGGGCGGGCGCGTCCGGTTCGGTACCGGCCGCGCGGGCGCTGCGGGTGCCGCGCTGGATGGCGGCCATGGTGGCGCGCGAGCGTGCCGGTGAGAACTCGTCGGCCTCGCCGCCGTCGTACCGGGGGCCGGTCGGAGCGGCGTGCCCCCCGTACGGCTGAGTCGGCGCGGTGGACGGCATCGAGGGCGTCGAGGGCATTGACGGAATTGACGACGCCGGCGGCATCATCGCACCCGGCGCGTTGGCCTCGCGGAGCTGCTCGGCGAGGCTGGCGTTGCGGACCCGCTGCGGCAGGACCCGCGGGGTGCGCAGTTCGCCGTCCGGGCCATGCTCCACGTGGTCCTCCTGCGGGCGTTCGTGGGTGGGCGCCGAGGGATCGGCGGTGACCCCGTCGAGCCCGGCCGCCGGGTCCACGAGCGGTCCGTCCGCACGGCCGGAAGCAAGACCGGAGCCGACACCGGAGCCGACACCCGAACCGAGGCCGGAGGCGACGTCCGCCGGGAGACCGGCAGCGAACTCCGGGGTATCGGTCGGCAGGGCGTACGGCCGGGGCAGCGCGGGCCGGGGCACGACCACGGCACCGGGCAGCCCGGGGATCTCGGCCCCCACCGGCAGCCCACCGTTGGAGAGGGCGGCGCTACCCTCCCCGTCCTGCGGCGCGAGCAGCTCACCGATGATCACACCGCCGTCCGGCTCCCCGGGGGCGGCGGGCGCCTCGGGCACGGAAGGAGCGGAAGGAGCCGCAGGCCCCTCGCCCAGCAGTCCGCTCAGCACCCCCGCCAGCGCGCCCGAGAGCTGCTCGTCGACCTCCCCGAGGTCGCCGTCGACCGTCGGCCGCTGCTCCGGCACCGGCGTGCGGGTGACCCGCGCGCCGGAGGGCAGGCCGGGCACCGCGGCCGGCTGCCCGGCCTGCTCCAGCAGCACCGAGGGCACCAGCACCACGGCCCGGGTGCCGCCGTACGGCGAGGGCCGCAGGGTGACCTGGATGTCGTGCCGGGCGGCCAGCCGCGCGACGACGAACAGGCCGAGCCGCAGGTCGTCGCCGAGCGCGGAGACGTCCAGCTCGGGCGGGTTGGCCAGGTACTCGTTGAGCCGCTCGTACTCCTCCTCGGTCATGCCGAGGCCGCGGTCCTCGACCTCGACCGCCAGGCCCTTGGGGACCTCCTGCGCGGAGACCTGCACCTGGGTGTACGGCGGAGAGAAGGTGGTGCCGTTCTCGATCAGCTCGGCGACCAGGTGGATCACGTCGGCGACGGCCTGCCCGCTGAGCGAGGCCCGGGGCACGCCCTGGACGACCACGCGGGCGTAGTTCTCGGTCTCGGAGACGGCGCTGCGCAGCACGTTGACCATGGGCACGGCGTTGCGCCAGCGCCGGGCGGGCAGCGCGCCGCCGAGGATGACCAGGTTCTCGGCGTTGCGCCGCATCCGGGTGGCCAGGTGGTCGACGGCGAACAGTTCGCGCAGCAGCTCGGGTTCCTCGTGCTCGCGCTCCAGGGCGTCGAGCATGCTGATCTGCCGGTGGATCAGGATCTGGGTGCGGCGGGCGATGTTGAGGAAGACCTTCTTCGTCCCCTCGCGGCCCTGGGCCTGGTGGACGATGGCCGCGACGGCGGCCTGCCGGACGGCGGCCAGGCCGTCCGAGGTCTGCTGGACCTCGTCGCCGATCCGCCGGGAGGGCGCCCAGGTGGGCGGGGTGGGGACGGTCTCCCCGGCGCGCAGCCGCCCGACCACGTCGGGGATCTCCTGCTGGGCGATCGCGAGGGTGTCGGTTCGAAGTCCCGCCAGTCGGGCGGACAGCGCCCGGGCGGCCCGGATCCCGCGGACCAAACTGATCAGCAGGACCACGGCGACGACGGCGGAGCCGGCCAGCAGCGCGGTGCGGTGGCCGGAGTCGCGTAGCAGGTAGGCGGCGTAGCCCCAGGCGGCGGCGAGGCCCAGGCTGGGGACCAGCACGAGAGCGAGGAGCGAGCTGCGGAGGGAGCCGGACCGGCCGGCGCGGTGGCCCGTGCGGGGGGCCGATATGCCTGGCATCTGATTCCTTGTTGCAGGGCCGAGTTGCAGGCCGGGTCGCAGGTCCGAAGGAGGGGTCGGCCCGTGCGGCCCGGGCGGGCTTCAGGGCGCCGAGGCCGGGGTTGCCGGACGGAGTGACGCAGTGTCACCGTCCGGGCGGGTGCAGCCACAGCCGCCGACGGCAGGAAACCTATCAGCCCCAGGTGCCCTTATCGCAACATCAACTGACGATATGTGAACGGTCGATGGCAGTGGGGACCGCTCCCGCTCAGGGTGTTCGCTGACGGAACGTCGCAGATCAGCTTGGTGACGGCGAAGCGGGAGCGGCTCTCCGGGAGGGCCGGGCGTACCCCTCGGAGAGCCGTCAGGAACAGGTCAAACAGTCGTCGTGCTGAAGGTTCGCCACCGTCCGGGCGGCGGTTTCCGGCCCGCCGCCCGGGGCGGGCGCACGTCCCGGCCCCGGGTCGGCCGCAGCTCGCGGCCCGCCCGGTCGACCGCCGCGGATCAGCTCGCCATGGAGATCGGCACCACCCGGGCGCCCCGCGAGCGCGGCGCCTTCGCCTCGGCCTCCAACTGGTTGAGCTCGGTCCACGCCCAGCTCGCCACGTCGGCCAGCTCGGCCGACCACTGCTTGCCGTACGTGCCCGAAGCCACCTGGCCCAGCCGCAACTTCTGCACGTCCGAGGTGCCGGCCGGGGCGTAGACGTGGGTGGCGTCCCGCAGGTAGCGGATGATGTTGTGCTCCTCCTGGGTGCCGCGGGCGGCGAAGATCTCCATCGCCTGGCGCGCCGAGTCCATCGCGTACTCGGTGTTGACGAGCTTGGCGTTCATCAGCTCGGCGTCGCAGGCCCGGCCGCGGTCCAGCAGGTGCGAGGCGTGGTAGGCGGCCAGCTTGGCCGTCATCAGCCGGGACTGCATCTCGCCCAGCTTCAGCGCGACGCTGTTCAGCTCGTTGAGCGGCTTGCCGTACAGCACCCGCTCCTCGGCGTAGCGCACGGTGTCCTCGACGACGGCGACGTGGATGCCCAGTGCGACGGCGCCCAGGTTCAGCCGGCCGTAGAGGGTGGAGGAGGAGTAGGCGACGTCGAGGCCGAGCCCCTCCTCGCCCAGCCGGTTGGCCGCCGGGATGCGGCAGTCCTCGAAGACCAGCTCGCCGAAGCTGAAGCCGTGTAGACCGCCCTGGGTGCCGATCGCCCCGGCGTGGAAGCCGGGCCGGTCGCTCTCGACCAGGAAGGCGGACAGGCCCCTGCTGCCCTTGCCCGTACGGAAGACCACGCCGTGGACGTCGCCGATGTGCGAGTTGCCGACGAACACCTTCCGGCCGTTGAGCACGTACTCGTTGCCCTCGCGGCGGGCGGTGCCGGACATGCCGAGCACGTGGCCGCCGGACTCCGGCTCGGTCACCGCGATGGTCGGAAGGCGCTCCCCGGAGGCGAACTTCGGCAGCCAGAAACGCCGTTGGGTGTTCGAGCCGAAGTGGATGACCTTGGCGACGCCGAGCTGGGAGGCCTGCGCCATCGCGCCCATCGCGCCGCTGACCCGGGCCAGCTCCTCCACGATGATGGTCTTGGCGAGGTGCCCCAGTCCCAGGCCGCCGAACTCGCGGGGGATGGTGACACCGATCCAGCCGCGACGGGCGATCTCGCGGGAGAGCTCGAACTCGACGTCCCGGTCGGCCTCCATCCTGGCCACCTCGGGACGCACCTCCTTCTCCGCGAACTCACGGACCTCCGCCCGGAGGCTCTCGTGCCGCTCATCGGTGAAGTAGTCCATAGCCATGCTCTGGTCCTCTCGTTGCGGTGGGTGTCGTGCCTCCGTTCGCGCCGTCGATTCCGCTGCGACCATTCCCCCGGCGGGATCACGGGAACTACCGTCCGTGTCTTCGGCAGGGCTCATTGTCATATGTGTGTCCCGACTCCACAGCTAGTGGATCTTGGATTGGCGAGAATCGGATCATCTTTTTGTCGATGGGTTTGGCGCGGCGCCGGGTGGGAAGTGATCTTCCCCCGCTCCGTCAGCCCGCCACGGGGCCGCTCACATGCGGCTTTGACTGTTCATCAGCAGGGGTGACGGGCCATCCTGGTAGCCCCGCGACGCCCCAATGTCTGATTACATGTGCGCCATGACTGATGTGATGAGCACTCAAGGCCAGTTCCCGGGTGCTGCCGGGGAGTCCGAGCGGACCCGCAGGTTGCGCAGCCTGGGTCTCAACGAACCCTCCGCGGACGAGGCCTTCGACCGCTTCGCCCACCTTGCAGCCAGCATCACCCGCGCTCCCATCGCGATGGTCAACTTCATCAACGACGAGCGCCAGATGTTCCGAGGGCTCTACATTCCGCCAACTTCGTCCGAGGTCGCGCACGAAGAAGGCGCCTCCTGGGCGGATCGCGGCATCGCCTTCGACCTCCCCACCCGCCAGATGCCGCTGAGTCACGGCTTCTGCCCGCACGTGGTCGCCCAGCGCTCGCCCCTCGCGCTGGACGACATCCTCGCCTACCCCCGGTTCGCCGGAAACCCGGTCGTGGACGAACTCGGTGTCCGGGCCTACCTCGGCGCCCCGCTCGTCGACGACACCAACACCGTCATCGGCACCGTCTGCGTCCTCGACCGGGAACCCCGGCAGTGGGGGCGCGAGCGGCTGCGCGACATCCAGCACCTCGCCGAGGCGCTGCTCTCCGAGATCCGGCTGCGCGACAACCTGCTCGCCCAGCAGCAGGAGATGTTCGCCGCCTTCGACGGATCCCCGTTCCCGATCATGCTGACCGACGGCCCCGGCCAGGAGATCCGCTACGCCAACGCCCAGCACGCCGACACCTTCGGCGCCCCGGTGGCGTACGGGTCGATCGGCGCGGCCTACCCGGAACTCGGCGCGGCCGGGCTCCAGCAGGCCGTCACGGAGGCGTACCACACCGGACGCGCCACCGTCCTCAACGACGTCCGGATCCAGTCCGGCCGCCCCGAGGCGCAGCGCATCCAGCAGATCTTCAGCTTCACCTGCACCCCGATGCGCAGCGCGCGCACCGGCCAGGTCAACGGTGTCCTCACCGTCGGCATGGACGTCACCGCGCAGTCCCGCACCGAGGAGGAGCTCGGCACGCTGGCCGCGCTGCTGGTCGACCGGCTCCAGCAGAACGGCACCGCCACCGCGACCGGCCGCCCGGGCATCGCCGGCGGGTCCGGACTCGTCCTGCCGAGCTGAGCCGCCGACCCGCCGCCCGCGCGCGGCACCGCGGCCGCGGCCGCCGGCTCCACCCTCCGTACCGTCCACCACCGTGGCGGGGAGCCTCTCACCCCCGAGGAGAGGC